>NZ_JBAFXA010000002.1:0-494564 GCF_036662815.1 Pelagibacterium mangrovi | reverse complement strand
AGCCTTGAATCAAATCAAGCCACCACTGTCACCCGTTTATGAGTTTACGGCCTAGGGGAAGACTTCCCTAAGATCAAGCACTAGATTTGAACGGTGCTAATGAATAAGCGAAGATATCTAGAGCTATATCGAACACTCTTCGCCAGCCGGGAAATCCCACAATATTAAAGGACTCGGGGCACGCTTTAGAAAAGCCTGGAAATCATAGTCGTGTCATATGACAGTCATGTAACGTCAGCACATTCAACGCGCGGTCTGTCCTTGCAGAACCCGACGAGCACGGCGGTGAACACCACGCCGAAACATAACAGCAGCTCGGCCGCGAACGCCGAGCCGAAAACGCCGTAAATCGCATAGCAGGTTGAGACGACGAAACCGCCGTAGAGACGGGCATGATACTGGCTGTCACGCTCGGCTTTCCACGTCGCGATGATGGGGACGAGGAGATAGATGAAATATGAGGCCAGCCCGAAGATGCCCGCCAGCGCCGCGAAATTGATGTAGTCATTGTGAAGATGCGACCAGCGGGCCACACGTTGGGCGATGCTTTCGTCCACCATATAGGGACGCGCCGCCTCGACGTGATGCCTCCAGCCATGACCGAAGATCGGCGAATCGAGAAACGCCATGATGCCGCCGCGATACAGCTCGAGCCGGATGGCGACCGAGCGATCGATGGCCTGCCCTTCGGCAAAGAACAGATAGATCGATTCAATCGCCTGGAAGGCCCGCGTGTCAGCTCCCAGCGCCACAATGGCTGCGCCGCCCGCAACGGCCGCCAGCACACCCGCGCCCACCAGCGCCGATCGCCCTTTCCTGCTCAATTTGACGCCCACGAAAATAGCAAACAGGACGCTCAGCGCCATGACGATCAGGATGGCCGCCCGCGTGCCGGCCAGCACCACGGCACAGGTCGCAAAGATCGGACCGATAAAGAACAGATAGCGCCGCCAATCCCGGATCGCCCAAAAGCCCATCAGGGAGAGAAAGCCCAACATCACCGAGACCATGGCAAAGGGATTGGTGGTGTTGACCAGCCCCACAGCGCGGCGGTGCCCCATGATATGGACGTCGAAAACAGCCGTTCCCACCGCAACGATCGCCCCGATCAGCGCCAGGGTGGCGATGATCAGCGTGTTGCCGGGCCGGGCCGACCGGTCGAAAAGCCCGACGGCGGGAAGGAACAGCAGATAGGGAAGGAAATTGCCCACATTTTCGAAATGCTCCCATCCGCCCGCCGCGAAGGTAAAACCGATGAGCATGAACAAAAATGCTGTTAGATAGGCGTAGGATTCCCACCGGTTCATGGCGTGCCGCGCCGCGGCGTCCATGAACAGGAACGGCCAGGCGATCACCAGGACGACGAGATAGATATAGGGCGAAGCATTGCCGATGAGGTTGGCCAGAACCAGCAATGAGGCCAGGACTATCCAGGCGGCGATATTGGGGGCGGCGCCCAATCGTGAAAGCATGTTATCTCCCAATGATGCCCCGGCATCTGGCATCGAACGATGGCGCCTATACGGCAACCGGCCCCGAAACGCTAATGACGATTACATCGGCTTGAACCGGGTGTCGCCTTGGAAACAAGAGCCGTCATGAAAATGAGACAAATGTCCGACTCAAAATCGATCTTTGATGAATTGTCGACCCAGATGCGGCTGCACAGGGACCGCATCGATCCCGGCGCGGCGCGCTACAGCCTCGAAACCATCGAAGACCATGACGCCCTCGATGCGCTGTTCACCTGCTATCGCGGCACGCCGACCCAGGTCGAGTGTTCGATGAAAAATCCTTTCGCCTTCCCGATGCGGGTCAAGGAAGTGCGCGAACGCCTCGATGAGTTCGAGCCGGCGAACAGAAGCGCCTTTACGCGCTATGTGGCGGCATTCGGCCAGCCGGACGCCCAACCGATCGAAATGGTGCTCCCCGCTTATGGGTTGGGAACAGACGGTTTCCTGCTGCTGGACGGCAATCACCGCGCCACTGCTGCGGCCATTGCCCGCCGCCCGTTTCACCTCACCCTTGCGGTGCTCGATGGGCCTGTCGACCGGCGCATACTCAAGGATCTTAAATTCTGGGATGGCGGTCTCAGGCGGTTCGGAAGGCGCCTGCATTTAGCCCTGAGCGCCGGAACGGCCCGATGAGTACGGTATCGGAACCTTCTGCCCTCTCGCCCCAGGCGTTCAGGGCACGTTTTCCCGAAATCACCGTGGGGTTCAACTGGAAACGGTTCGAAACGGAGAACTGGCCCGTCACCCATATCCAAGTCACTGACCCCGCGAGCCTCGACAGCTTCCATACCTTTTTTCGCTACAGTCTGGGCCGCATCAACGGCCATTTTCTCCACTGGCTGGCCATGCGCCAAATGCGCGTCGGCGAGGTGATCGCCAAACTCGCCCGCGTTCCCGAGCCCGACCGCTCCAGCATCAGCCATTTCGCCGACCTTTATAAAAGAGAGAAGTCCCCCATCCCGCTCGACGTCCCCACCTTCGCCCTTCCCGATGGCGGGCAATATATAATGGACCTCAACCACCGCCTCTGCGGTCTGGCGCTCTCGGCCATGCCGTTCGCACTCGAGATCTATTCGATCGCCGGGCCGGTTGAAAAAGATGTCCTTAAGGACGCCACCCACTGCCGTCCCCGCCCCTGACGCGCTTGCGCCTCATTGCCAGTCTGGTATTGCGGCCGGTGATCAGCGTTCGAAAGGCCGATTGATGCAGCAATCGCAAAATCCAACCCCGGCATTCCCCGCCTCCTCATCGGCCGTGATCCCCGAAAACTCATCCTTGCGCCGCCTGCCGCTCAAGCCTGAACGCAAGCGCTCACCCGCATTCCTCCAGACCTTCGAATCCCGCGCGTTGATCTATGACTGCTTCCGGAACGCAACCGGACGCGATGTGATCCTCGTCGGCCCTCCGGCGCTCAATCTCGAACCGCTCTTCCGCACGGCGCGTTTCTCGACCGATGGGGGGGGCGAGCCTTTGCAGGCGAGATTTTATCCCTCGCGCTCCACGATGCTGATCGCCCTGGAAAACGTACCCCAGAACGCAACGGAAATTTCGCTAGCCCTGGCCGATCTCACCTTTGGCCTCCCAATCAGGCCCAATGAGGCCGAGCGGTTCAAGGGACGCAATGTGCTGGTCACCATGAACAAGGACAATGATCTCGATTGGATCGCGGCCTGGGCCAGATGGCATGTGCGGCTGCATGGCGCCGATGCCTGCGTCTTTTTCGACAATGGCTCGACCCGCTACACCCCGGCCGACATCGCTTCTGCCCTGTCGGTCGAAGGCATGGGCGAAATCGCCATCCTCTCCTGGCCGCACAAATACGGCCGCAAGGACCCGGCCATCCTTGACCGCCCCCACTACCCCCATTTTCTGCAGGTATCGAGCCTCAATGTTGCTTTGCGCCGTTTTGCCGGGAGTGCCCGGGGTCTGCTCAATTGCGATATCGACGAACTGGTCGGCACGCTCGATGGCAAATCCATATTCGATTTCGCGCGCGAGAGCACCGACGGGCTGGTAACGCTCAAGGGGCGCTGGGTCGAACCGGTCGCCAGCGAAACGGCGAACCTGAGCTTGCCTCATCTGGCCTATCGGCGCACCAGCAAAATACCCTTCCTTTCGCGCTGCGCCAACAAATGGGCACTCGACCCAAGCCGCCCATGGGTCCAGGACCTTGCTGCTAAGCCCAGCGTCCACCGCATCTACGACGTTCCCAAAACGCTGTTGCGCGCCGCGCCCGAAGCCCCGTTCTGGCATTTCAAGGCGATCAACACCGGCTGGAAAGAGACGCGCGACGACGACAGGCCGCCAAGCTTTTCCCTGCGCCGCCTTCAAGCGCTCGACGCCGACGCGGCGCGTTACGACCTTGCCCCAATCCCGGCCATAAACGGGCGCTAAAGCGCAGGCAGTCTTGGGCGCAGGCCGTCATAAATATGTTGCATAACGTCATTGTCCGGTGCACTCACGGGCTTTGCAGCAAGAGCCACCGGAACGAGTTTGATGAACGAACTTGAAAGCGGCCCGATCCATATCGCGCTGACCTTCGATGCCAATTTCTGGGCCCCTGCCTTCGGCACCATGCGCTCGGTCTGCCTGCATACGCGGCGGCGCGGCGATCTCGTCTTCCATCTTTGCCATCGTCCCCTCCCTCAGGACCAGATCGACGATCTGCGCGAGCTCGAAACCGAGTTCGGCGCCACGCTCAAATTCTACGACATCACCAAATCGGCGTCCTTCAACGAAAAAATCTCGCACCTCCCCTATGACAAGCGGCTGACCAACATCGTCTATGCGCGCCTGCTTTTCGACGAATTGCTGCCGGCCGAGGTCGAACGCCTCATCTATCTCGACAGCGACATGATGGTGCTCGCACCCATCGAAAAGCTCTGGACCACCGATTTGAAGGGAAAATCCCTGGGTGCCGTGCCCGAGCGCTGGGGCGCCTTCATCGCCACGGGGCGCGACTTCCGCAACAATCGCGATCTCTTCGATCCCGCTGACCCTTATTTCAATGCCGGCCTGCTCCTCATCGACATGGAAAAATGGCGCGCCGCCAGAGTTGCCGACACCATTGTCGACTTCACGAAAAAGGGGATCATGGATCGAATCTATTATGATCAGGATTTTCTCAACATCCTGTTCCGCGACGATTTTTATCCCCTCGACGCCAAATGGAACGTCATCGGCCCCGATTTTGCCCATGAAGGCCTGGAGGTTTACAACCTTCACTATGTCGGCCGGTCCAAACCCTGGAACCTTGTGTCCAAAGTCGCCTTTTTCCGCATGTACCGACATGTGATGACCAACCGAATCTTTTATAAGTTCTTCCGGCACCGCCTGCGCCGCAGGGCCGGTCGCTATCTGCCTTTCTTGAGGAGTTGAGTGTGACCGATCGTCCTGCGGTGTGCTCGTTCTGGCACGGGCCGCTCACCTATCTGGCGCGTCTTTGCCTGGCGTCCTTCGTGGAAAAGGGACATGGCGTCACCCTTTTTTCCTATGAAACGCTCGATGGCGTGCCTCCGGGTGTGGACCTTGCCGACGCGGCCCAGATCCTGCCGCGCGAACGCATGTTCTTTTACAAGGGTACGCGAACTCCGGCCGTCTTTGCCGATCTGTTCCGGCTCGAACTTATGGCGCAGGAACGCGGCATCTGGGTCGATTGCGACGTCTATTGCATAAAATCTTATGTAGGCCTGCCCGATTATGTTTTCGGCTATGAGAATCATCCCTCCCTGCGCAACGGGTTCAAGGCCCAGGTCAATCAGGCGGTCTTTGCCTGCCCCGCCGGCAGCGATTTGCTGGCGGCGTTGCAGCGCGTTTTCACAAGCGGCGAAATTCCGCCCGGCCTGGCTCCCTGGCGCCATTTCGAAGTGGTGATCCGCCGCGCGGTGGGCGAACAATTGCCGGTCCATCACATGCAGTTCGGTGCCACAGGACCGGTGCCGCTCAACCACTATATCCCCGCCATGGGCCTGCAATCCTATGTGCAGCCCAAGGACGTCTTCTACCCGGTCGATTATGGCGGAGCCGACCGATTGCTCGAATCGGGCAGCCGCATCGAGGATTTCATTGCGCCCGAAACCCTCTCCGTCCACATCTGGAACAGCGCCCTCACGTCTCGCGCGCTCGGCACGCTGCGCGCACCGGAACCCGATAGTTTTATCGATCGCGAACTCAAACGCATGCGGCTCGCCCCATAAGCGGTGCTCGCTTCTTTTTCATGCCATCGACGGGCTTGCGCCCATGCACCGCGTTTCGTAAAGGACGCTGAACCATGCGGAGACAATGATCGTGGAAACCGAAACGGCAAACGACGAAATCAGCCTCCTCGATATCGCTGTCGTGCTGGCTGAAAATTGGCTGCTGCTCGTGCTCGTACCGATTTTTGCAGCCCTCGTCGCCTTTGGCGCGCTCTGGTCCTTGACGCCCCGCTCCTACGATTCCGAAGCTCTCGTGCGGTTGAATGCCGACGATGCAGCGCTTTTGACCTCCGCCCGAGTCCTCAACCCCGCTATCCTCAACAGTTCATACATCGAAGGTTACGAAGGCGCGCTTTCACGGGCACGACAGGCTCTCATCCAGGAAGATCTGACGATCACGCCACAGGAGGGCACTGAACTTTATCGGCTTCAAGTAAGTGGACGAACTCCCGATGGGGCGCAGCAGCTTCTCCAGGCAATTCTCAATTCTCTGATCGAAAATTCGACACCGAGTGCCAGCCAGCAAAACCTTCTCGAACTCGAGCTGCAAATGGCCGAGGCATCGGTGTCCGAACTGCAAGGCACGCTTGATCGTTTCAATCGTATCGCCGACGATGTGGAATCGGGTGCCTCGGACTCTGCTGCCACGCTCGGCGAGATCGGCCAATCGATAGTGACCATTCTCACCAATATCGAAACAAGACGCGCCGACATGCTGCGCATCGAAGAAGCGCTTGAGGGATCGGTATCGGAAGAGGACATCATCCAGCCCCCCACGGAACCCGACAACGCCGAATCGCGAGGTCTTATCGTGCGCGCCGTCCTGGTGGGACTTGGCGTCGGCTTTCTGATGCTGATCGTGGCGTTCATCCGCAGCGGCTTCAAGGCGGCAAGCCAGAGCCGTGATCAGGTCGACAAGGTCAACCGCATCCGTCGGGCGTTCTGGCTCAAGCCCATCTCGGCATCCGATCGGTCCTAGAATACCATCGGCAAAAGCGGTCTCCGCTTTTGCCCTTCACCCCTCGACAGTCAGTACGATCTTGCCGATATGCGCGCTCGTTTCCATGTGGCGGTGTGCATCCGCCGCCTGTTCGAGCGGAAAGCACGAATCGATCACCGGCTTGAACGCGCCGGATACCAGAAGCGGCCAGATTTTTTCCCGCATTGCCGCGACCAGCCGCGCCTTTTCGGCCACGGGTCGGCTTCTCAGCGTCGATCCTGTCACCGTCAGGCCGTTCATCATCACCCGGGCGATATCGAGCTCGCCCATCCGTCCGCCATTGAAGGCGATGAATACGAGCCGCCCACCCCGCGCCAGCGATCGGATATTGTCACCGAGATAGGGACCACCGATGATGTCGAGGATCACTTCGACCCCTCCGACTTCGCTCTTGATGGTTTCGGCGAAATTTTCAGTCTTGTAATTTATGGCGTAGTCGGCGCCCAATTGGAGGCAATGGCGGACTTTTTCCGCGCTGCCGCATGTGACAAAAACCTTTGCGCCCATCAGTTTCGCCAGTTGGATGGCTGTCGTCCCGATGCCGCTCGTGCCACCATGGACGAGCAGTGTCTCCCCCGCCTCCAGGCGGCCGGCTTCAAAGACGTTGGTCCAGACGGTGGCGAGCGTTTCCATCACCGCCGCCCCAGCGATCATATCGACGTTCTTGGGAAGGGAGAGCACCTGTCCGACGGGGGTGGTGCAGTATTGGGCGTAACCGCCGCCGGTCAGGAGTGCGGCGACCCTGTCGCCTAATGCAAAGCCGGTTACGCCATCGCCAAGCCGCGAGATAGTGCCGGAAACCTCAAGCCCCGGAAGGTCCGACGCCCCCTCGGGCGGGGGATAGACGCCATTTCTTTGAGCGCGATCGGCGCCGTTAACCCCTGCGGCGACAATTGCGATCTGGACTTCGCCCGGCCCCGGTTCGGGTATCGGGCGCTCGACGAGTTTCAGGACTTCGGGGCCGCCTTTGCCTGCGATTTCGATGGCACGCATTTTCCTACCCGATCTCGATGGCGCACCAATGCCGGTAAGGCTTTTCGGGCGTTACGATGGAAGAGGGGAAATGGGCGTGGTTGACGGCGTCGGGGAAGTTCTGGTCTTCGAGGCAGAGCCCCGCGAAGGGGGGATATGAAACGCCATCGATGCCCGGCATTTTCATCTCGAGTTTCCAGCCATTATAGACCTGCAGTCCAGGCTGATCGGTGTAAATTTTGAGCGTCAAAGCCCCGTCGGGCGCTTCCACAGTAGCGACCGGCTCATCGGTCTTCCGGCCGGTATCGAGGACGAAGGTGAAATCGATTTTCTGGCCCTTGCCATCCCCATCGCGAAGCATGCGCGGCGCGCGAAAATCGAGGTCGGTTCCCGCGACCGGCAGGATGGCGCCGGTCGGGATTTGTCCTTCTCCCAATTGGACATAGGCTCCGCCCGCGAGTATCAGCCGGTGGTCGAGGACGTCGCCCGAACCCATGAGGTTGAAGTAATTGTGTTGGACGATGTTGACCGGGGTGGCCCTGTCGGTTTCGGCGGTGAAATCGATATCGAGCCGATGGCCGGAAAGCCTGTAAGTTACGGAAATATCGAGCGTTCCTGGATAGCCCATATCCCCGTCGGAGCTGGTGAGGGTGAGCTTTACGCTGTCGTTTTTTTCCTCGGCGATGCGCCAGATTTTTTTGGCTATGCCGCCCGGGCCGCCGTGGAGATGGTTGGGGCCCTCATTGGCCGGCAGCGTGTAAGTGGTCCCATTCAAAGTAAATTTCGCCCCGCCGATGCGATTGGCGACACGGCCGGCGATGGCGCCGAAATAAGGGCTGTGTTCGGGGTAAGACGCGAAATCGTCAAAGCCCAGAACCACCGGCCGAAGGGCGTTTCCGACCGGAACGCGCCAGTCGCGGATCAGCGCGCCATAGGTGAGGATGGCGATTGAAACCCCCGCCTGGGAGGTGAGCACCACCTCGTGGACGTCCTCTCCGTCGATCGAACCGACGATTTGTGCCATTGGCGTTCTCCCCATTTTCGAACGCTCTTAGCACCGTTCGCACAACCGGCATATACGGGTCGGGATCGGCGAAAATGCAGGTGATCGGCGCTCCTATTCGTCGTTTGGTGCGCCCTTCGTGCAAATCAGTGAAAATCGCGCGATTTCGGCACCACCCGCGCGTTGCGCGGATGGCCATGAAGGCGCTGGGGAGCGGCCTCGCCGACGCGATGGGAGAGGGCCAGCCCATCGAGCAGATCGGAGCGGTCGTAAACCGCGCTGGCGATGATGTGAATCACACCCTCCTTGCTCTTTTGCAGCTCCCCCTCGATCACCGCCAGACGCGCCGACATGATCTCGCCGCGGTAATTCTTGAACCGCGAGGCCCACATCAGGCCGTTGGCGATGCCCGTCTCGTCCTCGATGGTCAGGAAAATCGCATTGCCCTTGCCGGGCCGCTGGCGGATCAGGACGATGCCGGCGACCAACACCTTGCGCCCATCCGGAACCTCCCCGAGCGCCTTGCAGCTCAGGACCCCATCGGCAGAGAATTTCTCGCGCAGGAAAACCATGGGGTGGGCTTTGAGCGAAAGGCGAGTCGTCTGGTAATCGGCGACCACCTGTTCGGAGAGCTCCATGTCGGGGAGGGCCATATCGGGCTCATCGCCCAGCTCGCGCCCCTCGGCGGCAGCGAACAGCGGCAGAGGATCGTCCTGGGGCAGACGCCGCACATGCCAGGCGGCGTCGCGCCGGTCGAGCCCCATAGAGCCCATGGCGTCCGCATCGGCCAGAAGCGTCAACGCCCGCGCCGGCAGGCCCGAGCGCTGCCAGAGATCGTCGACCGAAGCGTAACCCTTTCCGCGTCGCGCGACGAGCCTTTCCCCCCAATCGGACTTAAACCCGTCGACCTGCCTGAAGCCGATCCTGAGCGCGCATTTGCCCGTCCCCTCGAGCGTATTGTCGTGGGCGCTGGAATTGACGTCGACCTCGCGCACCGTAACGCCATGTTCGCATGCGTCGCGCACGATCTGGGCCGGCGCGTAGAACCCCATGGGCTGGGAATTCAAAAGCGCGCAGGCAAAGACATCCGGATAGTATTTCTTGATCCAGGCCGAGACATAGACCAGCTTGGCAAAGCTCGCAGCGTGGCTTTCGGGAAAGCCGTAATCGCCGAACCCCTTGATCTGGTTGAAACAGCGCTGGGCGAATTCGGGCTGGTACCCGCGCGCGATCATGCGCGTCACCATCATCTTTTCGAACTGGCCGATGGTGCCGTTATGGCGGAAGGTGGCCATGGCCTTGCGCAAGCCATTGGCTTCGTCCTCGGTAAATTCGGCCGCCACCATGGCCAGTTGCATGGCCTGTTCCTGAAACAGCGGCACGCCCTCGGTCCGCTCCAGAACGGTGCGCAATTCGTCCTTGTCATGGGGCGGGCCGGGCTCGGGATATTCGACGTCTTCGTCCCCGCTCCGCCGCCGCAGATAGGGATGGACCATGTCGCCCTGGATCGGGCCCGGCCGCACGATCGCCACCTGGATGACCAGATCGTAGAACTCTCTCGGACGGAGCCTGGGCAGCATGTTGATCTGCGCCCGGCTTTCCACCTGGAACACGCCGATGGAATCTCCCTCGCACAGCATGTCGAAAACACCGGCCACTTCCGGATCGCTGGGGTTGTCCGATTTGATATCGGCCAGTGTCAGTTTCCGCTTGTAATGGGTTTCGATCAATTCGAACGCCTTGCGGATGCAGGTGAGCATACCCAGCCCGAGCACGTCGACCTTGAGCATCCCCACCCTGTCGATATCGTCCTTGTCCCACTCGATGAAGGTGCGCTCGTCCATCGCCGCATTGGCGATGGGCACATACTCGTCGAGCCGGTTCTGGGTCAAAACGAACCCGCCCACATGCTGGGAAAGGTGACGCGGAAAGCCCAGAAGCCGCGTCGCCAGTTTCACGGCACGCAATATGTTTGGATTGGACGGATCGAGCCCGGCCTGTTCGATGTGCTTGTCGGGGAGTTTTTCATTGGTCCAGCTTCCCCAGACCGTCGAGGCGATGCGCGAGGTGATGTCCTCGGTCAGCCCCAGCGCCTTGCCCACTTCGCGGATGGCAGAGCGCGGGCGATAGCTGATCACCGTCGCGGCGATCCCCGCCCGGTGCCGGCCATAGGTCTCGTAGATGTGCTGGATCACCTCCTCGCGCCGCTCGTGCTCGAAATCCACGTCGATATCGGGTGGCTCGCCCCGGTTTTTCGAGAGGAACCGGGCGAACAGCAGTTGATGTTCGGCCGGGTCGACCGCCGTGATCCCCAGCGCGTAGCACACCGCCGAATTGGCCGCCGACCCGCGCCCCTGACAGAGGATACCCTTGCTTCGAGCCACTTCCACGATATCGAAAATGGTCAGAAAATAGGTAGCGTATTGAAGCTCCCCGATCAGGGCGAGTTCGCCCCGAATCTGGGCCCTGACCTTTTCGGGTATCGCTTCGGGATAGCGCAATTCCGCCCGCCGCCAGGTGATTTCTTCAAGCCAGGCCTGCGGGGTCCAGCCTTTGGGCACAGGCTCCTGAGGATATTGGTAACGCAATTGATCGAGCGAAAAATCGATGGTCTGCAGCAGCGCCCCGGTCTGGGCGATGGCGTCGGGGCAGGACTGAAACAGCCTCTCCATTTCCTCTGGCGTCTTGAGATGGCGTTCCGCATTGGCCTCCAGCCGCGTGCCGGCATTCTCGATCGTCACGCCCTCGCGGATGCAGGTGAGGATATCGTGCAGATCGCGCTGCCCGGCGGCATGGTAAAGCACGTCGTTGGTGGCCAGGAGCGGCACCCCATGAGCCTGGGCCAGGAGGCGCAGATCGTGGAGGCGGCGCAGATCATTGCTCCCATGCCCCATGCTCGCCCCCAGCCAGAGGATGGCCGAGACGCGGGAGAGTTCTTTCAGCGCCTTTTCCAGACCCGGTTTTTCACCATCTGGCATCACGATGAGACTCAGCCCCGACGCGGCGAAAACCAGATCGGGAAGGGTGAGAATGCACTCGCCCTTTTTCGCCTTGAGATTGCCGCGCGTCAGAAGCCGGCAGAGCTTGCCCCACCCCGCCAGATCCTGCGGATAAGCGATGATGTCGGGCGTTCCATCGACAAAGACTAGCCTCGCGCCGACCGCGAGTTTGAAGTGTTTCGCTTGGGCTTGCAGCTCGGCCATGGTGAAGGAAAAATCAAGATCGGGGTGGCGTTCGACCAGGACGTATTCTCCCGGCCCCGAGCCTTCGCGCACCTTGTCGACGAGACGGACACCGTTGCGCAAATCCTCGAGCGCCGCGAAAGCGCGCACCACCCCGGCCACCGAATTGCGGTCGGCGATGCCGATGCCCTTGTGGCCAAGCAGCAGGGCTGTGAGAACCATGTCCTGGGCGTGCGAGGCGCCGCGCAGGAAGGAGAAATTGGTCATGGTCGCCAGTTCGGCATAAAAGCTCATGGAAAGACCCCATGCAGATACCAGCGCACCGGCTCTGTGCCCCTGCCGTAGAACCCGTAGCGGAACACCCAGAAGCGCCGCCCCGCCGCATCCTCGATGCGAAAATAATCGCGCTCGCGCGTGTCGCTGGTCTTGCGCCACCATTCGGGCGCTATGCGTTCGGGCCCCTCGGCCGAAACGACATCGAACCAAGCCCGCCGCCACAGGAATCTGCGCGGCGGCCCGTGCGGGACTTCGGCGATCACCTCGATGGCGGGGGCCGGGTAAAAAAGAAACAGGGGCCGGGTGGGAACGCCGAACGGCCTCGCCTCTCGCCAGGCTCCACTCGGGTTTTCATCGGAAATCGCTGGGATGGATTTGGCGGCCCGCTCGGGCAGATGGCTGTCATTGGCAATAAATCGCTGCACAGAGCCCGCCCCGAACCGCGCGCTCAACCGGTCGATCAAATCGCGCACTTCGATGTCCACGATCGCTTTGCCATCGAGTCCGCCCTGCAGCGCCGTCACATCGTCGCCCGCCAGCGCCGAAAGCCTGATCATGTCGAACCCGAATCCCGGATCGAGCGGGTCGACGAGGGCTTCCAGACGCATCTCCACCAGCCGGGTGAGCGTTGCCGCCGTCTTGAGCGGCTGGCCCGACAACACTTCGATGCGGACGACCTGCCCATCGGCGCGGAAGAATGCCGCCTCGAATTGCCGCCCGCCCTGCCCGTGACGGTCGAGCTTCTCGCAGAGGGTTTCCGAGAGCGTTGCAAGGGCCAAAACGATATCGTCCATGAGCCCGATGGGATCGGCGAAGCGCTGCTCGGCCGTAAACACCGGCAGGGGACGGCGCGGGGTGATCGGCCGGTCGATCTCCCCCAGGATCTGGGCGAGAACCGCCGTGATCTCATCGCCGAACCGCGCCGCAAGCGGCTTTCTGGGGCGGGCTGCAAGATGAGCCAAAGTGGTGAGCCCGGCCCGGCGCAGGCCCAGGCTGGTCTTTTCGCCGCATTCGAGCGCTTCGACCGGCAGGCGGGCCAGAGCCTGCGCCTCGGCGCCCAAGGGGACGATACCGCCCTTGCCGAAGCGGGCCAGCGCCCGCGCCGCGCGCGGCGTGCCGGCAATGGCGATGCGGGTGGCAAACCCCTGGGCCTGCAACCGGATTTTCATATCGGCGACCAGTTCGGCCTCTCCGCCGAACAGATGGGGCACGCCCGTGATGTCGCAGACGATGCCGTCGGGCGGCTCGGTGGCGACGAACGGGCTGTAGCGGTCGCACCAATCGGCCAGTCTTTCCAGAAGATCGGCATCGGCCTTCTCGTCGTGCTCGACGACGTCGAGCTGGGGCACCCGCGCCCTGGCGTCGGCAAAGGCGAGGCCGGGCCTTAAACCCTTTTGACGCGCATTGGCATCGGCCCCCGCCAGGGTCAGGATATTGCCCTTTCGGGCGACGACGACCAGCGGATGGTCAGCCGGTTTTTGCCCAGCCCGGATCGCCGAGCGCCGCAGCCGGTCTGTCGTGATGAGGGGCAACCACAGCGCCAGGTAGCGCCTGGGTTTGTGCAAATCCAAGGGTTTCATGGTTCCATTCCAGATTCCAGCGCCAGCCCGAGGGTCCGCTCCTCCGGCGCAGCAGGCGAGCGGAAAACGTCGCCCGTCCAACAAGGCCGAGAGGATCGGAAGACCGCGCCGCCTCCACCTGCCAGCGCGTTGCGGCCGCGCTCGGCTCGGGCTCGGTCATCGCCCGCAGGAGCAATCCCGTCGTCCCGCTCTCCTGGGCCGCGAGCGAAAACCTGCGGCTGGCGGTCAGATCGAGATGTTTCGAGGCTCCCCAGCTTTCAAAAATCACCGCCCCCAGCCCCGGGCATCGCAATCCTTCCAGACTTGCCCGCAAACCGTCGGTGACGGCGTCCACATGCACCACGACCAGCCGATCGGCCGCCGCGCCCATCTCGGCCAGCCCCTGGGCATAGAGCGTCCCCGTCTCGATCTCGCTCCGCCTGTGCCGCACCCAAAGGAGCGGCGCCTTTGGGGCGGCGCGCAAGGCCAGCCCCATAACGAACCCCGCCGCCGCCGCGATATCGGCGGCGTGGCCGGGGTAGATTTCATGCACCGCGCCTCGCGCCAGCCCGCCCCCCAAAGCGGCATCGACCGGGCTGGCGCCCAGGGTGAAGACGCCATGCTGCCCGGCCTCAATGCCTGGATCGAGCCTCACGAGAGCCTGCCGCAGCGCACCCAGTTGAAATGCTCTGTCCATGCTCATATGTTCCTTGTTTGTTCTATTTGGACTCAGAACAAACCAAGAGTCAATCGGCTTGATTTCGCTGAACCGAAGTGACGCAAGTAACGTTTAAGGCCCATGCTCGCAGCCACCCCGATCCTCGACCGCAACCTCCATATCAAGCGCATCGACACCTATGTCGATCCGGTGATGCCGCGCGAACGGGCCATCATCACCCATGGGCACGCCGACCACGCCCGGTCCGGCCACGGCAAGGTGCTGGCCACCGCCGACACCATCGCCATCATGCGGGCCCGCTATGGGGACGATTGCGCCGGAGCGTTCCAGGCGGTGGAGTATGGCGAGCGGATCGGGATCGACGAGGTGACGATCACGCTCTATCCGGCGGGGCACATTCTGGGTTCGGCGCAGGTGCTGATCGAACAGGGTGGCCAGCGCGTTGTGGTGACAGGCGATTACAAACGCCTGCCCGACAGGACGGCGCAGGCGTTCGAATTGGTGCCTTGCGACCTCTTGGTCACCGAGGCGACCTTTGCCCTGCCGGTGTTCCAGCACCCCCATCCCGCCGACGAGATCGCCCGGCTGCTCGCCTCCATGCGCGACCATCCCGAGCGGGCACATCTGATCGGGGCCTACGCGCTGGGCAAGGCGCAGCGGGTGATTTCGCTGTTGCGTGAGGCGGGGTATGACGCGCCGATCTACCTGCATGGCGCGATGTTGCGGCTGTGCGCGCTGTACGAGGAACGCGGCATCGCGCTGGGCGAACTACGGCACGCGACCGATGCGGGCAAGGCCGAGCTGACCGGCGGCGTGGTCATCGCCCCGCCTTCGGCGCTGAAAGATCGCTGGAGCCGAAGGCTGCCTGATCCCGTGCTCGCCATGGCCTCGGGCTGGATGAGCGTCAAGCAGCGGGCGCGTCAGCGGGGCGTGGAGCTGCCGCTGGTGATTTCAGATCATGCCGACTGGCCCGAACTGTTGCAGACCATCTCCGATACCGGGGCGCAGACGATCTGGGTGACCCATGGGCGCGAGGATGCGCTGGTCTATCAGTGCCGCAAGAACGGGCTGGTGGCCGAACCGCTCAACATTCAGGGCTATGGGGACGAGGGGGAGGAGGAATGAAAGCCTTCGCCCGGCTGCTCGAAACCTTGGCGCTGACCCCGTCGCGTAATAGGAAAATCGCGGCGCTGACCGAGTATTTTGCCGCGACCCCCGATCCCGACCGCGGGTATGCGCTGGCGGTTTTAACCGGGGCGCTGAGCTTCGATGCGGTGAAACCCGCACGGCTCAAGGAGGTGGTGCTGGGCGAGGTCGACGCACATCTTTTCGCGCTCTCTTATGACTATGTCGGCGATCTGGGCGAGACGATCGCGCTGATCTGGCCACATAGGGGTGGCACGAAACCGCTGCCGCGTTTGTCCGAACTGGTGGAAATCCTCAACACAACGGCCAAATCGGAACTGCCGGGTTTGATCGCCGGGCTTCTGACCAGCGCCGAGATCAACGAGCGCTGGGCGCTGGTCAAACTGACCACTGGTGCGCTACGCATCGGGATTTCGGCGCGGCTGGCCAAGACGGCGCTGGCCGAGATGAGCGGGACCGATCTCAAGGATATCGAAGAGGTCTGGCACGGGCTCAAAATGCCCTACGAGGATTTGTTCGCCTGGCTCGAAGGACGGGCGGCGATGCCCGCGGTCGATCACGCGACGCGGTTTCATCCGCTGATGCTGTCCAACCCCATCGACGAGACCAAGGATTTTGCCGCGCTCGACCCCAAAGATTTCGCCGCCGAGTGGAAATGGGACGGGATCAGGGTGCAGCTCATTCTGGGAGAGGGAACGGCGTCGCTGTTTTCGCGCACCGGCGACGATATCGCGGCGGCCTTTCCCGATCTGATCGAGAACGCCTTCGGGCACGGGGTGCTCGATGGGGAATTGCTGGTGGGCCATGATTTCGAACCGGCGCCCTTCAACGCCCTCCAGCAGCGATTGAACCGCAAGACGGCGAGCGAGAAGCTGATGGCCGATCATCCCGCCTTCATGCGCGTCTATGACATGCTGTTCGACGGCAATGTCGATATCCGAGCCCTCCCCTGGACCGAACGGCGCGCGCGGCTCGAAGCGTTCTTTGGCGCAATGCCGCAGACACGGCTGGATCTGTCGCAGACCCTCGAATTTTCAGGCTGGGGCGATCTGGGCGCGATCAGGCGCAGGGGAGCCGACGAGAGCGGGTACGAAGGCGTGATGATCAAACTGAAATCGGCGCCCTATGTGCCGGGCCGGCCCAGCGGCATCTGGTACAAATGGAAGCGCGATCCCAACCTCGTCGACGCCGTCCTGATGTATGCCCAGCGCGGGCACGGCAAGCGGTCGTCGTTTTATTCCGATTTCACCTTCGGGGCGTGGCGGGGCAATGAGCTGGTGCCGATCGGCAAGGCCTATTTCGGCTTTACCGATGCCGAACTGAAAGACCTCGACAAATGGGTGCGCTCGCACACCATCGCCAGTTTCGGGCCGGTGCGGGAAGTGGAAAAGCTTTTGGTGTTCGAAGTGGCCTTCGACAGCGCCCAAGCCTCGACGCGGCACAAATCCGGCGTCGCGCTGCGCTTTCCGCGCATCAATCGCATAAGATGGGACAAGCCTGCCGCTGAAGCGGCACACCTTTCCGAGGTCGAGGCGTTAATCCCGGCGACCTGAGCCCTTGCCATGAACGCTTGGATATTGGCAGGCGCTGAGACTGGATTCCGGGAACAAGTCCCGGAATGACAGGCTGAGGTGTGGCATGGCTGCGCTCCCCCTCCACCGTGTCACCCCGGGACTTGTTCCCGGGGTCCAGCAGCAGGATATCCACGAGCAACGACTCTGTTTTCCGCCACCAGCAACTGAATGAAGGTTGGGCTAAGCCGGCTGCTCCGTCTTGGCCTCCTCGTGACCGTGATCGTCAGGCGCTTTGGGCAGGAAACGCCGCACGAACCGGCCGAAGGAGTCGACATAGGTCAGCATCACCGGCACGACGAGGAGCGTCAGGAGGGTCGAGCTGATCAGCCCGCCGATCACCGCATGGGCCATGGGCGCGTTCTGCTCGGAGCCCGGATGCAGCGCCAGGGCGAGCGGCAGCATGCCGAAGATCATCGCCAGCGTGGTCATGATGATCGGCCGGAAACGCGTTCCGCCCGCCACGATCAGGGCCTCCTTGATCGAGAGCCCCTCGCGCATGCGCTGGTTGGTGTTGTCGACCAAAAGGATGGCGTTCTTGACCACCAGACCCATGAGCATGATGAAGCCGATCATCGAATACATGTTGAGCGTCGAGCCGCCCACCATCAGCCCCAGCAACACGCCGATCAGCGACAGCGGCAGCGCCATCATGATGGCGATGGGCTGCAGGAAGCTGCCGAACTGGCTGGCCAGCACCAGATAGATGAAGACGATGGCCATGACGAGCGCCGAAGCCATGCTCGAAGTGGTATCGGCCAGCATTTCGGCGTCGCCGCCCTGGTCGATTACCACGCCCGCCGGCAGGTCGAGCGCTGCGATGGCCGTGTCCACATCGGCGACCACTTCGCCCAGGATACGGTCCGACACATTGGCCGAAACCGTCACCTGGCGCTGCTGGGCCTCGCGCTCGATCTCGTTGGGGCCGAACGTCTCGTTGATGTCGGCCACCTGACCGAGCGCCACCGAAACGGGAACCGAACCCGTCGATTGCTGGGCCACCGGCATGTCCAGAAGCTCACTGGTGTCGGACCGCTGGTTTTCGGGAAGACGCACGACGACATCGACGCGATCCCCGGCGGGGTTGGTCCATTCGCTGGCCGTTTCCCCGGCGATCATCACGCTCATGGCCGTGCCCACTTGCTGGGCGGTGATCCCCAGATCGCTCGCCGCCTGCCGGTTCATGACGATATCGAGCATGGGCTGGGCCTGCTGCACTGAAAGCCCCACATCGATGGTGCCGGGCACCGCTTCGATCGCCGCGGCAACCATTTCGGCTGCCTGGTTGAGGGTATCGACCGAACCGCCGCGCAGATTGATGGAGATGGGGCTACCGCCCATGCCCAGACCGCCGCCAGTGGCCAGCGTTATATCAGCCCCCGGAATGGCGGCCACCGCATCGCGGATCACCTCCAGCGTCTGGCTGTCGCTGAGCGCGCGTTCGGCAGGCTCGACCAGATTGACCGCGATGGTCGCCTGGTTCTCGCCCGACGCCTGGCCCGAATTGACGTTGGTATAGGTGCTTTCCACCCCGTCGATGCCGCGCGCGATGGTCTCGACCTGCCGCGCCTTGAGGGCGGTATAATCCTGGGAGGACCCGACCGGGGTTTCCACAGTGACGTTGACGAGGCTCGCATCATTGGACGGAATGAATTCAAAGCCGACCATGGGCACGAGGAAAAAGCTCGAGATGAAGATACCCAGCGCCGCGAGCATGGTGAGAATGCGGTGGCGCAGGCTCCAGCCCAGAACGCCCGTGTAGCGTTTCCCGACCCACTCGAACCCTTCCTCGAACTTGCCGATCACCCGGCTGAACCAGCCGCGCTTGGCATTGGGATCGGACGCCGGATCGTACCAGACGCTCGACATCATCGGATCGAGGGTGAAGGCCACGAACAGCGAGATCAGCACCGCGACCGAAACGGTGACGCCGAACTGAAGGAAGAACTGCCCCACGATGCCTTCCATGAAGGCCAGCGGAAGGAAAACCGCGCAGATCGAAAACGTGGTCGCAAGAACGGCCAGCCCGATTTCATTGGTGCCGTCGAGTGCCGCCTGCAAATGGTTCTTGCCCATATGCAAGTGTCGCGTGATATTTTCGCGCACCACGATCGCGTCGTCGATCAGGATACCGATCGAGAGCGTGAGTGCGAGCATGGTCATGACGTTGAGCGTGAAGCCCAGCATGGAAATCACGGCGAGCGTGCCCAGGATCGCGATGGGCAGGGTGAGCGCGGTGATCACCGTCGAGCGCCATGAATTGAGGAACAAAAAGACGATGACGACGGCGAGAAACGCGCCTTCCATCAGCGTCGCTTCGAGCGTGTGATAATCCGATTCGATCTGTTCGGCGGTATCTTGCAGGATATCGACGCTGGCACCCTCGAGCGCCGGATCGGTATTGAGATTGGCAACGATGGCGCGGATCGCCTGGGCGATCCCCACGGTGTTGCCGCCATCGACCTTGGAGACGTTGATCGCCAGCGCCGGCTCGCCATTGCGCAGCGCCAGCCCGCTGGCCTCCGATTCGCCCGGCACGATTTCGGCCACATCGCCCAGCGTCACGATTTCCTGGCCCTGGGAGGAGACGACGACATCGCGGAAATCGTCGAAGCTCTCGAGCTCGGTATTGAGCTGGATGGTCTGCACCAGCGCGCCATCCACGATCGAGCCGGCCGGCATCGTCATGTTGTCGCTCTGGAAAGCGGAGACGACTTCGGACACCCCGATATTGTAGGCGTTGAGCCGATCGAGATCGATCAGGATATCGACCTGCTGGTCGATCGAACCCACGACGGTGGCGCTGCCCACACCGTCGACATTGGTGAGCGCTGGAGAAACAACGTCCTCGGCCAGACGGGTGAGGTCGGTCATGGCCAGACCCTGCCCGCTGAGCGCCAGCGAGATGACCGGCATCGCGTTGGGATCGAACCGCAGAACCTGGGGCGTATCGGCGCCATCGGGAAGCGAAACCGCCGCGATACGGTCGCGCACTTCCTGGGCGGCCTGGATGCTCTGGGTTTCGAGCGTGAACTGGATGATGACCGTGGAATGGCCCGAGGTCGAGGTCGAGGTGATCGCTTCGATGCCCGAGAGCGTGGAGACGATATCCTCGATCGGTTCGGTGATCTCGGTTTCGACAGCCTCGGGCGCGGCGCCCGTATAGGGAGTGAGAACCGCAACCACCGGGAAATTGACTTCCGGGGTCGATTCGATCGGAAGATTGCTGAAGGCGTTGAGGCCGAACACCATGATCGCGACCATGATCATGGTCGCAAAGACGGGGTGGCCTACGCTGATGCGCGTCAAAAACATGGTTTAGCCCTCGATCGCAACCGGCTGGCCGGCCTCGAGCCCACTCAGGGGCATGGAGATGACGGTATCGCCGTCCTCGATTCCGCTGGCGATCTCGACGCGGTCGAGACGCGTCCAGACCTGGGCGACTTCGACGTCCTTGCGCACGATCTCGCCATCCTCGACGACCAGGACGTAACGGGCATCTTCTTCGCCCAACAGCGCCCGCGAGGGCACGGCAAGGGCGTCGGGTGAAGACGCGGTAACGATCCGGCCGGTGACGAACATGCCGCCGCGCAACCGGCCCTCGGGATTGTCCAGGGTCAGATAGGCAGTGAACGACCGCGTGCCTTCGACGGCAATCGGGCTGATGCGGTCCACTGTCGCTTCAAGAGCGAGATCGTCGAGCCCCTGCACCGAAAGCGAGGCCGTCTGCCCGGTTTGAACAAGCGCGGCACCCGAAAGCGGCACCAGCGCATCGACGGTTACGCGGCTGAGATCGACAATCGAAAAAAGCGCGGTGCCGCTCGAAACCACCTGGCCGGGCTCGACCATGCGGGCCGAAACGATTCCCGAAAAAGGAGCCTTGATGGTGGCCCGCTCGATATTGGTCTGCACCTGTTCGACCTGCGATTCGAGCGAAACCAGATTCGCCTCCAGCCCGTCCACCTCGGCGATCGCAGCGTCAAGCGTGCTCTGGGGCGTAAGGCCCCGGTCGGCCAGCGAGCGGGTCCGGTCGAGCGATTGCTGGGCCGCTTCGAGCTGGATTTCGGTCGAATCGCGCGTCGCTTGCTGCTGGCGGAGCTGCAGTTGGAGATCGCGGATATCGATCTGGGCCAGAACCTGCCCCACCGCGACCGCCTGTCCGGACCTGACGTTGACCGCCGTGGCGATGCCCGAGACCTGGGCGGAGATGTCGGCGGACTGCGCGGGCTGGATGGTACCGGTGAAATTGAGCGTCGCTGTGAGGTCGCCCCGCTCGACCGTATGGACTTCGCTGGGATGGAGCTGCATGACGCGCGGCTCGGTGCTGACCGGCTCGGCCTGCGCCACCGGCGCTTCGGCATCGGCCGCCTCCGATATGTCCCATACCCCGGTCAGGATTGCGCCCGCGCCGATCGCGACGACGGCGAGGAGCGCCAGGAGCACCCAGCGCCACCGATTTTTTCTCGATCGCGGAAGATTATTGTTTTGTGTCTGGTCGGTCATTGTCGATCTTTATCGCGATAATCGTTAAGGGCGTCTGTGTGGTGGTATTGGATTGCCGCAACATTGCAATAAACCGCAATGTTGGCGCAACGTCGTTATCTTTTGCTGGCCACATAAGGAATGGACAATGCGTATTTTGCTGGTCGAAGATGAAGATGCCATGGCGACGCTGCTCAACGCGGCGCTCGCAAAGCACCATATTGTCGTCGATCACGCCAGCAATCTCGCCCTCGCCGAGGAGGCTTGCCTTGCCAAGGTTCATGACGCCGTGCTGCTCGACCGCAAGCTGCCCGATGGCGACGGTTTGTCGCTGATCCCAAAGCTGCGCAAGATCAACCCTTCGATCCCCATCATCGTGCTCTCGGCGCTCGGCTCGCTCGACAACCGCGTGATCGGGCTCGATACGGGGGCCGACGACTATCTGGCCAAGCCCTTTTCGACCGACGAACTGCTGGCCCGGTTGCGCGCCGTGCTACGCCGGCCCGCTCAGGTCAATCACGACGCGCTGACCGTGGGCGGCATTGAGTTCGAATCCGAGCACCGGCAGGTCAAGATCAATGGCAAGGCCGTCGAATTGCCCCGGCGCGAGCTTCTGGCGCTCGAAGCGCTGATGCGCCGGGCCGGGCGGACGGTGTCGCGCGACGCCCTGCAAGAGGCCGTCTATGGCTTTGACGACGACATCGCCTCGAACGCGCTCGATGCCCATATCTCGCGGCTGCGGCGCAAGCTGGCCCCGGCCGGCGTGCAGATCCACGGCATACGCGGCATAGGGTATCTGCTCCGGGCCATGCAATGATCCGGGAACGCTGGCATTCGCTGACCTTCAGGCTGACCCGGAAACTGGTGCTCTGGCAGGTCTTGACCCTCGTGGTCTTCGCGCTGATCGCTTCGATCCCCATTTCGCGCTTCGCCTCGGGGGTGGGGCTCGACGATCGGGTGGTCAAGACCATCGCCGATGCCGTCGAGGTCGAGGACGGCGTTTTGAGCATGACGCCCACCAAGGACCTCAACGCGGTGCACGATGCCTATCCCGCGTTCTGGTTCCACGTCGTCAACGAGGATTACGGTAGCGTCAGCGAGGGGCCGATACCGCCCGAATTCGCCCCGGCCATCGAAAACATCATCTATGTGTCGTTCGCCGATTTCGGCAATTACGAGCATCCCGACAACCTTAACCCCGCCATCGTGCGCCAGGCGCCGACCGCGGCCGGCTGGGTCCATATCGCGACCGGAGGCGGGCCGCGTTTCGAGGGGGTATCGCTGGGGCTCTTGCTGGCCAACCGCTATTTCGTCGGGTTCTCGGCTGCCCTCAGCCTCGTTCTGATCATCGTCATCCCCATGACCTTGCAGCGCGAATTGCGCGGCCTCCGCCGCGCGGCCGAAGAGGCGGGGCATATCGATGTCGACCAGAGCGGAGTGCGGCTTTCCCAGCGGGAAATCCCCGAGGAGATCCGCCCCTTGGTGCGGGCGGTGAACGCCGCGCTGGCCCGTCTCGACGATGGCATCGAACGGCGCCAGCGCTTCATGGCCGACGCCGCCCATGAATTGCGCACGCCCATCGCAATCCTGCAGATGCGCATCGATCTGCTGCCGCCGGGCACCGAGCGCGAGCAATTGCTGCTCGACGTGGCCAGATTGTCCAACCTCGCCGACCAATTGCTCGACCTGCAGCGCATCGATATGGGGCAATCCAATTTCGGCACGTTCGATCTTGTCGAACTGGCCGAAACCGCCACCGCCGACGTCGCCCCGCTGGTCATCGCGGCGAACGACGAAATATCGTTCGAGAGCGAGTCCGAAGATGTCGTGGTGCGGGGGGATCGGGTGGCGATGAGCCGGGCGGTCACCAATCTGATCCAGAACGCCATCACCCATGCCGGAGCCGGAGCCAGGATCATCGTCAGCGTGGGCGCCGCGGGCACGGTGACGGTAAGCGACAACGGGCCCGGCATTCCTCCCGAGCAGAGAACGCGGATCTTCGATCCCTTTTATCGGGTCAAGCCGAGCGCCAGGGGCGCCGGGTTGGGGCTCAATCTGGTGCAGGAAATCGTGCTGCGCCACAGGGGGGCGATCAGGGTCGCCGATTCGGCACTGGGCGGCGCCGCCTTTATCATCACGCTGCCGCTCGATACGGCCGAAGAGGCCTGACGCACAAAGGAAAAGGCCAGGTCCGAAAACCTGGCCTTTTGCGGTGCTTGGATTGAGGCCCTAAACGGGTCACACCCGATCAGACGAGGCCGGCGCGCTGGCAATCGGCGAGCTGGATGGACTGGAGATAAATGCCCGAGGCAACCGTCTGGGCGTGGCTCGGCCGATGGTTGAAGCCATCCCAGGGGCTCATTGTCGCAAGCTCTTCACAATAGTCGATTACGGCAGGCATGCCCGCGTCGGTTACATGGACGGTGCCGACCGGCGTCTGCGCAAAGGCAGCGGCGGGAAGCGTACCGAGGGCGAGGGCAACAGCAAGAATTTTTGAAGTCTTTTGCATTTTTAGTCTCCACAGTTGACGCCGCTTCGTTTCCGATGCGGCATGCTCATCCTATGGCTGCCGGATTGCCTCAACATTGCGCAATCGGGCGATTTGGTGTCGGGCTTATGGTTTTAACGCCGGCTCGAACCTTTCAACGATCACCGACCGGTCCCCGCCCGCAATGGGCGAGCCCATCAGCGTGATGATTGCGCCGTCATAGGCGGCGGCCCCGAACCCGTGGCGCGCCGTGGGCAGGGGCGCGAGCGTCTGCCACTCGTCGGCGGCCGGATCATAGGCCTCGGCGGCGTCGAACGTCATTTGCCGCGTTTCGCCGCCCAGCACATAGGCCTTGCCGTCGAGAACGGCGACTGCGACCCCGCTCCGGGCTGTCGGCATCGGCGTGCCCGTACTCCAGGCATCGGTGGCCGGATCGTAGATTTCCACCGTGTCTAGATTGAAGGCAGGGTCCCCGTCCACCCTGCCGCCCAGGGCAATGATCCGGCCATCGATGGCGACCACGCCCAGATGATCACGCGGCGTGGGGATGGGCGCTGCCGCCTGCCAGATGCCCGAGGCCGGATCGAATATCTCATGGGTATCGACATTGACCGCGCCCGAGACGGAACCCGCGACCACATGGATGCGCCCCTCGATCACCGCCGCCCCGCCCGCGGCGCGTGGCGCGGGCATGGTTTCGCCCTCGGTCCATGTGAGGGTCGCGATATCGAGGACCCAGACGGCGTCGCTCGCTTCCCAGCCGTTTACATAGCCGCCGAACACATAGACCCGGCCATCGAGCGCGGCGGCCATGGGGTGGTGGACCGGATGAGGAAAGGGGGGACCTACCGTCCAGCTTTGCTCGTCGAGATCATAGATGAGCACCTCGCGCGCGCCGTTGTAATCTCCAATGAGATAGGCTTTCCGTCCCTCCTGAACCACGGCCATTTCCGAGCGCGGCTGCGGACCGCTAGGCCCCACCTCCCACTGGCCGGCTATATCGTGCGCCAGGGCGCCCGTGACCAGCAAGATGGCCGCCAGAACCGAGCTAAAGACCCACCGTGCCATCGTCATCCTCCCAGCGCCTCGGCAAAACGCGGCGCCACGTCCAGAAGGCGCGGGGCGAGATCGGCGACGCCCTCCTCGGGGCCGATCACCCGCCGAAGCACCATCAACCCCAGCGCGCCATAGAGCCTGTTCTTGCCCATGACCGGCACGCCGATCGCCCAGATATCCCCGCCGAACGTGGCCGTAATGTATTGGGCGTCTCCCAGTGCGTAACCCTTTTTTCGGATGTCGGCGACCAGATTTTCGACATGTCCGGGTTCGAGCATGATGCGGTTCCAGCCGGCCGGGTTGAGGCGCAGCCGCTCGAGCAGCGCCTCGCGGTCGTCCTTTTCCATGAAGGCGAGATAGGCCCGCCCCAGCGAGGTGGTCAGCATCGGCGGCCGATGGCTTGGGTGGCGCGACACCATCATGCCGCGCAAATCATGCGTCATATCGGCGACGATCATGGCGTCGCGATCGAAAATGGCGAACGAGGCGGGCCATTTAAGGATTTCCCGGCTCGCGGCCATGACCGGGCTCACGAGCCTGCCCATCTCCCGCACCGCCGAATACCCTCCCGACAATGTGAGCGTGAGCCCGGTAGGCCGCCAGAGATGACCCGTTTCGGAGTGGGTGACGTATCCATCCAGTTCAAGGGTCTCGAGCATGCGCACGATGGTCGCCTTGTCGAGCCCGGACCGCGTATGAAGGGTGCCGACCGTCGCTTCGTTTTCCTCATTGAGAAGCCGCAATATCGCAAGGCCGCGCGATAGCGCGGCCACCGGCTTGAACGAGCTCATGCTTCCCCCCGTATCGAGCAGCGTCATCGTGTCACACCTGCTCGGTTCGAGACAAGCCGGCCATTAGACTTTCGTCGAATCCGAACTTCGGGTGGCGCCACATCTTCGCCAAAATCGCGAAAAACCCGCGTTATTCAACGGGATTACGCAGTAAGAACGGACAATTTCGCGCTCATTCCGGCCATTCTACTCAAATTGACATACCCTCTTGCGGCCCATCGGTTTTTGTGAAATGCCATTTCACGTGCGACGCCTTGTCACTTGCCGATCTGTCGCAAGCGACAATTGCGCGCATATAGGGCACGCCGGAAAAGGCCGAACCAAAATCGGCCGCCGGCGAGGAGGGATGATTATTTCTGGCCTCATGAAATTGAAGGATTTGAGTATGTTGGACTCCATTGGTCTGCGCCGTCTGGGTCGGACCGTGCTCGTCGCAGCAGGCATCGCTGCGCTTGCAGGCACGTCTGTCGCGTTTGACAACATGTCGGCCGAACAACGCGCGGCGCTTGAAGTCGCGCAGGCCGAAGCCAACGAAACGGCCGACGAAGCGGGCAGTGAAGACGCCGCGGCCGATGCCGGTGGCGAACGCACGATTTTCGATGGCGTCTATACCGCCGCGCAGGCCGAACGCGGCCAGGGTTTCTTCGGCTCCGATTGCGCGTCGTGCCATTCGAACACGGCACGCGGTTCCTCTGCGGCTCCGGGCCTCATCGGCTACACGCTCGACAACAAATATGCCGACCGGCCGCTCTTTGATTATTACGATTACATGCGCGCCAACATGCCTCCGGGCAATGCCGGCTGGTTCACCGATCAGGAATACGCCGACATCGTCGCCTATCTGCTGCAGCTGCACGGCGCGCCCGAGGGCGATACCGAACTCGAAGGCACCGACGAAGCGCTTGCGGCCATTATGGTCGTGCCGACCCCGTAAGGCCGGTTTCGATCAATCGATTTGAGGGAAGTCGGAGGGCCGGCTTCCCCATAATGCAGGGCAACCTGCTCTTTAGAGGGAGTGAGGCATTGGCTTCTCATCTTTTGAAACTCGTCCTTGCGGGGACGACGGCGCTGGGACTGGTGTCGACCCCCGCGCTTTCCCAATCCGACATCAACAGCCTGGCCCCGGTGACCGACGAAATGTTGGCCAGCCCGGACGATGGCGACTGGCTGGCCTATGGCCGCGCGGTGGACAATTACCGCTTCAGCCCGCTCGAACAGATCAACGATGAAAACGTTGGCTCCCTGCAGATGGTCTGGTCGCGCGGCCTCGAGGCCGGCCCGATGCAGTCTTCGCCCATCGTTTATGACGGCATCATGTTCATCGCCAATCCCGGCGACACCATCCAGGCGCTCGACGCGGTGACCGGCGATCTGATCTGGCAGTACCGCCGCCGCCTGCCCGATACCAACACGCTTCACTCGCTCGGCGACCGCAAGCGCGGTATCTCGATCTATGGCGACCATCTCTACTTCATGAGCTGGGACAACTTCCTCGTCGCCCTCGACATGAAGACCGGCCAGCTGGCTTGGGAAGTCGATCGCGGCCAGGGCACCGATCTCGTGTCCAACACTTCCGGCCCGGTCGTCGCCAATGGCGTGATCATCGCCGGCTCGACTTGCCAGTACTCGGCGTTCGGCTGCTTTGTCTCGGGCCACGACGCCGAAACCGGCGAAGAACTCTGGCGCAACACCTTCATCCCCCAGCCGGGTGAAGAAGGCGACGAAACCTGGGGCAACGACTATGAGTCGCGCTGGATGACCGGCGTCTGGGGCCAGATCACCTATGATCCCGAACTCGACCTGGTCTTCTACGGCTCCAGCGCCGTGGGCCCGGCTTCCGAAACCCAGCGCGGCACGCCTGGCGGCACGCTTTACGGCACCAACACCCGCTTTGCGGTCAACCCGCAGACCGGCGAAATCGCCTGGCGTCACCAGACCCTGCCCCGCGATAACTGGGACCAGGAATGCACGTTCGAAATGATCGTCGCCGATACCGACGTGAACCCGAGCGAATCCATGGACGGCCTGCGCGCTATCGGGGCGAACGCTTCGGGTGAAGGCCGCCGCGTTCTGACCGGGGTGCCGTGCAAGACCGGCACCATGTGGCAGTTCGATGCCGAAACCGGCGAATTCCTGTGGGCACGCGATACCGCCTACACGAACATGATCGAAAGCATCGACGAAGAAGGCATCGTGACCGTCAACGAAGACGTCATTCTCGACGAGATCGGCGTTCCGGTTGAACACTGCCCGGCCTTCCTGGGTGGTCGTGACTGGCCGCCCTCCGCGTTCAACCCGAACACGGGCATTTATTACATCCCGCTCAACAATACGTGCCAGATCTCCACGCCGCGCGACAACGAACCGACTGCACTCGACGTTTACAACGCCGATTCCCAGTACACGCTGCCGCCCGACGAGACCAATGTCGGCCGTATCGACGCCATCGACATCGCGACCGGTGAGACCCTCTGGAGCTGGGAACAGCCCGCTTCGCAGTACTCACCCGTGATGGCCACGGCCGGCAACCTGCTGTTCACCGGCGGTGGTGACCGTTACCTCAAGGCCTTCAACGCCGAAACCGGCGACATGCTGTGGCGTTCGCGCCTGGCGTCGGATGCCTCGGGTCACGCCATCACCTACGAGGTCGACGGACGTCAGTACGTCGCCATTCCGGCAGGTCCGGCAGGCTTTTCTTCGGCGCTCATGATCGCAGAAGGCAATGTCGACCAGGGTGGCACGAACTCGGCCATCTACGTCTTCGCTCTGCCTGAGCAATAAGCCGAGCGTATAACGAACCGGGCTCCAGCGGTCTGACGCTGGAGCCCTATTCATGCCGGGTCCCGGCATGGGCGGACCCAACGGGAGGAGAAACCGCCTGTGAATTCCAAAGCTTTCCGTACCGGAACTCTCGCGCTGGCGCTCAGCCTCATGGCCGGCGCAAGCCTTGCCCAATCGGTCGAGATCGTCCCGCGCGAACTCTATACCGAGCGCATGCGTCAGGAAGGCAACAAGCTCATCTTCTGCGTCAATCCGCAGGGAGTACTGGCCCAGTTCGAGCGCGACCTGGCCGAAGCGGTGGGGCAGAGCCTTCTGGCCGACGTCCAATTTTATGAAATCGGCGAACGCGATTGGCCAACCCGGCCCCTGCCCTACGATTATCGCCTGATGCTGGACGAGCAGCAGATGTTCATCATGCTGGCGCAGGAATGCGACGGCTTCATGGGTTTCCTGCTCTCTCCGAGCAATCCGGCGTGGCTTTCGGTGACCCGTGCCTATCTGAGCGCCCGCACCGTGCTTGCGACCCATGGCGAGGATGCGGCATTCGCCGAAGTTCCCCATGGCGAAACCATCGGGGTTCGCATGATGGCGGCGGGCGACAACAGGCTGATTCAATATCTGGCGGCCCAGCCCGACACCGAAAGCTGGAGGCGCACGCCCTATCCGGACAATGAGTTGCTGCTCGAACGGCTTGCCGATGGAACCGTCGCGGCCGGCATGATCTGGGAATACGGCCTGTTCGGTGCGACCGGCGGCGACCCGGTCGCGGCGGGCTATTCCTATACCTACGACCTGCCCTTTCCCGTCGACCCGATCGAGATCGGCATCGCGACGCGGTCTGAAGACACCTATCTCAACGGCCTTCTGTCCGACGCCATCGCGGCGCTTGAAGCCGACGGAACAATAGACGATCTTCTCAGACAGAACGGGCTGACCGACAGCTCCGGGGGTTGACCGGTATGACGGTTGTCCCTTTCGAATCGTCCTGCGGAAAGGGAGCGCATCGATGTTCGATCTGAGCTTCCTGCAAATGCTCTCGCGCGCCATCGCCATCGTGATCGTGCTCACGGTCATGGGCTTTTCGGTCGCCGCGTTTGCCCGTCTGCTGGGCGACAAGGGGGCGGTCTACGACGCCAAGCTCACGCCCAATCCCTTTGTTCACATCGACATTTTCGCGCTCGCCGCCGGGATCGTGGGACGGGTCGGCTGGGTGCGCCCCATCGCCATCGATCCGGCCCAATGCCGTGGCGGGCGGGCCGCGCCGGTCGTCGTCGCGATCGCTTCACTGATCGTGGTTTTTCTAATGGGCCGACTGGCCCTGCAGCTTCTTCCCTGGGTGGCCGTCTCCTGGCCGTCGAGCAGCGCAGCCTTCGCCGATTCCACCCTGCGCACGCTGGTCGACGTCGCGGGCTGGACGCTGGCCGCCAACCTCATTCCCCTGCCCCCCTTGCTGGGTGGATATCTGCTGCAGGCTTTGGCGCCCAAAGCCCATGGATGGTTGGTCAAGCGCCATTTCTTCATCTCGATCGCGCTGCTCGTGCTGGTCGTTCTCACCTATCGCATGCTGCCCGCATCCGTGCTGGGCGAGGCGGCGCGGTTTTTCGGGGCCCGTTGAGCCATGGCCCAAGCCACAGCCCCTTTCGATCCCATCATCGATCCGCTCAACAGGGTGGTGGCGCGCCGCCGGTTGCGGGCGCTGGCCCGGCTGGTGCTCGCATGCATGGTTTCGATCCTCGCCACTCTTGTGGTGCTCGCCCTGGCGCGGCGCGCGGGATATGGCATCGACCCGCTGCCAATTGTGCTTGGCGTGGGCGTTTTGACGGCGGCCATTGCCGCGACGCTGGCCTGGAGAGGACGGCGGACCACCGTCGAGGAAGCCTTTTTCATCGATCGCTCGAGCGGGTTCGGCGAGGCCTATGGGACCGCCGTCGAACTCGCCGCGCGGCCCGGAAGCGCATCGGCGCCGGTTCCTACCCAATTGATGGATGCTGTGCGCGCCCGGGCCGGAACGATCGCCCCCGCCCGGCTCGTCAAAATAGTGACGCCCGGCTTCGTCCTCGCGCTCTTCGCCGCTGTCGGCCTTGCGGCGGCCGTCTGGTGGATCGCCGGCCAGCCGGTTCCCTCGCCCGAGGAGATCGCCATCGAGACGACAGCCCCGGCCGAGCCCGCCAATGTGGAAACCATCTCCACCATCGCCCAGATGCTGGCCGACGACGCGCAGGACCGCGAAGATCCCTTGCTTGACGCCATCGCCCGCACGCTGGACGAGCGCGCCCAGGCCGCGCGAATGGAGGGGCTGACCCCCGAACTCCAGCAGCAGATCAACGACCTGCTCGATCAGGCCGCAGCCGCCTATGGCGAGGATACGCCGCGCTGGCTGGGCGATTCCGAAGGCATGCGGCTGGCAGAGCTCGAGGACGCGCTCGCGGCGATGGAAGCCGCCGCCATGGGGGCCGCGCCGACCACCCTGCCGCCCGACCCTAACCGGACGACATCGAACGAAATCCTTGCCTCGGAAGAGGGACCGGGACTTTACGATGCCCGGCCCGAACTGGCTGATCGCTATGCCGATCGGGCGGATGACGAGGTGATGGGAGCGGGTGGAACACCCACCTCGGACCAATTGCCGACCGATCTTGGCGATAGCGCCTCGCCCACCCAGGGGCCGGCGCTGATGGAGCCGCAGCGGCTGCAATCGATCGGTTCGATTCCTGTGGGCGCGGCGCTCGATTCCGGGCGGGGCCTGTCCAACGCGGCGGGGCTGGGCGAACAGGACATCCAGGCCGATGATGCCTTCACCCAACTCGGCGCCGCGCCGGGGGAGGACATGGTGGTGAGCGCCGAACCCCAGGCGGGCGGCAGCCGTATCCGCATCGAGATCGTCCCCCAGACAGCGGAGGAGGGCGTCAGCGGGGCGGCCAATGCCATAGGCGGTCAGACCGGGGCGGGTTCGACAGAGCCGGTGGCGCGCGACTTCGTACCCTCGAACGCGCGCGATATCGCCGCGCGCTATTTCGAGCGCCTGGACCAGTGAGGCGCGTTTTGACCGTATGATCGGATTTGCGGCCCCCCTTTTTGCGGCATTGGCATTGACCGCCGGCTTCATCTGGTTCCTCCACAGCCGGCGCGAATACCGCCATGTGGTGCCCAGCCTGATGCTGTGGCGGCAATTGCAGACCCATGCCGGCCTCAAGCCCAAGGCGCGGCTGATCCCGCCCATCACCCTGCCGCTGGTGCTCCAGATTCTGGCGGTGGCGCTACTGACGGCGGCGCTGACCCAGCCCTTCTGGGGCAATCGCAGCGTTCCCGACCATCTGGTCGTCGTCATCGACACCAGCGCGGCCATGAGCGCCCGCGAGGGGAATGTTTCCCTGTTCGAGATAGCGAGGGACGATCTGGTGGCCGATTTTGGCGGCAACGGCCAGCGGGCGCCGCAAAGGCTGTCGGTCGTCGCCGCCGGCCCCCAGCCGGCCTATAGTGCGGCGCGCTGGGCGTGGGAGGACGGACGACTCGAGGCCGCGCTGGCCGATTTGCGCCCCATCGGTGGCACCAATGATTGGCGCGAAACGTCGCGATTGGTCTCACGCCTTACGCGGGACGGTGAAACCACCGAAGTGCTGGTCGTGGGCGCAGAGCCCGTTCCCGGCATTTTCAGGGAAGCGCTGGCCGAGGTGACGGTGACCGAACGGGTGCTGGCGGTGCCGGGCCTCGACGCTGGACTTTCCGGACAATTGACGCTGTCCGATCCGGAAGCCGCCCGTTGGACCCTTGCCGGCGAGGCGACAATCCGCGACGAGCGCGAAAGCCTGACGATCACCGTGCAATACGCCACCGACATGGCCCGCACGCCGCTCGACTGGGGCACGATCGAGATCGAACGCGATCCCGAAGGGGGCGGCACGATCGCCTTTTCCGAGGAGCTGGAACTGCCCGGCCCGGGCATCGTCACCGCGTTTATCGAAAGCGACGCGACACCCCAGAACAACCGCCTGCGCTTTGTCGCCGAAGCCGCGCCGCAAAGTCTCGATATTCTCTATGTCGGCGATGGCGAGCAGCCGTTGCTGAGGGCGCTGAACGCCGTCGAGGGCGTGCGGCTTTTCCAGGACACCGCGCTCGGCGCCACCGCCGACGAATTCGGGCTGGTGATCCTTGAGGGTTCGGAGGCGAGCGAACCGCCGGCCACCAATTTCATCGCCATCGAAACCAGTGGCGAGACCCTTGCCGATCCCGACCCCGACTATTGGAACGCCGATCATCCCCTCTCGCGCGATATCGACTGGTCGGCGCTAAGGATTGCCGAAGCGGGTGGGCTCGATATCGGGGCGGATGAAACCGTGCTCCTTTCAGCCGATGGCGCGGCACTGATCGCGACCGGCGCGACACCGGCGGGCCGCAAGCTGCGGATCGGTTTCGACCTGACGGCCAGCAACTGGCCCGAGAGCACCGGGCTCCCGGTGTTCGTTTCCAACCTCATCGCCTGGATGGGGCAGACGCCCGGAACCGCGACGCCGGCCAGTTGCACAGTGGGATCGGCCTGCCCGATCGACGCGCGCCTCGCAGGTGAGCCTCTGGTCAACCTCGAAGCGCCGCGCCCCGATGCCCAGCGCGTGCCCGATGGCGAATTTGTTCCCACCGAAACCGGCCTGTTCCGCGTCGGTCAGGGCGCGCTTACCCGCCTCGTTGCCGTCAATCCCGCGCCCTTCCCGCCGGCGAGCGATGCAGAGCCAGCCCAAAGCGCACCGGGCCTGCCCGAGGGGCTGGCGATCTGGCTGGTCGGCGCCGCCCTTGTCGTCCTTGCCCTCGAGGCGGTGTTGACAGCGCGGCGGCGCCATTGGCTGCCGCGTCTGTCCGTCCTGCGTGTCCTCAGCCTGGTTCTTCTGGGTGCGGCGCTTTTCAATCTGCCGTTGCCCTGGCTGAACCATCGGACGGACCTCGTGCTGGTCATGGCCGATGCCGGCGAAATCGCAAGCCCAGCCGGCCCAGGCCTGGGGGCACCGGCCATCGGTGCGCTGGGGGCCGGACCGCAGGCCCGCGTGCTCGCCGATCTGGGCGACGCAACGAGCGCCGGGCCCGATATCCTGCGCGTCACCCACACCGCCGATGCCCTCAATCTTGCCGCCGCCATGATCCCGCCAGGGCGCGAGGGTCATATCGTTCTGGCCGGCGACACGGCACGGGACCCCCTGCTCGATCGGCTTTTCGCCGAACGCGGCATCGTCGTCGATTATCTCGACGCACCGCTGCCCGGCGATGGCGAGCTTTACGTCCGGCGCCTCGACATGCCCGAACAGGTGCTATCGGGCGAGGCCGTGCCCCTCACCGCCCTCGTCCACAGCACAGCCCCGCAGACGGTCAATATGGAGATCGTTTCGGGGGGCGAGGCGGTCGCCAACCAGGATATCGAACTCACGCCGGGCCAGAACCGCATCGAGGCTGTTCTGCCCGAAGTCGACGCCGATGGCGGTCTCATCGAATTGCGGCTCGCGGGCAATGACGCCTTTCCGCAAAACGATTCCATTGGCCAGATCCTCTCGGCCGCCCCGGTGCGCCCCATCGCCGTGATCTCCGCCGACCCCGCCCATGGACAGGCCTTCGCAGGGCTTCTTTCCGATCAGGGGCTCGAAGCCGAAGTGTTCGAACCGGCCCGCGCGCCCTATTACCTCAAGGACTGGCTCGGCTTCGGCGGCATCGTGCTGGTCAATACGCCAGCGCTTTCGCTCACGACATTGCAACAGACCCTCATCGAAACCAGCGTCTCCCAATATGGCACCGGTCTTGTGATATTGGGCGGCCCCAACAGCTTCGGCCCCGGCGGCTATTTCGGCACGCCGCTTGAAACCCTGTCGCCCCTTTCGAGCCGCGTGCCCCAGGACGCCCCCGAAGTGGCCATGGTGTTCGTGCTTGATCGTTCCGGTTCCATGCAGCAGCCCGTGGGCGAGGGCAACCGGCTCGACGTCGCCAAGAGCGCGACGGTCGCCGCCACCCAATTGCTCAACCCCCAGAGCCAAGTGGGCATCATCGCCTTCGACGCCGAGGCGCGCACGCTGTTGCCGCTGACCCGGCTGGCCGATGCCCCCGATGCCGTGGAAAACGCGCTCGAAGGGTTCGACCCCGGCGGCGGCACCGCGATCTATCCGGGTCTGGTCGAAGCCTATGAGATGATGGCCGGGCTTGATGCCCCTGCCAAGCATCTTGTTGTGATGACCGACGGGCTGAGCCAGCCGGGCGATTTTCCCGGCATCGTGGGCCAGCTGCGCGCCGAGGGCATCACCGTATCGGCCGTCGCCATCGGCCAGGGCGCCGATACCAATGTGGCGCGCACCATCGCCGAACTGGGCGGGGGCGCGGCCCATATCACATCCGATTTCGCGGCGCTCCCCTCGATCCTCTCGCAGGAAGCCATGCTTTTAGCCTCCCCCATCGAGGAGGGCGCGACCCAGCCCGTCTGGCAGGATCGCAGCGCGAGCTTCCTTTACGCCCTGCCCGACCCTCTGCCCCCGCTCGCCGGCTTCGTGGGCACCACGGCCAAGCCCGAGGCCCAGCTTGTCGCCACCGCCGCCAATGCTGACGGCGAGGACATGCCCGTGCTGGCCTATTGGCGCTATGGCAACGGCATGGTGATGGCACTTTCGACCGATGCGACCGGCCCCTGGTCGGAGGCCTGGCAGGTCCTGCCCCAATATGGCGCCCTCTGGAGCGATGTCCTCTCCCGGTTCCAGCCCACGACGCCCCGCCCTGGCTTGACGCTTTCCACCCAGGGCAATGGCGATTATCTCGACCTGCGGGTGACAGCGCTCGACGCCGAGGGCCTGCCGCTGACCGGGCGAAGGATGACCGCCACTGTGACCGCTCCCGATGCCGAGGCGGGCGAACCCATGGCGCTGACCGAAATTACGCCCGGCCAATATCAGGGCCGGCGCATCCTCGACGCCACCGGCCGCTACGATTTGGCCGTCGACCAGGGCGACGACGCCGAGCCGGTCGAGAGCGCCTATTATCATTCCTACGATCCGCGCTACGATTTCTCCCGAGCCGGGGGCGCAGCCGCGCTGGCCGAAGCGACCGGAGGCCGGGCGATAACCCCCGACGAGATCGAAACGCTGGGAGCCGGAGTGACCCTGGGCATGCGGCACCAATGGCCAATATGGGTTCTTGGCGCCTTTGCCCTATTCTTGCTTGACCTGACCCTCCGCTACCGCGGATTTTCGGCCCGCCGCAAGGCCGGGTCCGGCCCAACCGAACCCGATGCCTTGCGCCAAGGAGGACCATCCCGATGACCGCGATTTCACCCCAAACCCCGGACAAGGACGGCGCCGCGCAATTGAGCGCCCTACGCGATGCGCTGGCCCGCACCCGAACCAGCATCGCAACCACGGTCATCGGGCAGGAAACCGTCGTCGATTTGATGCTGATCGCACTGATGGCCGGCGGGCACGTGCTGCTCGAGGGCCCGCCGGGCGTGGGCAAGACGCTGATGGTGCGCTCGCTGGCCAGGGCCGCCGGGCTCACCTTCTCGCGCGTGCAGTTCACCCCCGATCTCATGCCCGCCGACATCACCGGCGCCTCGGTGCTGGTGCCCAATGCCGATGGGCGCACCCAGCTCGAATTCCGCAAGGGCCCGATCTTCGCCCAACTGCTTCTGGCCGACGAGATCAACCGCGCCACCCCGCGCACCCAATCCGCGCTGCTCGAAGCCATGCAGGAGGGCACCATTTCGGCTGGTGGCACGACGATGGACCTGCCCCGGCCCTTTTTCGTCCTCGCCACCCAGAACCCCATCGAAATGGAGGGGACCTATACGCTCCCCGAAGCCCAGATCGACCGCTTCCTGTTCCGCATCGACGTGCCTTATCCGTCCGAAGAGGTGCTCACCAACATCCTGACCGCAACCACGGGCACCGAGCAGGCCGACCTCATCCAGGCCATGACCGGCGAAGAGATCATCGCGCTCCAGGGCCATGTGCGCTCGGTGCCCATCGCCACCGCCATGCAGCAGGCCATCGCCCGCTTCTGCCTTGCCACCCAGCCCAAAGGCGGCGCCACCGACAAGGACGTGGCGCGCTATATAAGGTTCGGCGTCAGCCCACGTGGGGCGCAGTCCCTCGTGGTCGCAGGCAAGGCCCATGCCTTCATGGCCGGCCGCAATCACGTCTCGGTCGCCGATCTGCGCGCCGTGATGCTGCCGGTGATGCGCCACCGCGTGCAGGTCAATTTCGAAGGCCGCGCCGCCAATGTGGACGTCGACAAATTGCTGCTGCGCCTCTTCGACCAGACGATGGACAAGCTCTGATGCGTCCACCCGCCGCCCTGCTCGAGCAATTGACCACTTCGCGCCTGCTGCCCGCCTATGCCCAGCCCTCGGTGGGCACGGGCGAAAGGCGGTCGCGGCGCAAGGGGCCGGGCATGGAATTCGTCGACCACCGCCCCTATCGGGCCGGCGACGACACGCGGCACCTCGACCCCCATCTTTTCGCGCGCACCGGCGACTATGTGGTGCGTGAATATGCGCTCAACCAGCAATTGCCGGTGACCATCGTCATCGATCCGTCCGCATCCATGGGCGGCAGGGAACCGAGCAAATTCACCCAGGCGCGGCTGATCGCCCAGCTTCTGGGCTTTGCGGCGCTGGCGGGCGGCGATCAGGTGCAGGCGGCGATCCCCACCCCCATGGGCAACAGGCTCTCCCCGCGCTGGCACGGGGCGGCGCGCGCCGATCTGATGTTCGACTGGATCGGCAAGCTGCCGGTCGGCGGCGCCGAGAATTTCCGCGACGCCCTGCGCACGCTCAACGAAAATCTCGCGCCCAACGGTCTCGTCATCGCCATCAGCGACTGGTGGCAGGACGATCTCAAGCCGGCGCTCGATACACTGTTTGCCGCCGGCCAGGAAGTGCTGGCCATCCAGATCCTCTCGCCCGAGGAAATCGACCCGCAAGCCATGCCCTCGGGCGTCGTGACTATCGAGGATTCCGAAAGCGGCGAAGAAATCGAACTAGTTGTCGACCGGACGCTGCTCGACCGTTACCGTGAGGCATTCGCGCTTCGCCAGGAGGAGTTGCGCGCAGTGTTCAACGCCAAGCATTGGCATTTCGTCACGGTTTCCGCACAGGACGATCTCGGCCAGTTATTCATGCGCACCTTCCGCGCCCAGGGAGTTCTTTCATGAGCGCCGCTATGCCCCAGACGGCAGACAGCCAATCGGCCATTCTGGTCGAAAACATCTCCAAGCGTTTTGGCCGGGTGCTGGCGCTCGACGACATTTCGCTCGCCGTGCCAGAGGGTGATATCTTCGCGCTGCTCGGGCCCAATGGCGCGGGCAAATCCACCCTGATCGACATTTTGTGCACCATCACCCGCCCCGATGGCGGCCGCGCCGAGGTGGCGGGGATCGACGTGGTGCGCCAGCCCCTGCGCGCCCGGCGCAACCTGGGCGTGGTGTTCCAGGAAACCACACTCGATACCCGGCTTTCGGTGCGCGAAAACCTCGATTTCCATGGCTTGGTCTATCAGATGGGCCGGGCCGACCGTCGCCGCCGCATCGACGAAATGCTCGAACTCGTCGAGCTTTCCGATTGGCGCGAGGCTGTGGTGCGAACGCTGTCCTCGGGCATGCGGCGCCGGCTCGAAATCGCCCGCGCGCTGATGCACCAGCCGCGCATCCTGTTTCTGGACGAACCGACAGTGGGGCTGGACGCCCAGTCACGGGCCCGCATCTGGAGCTATCTCGAAACGCAGCGCAAAAACAATAACCTCACCATAGTGGTCACCACCCATTATATCGAGGAGGTGGAAAGCTGCGATTCCATCTGCGTCATCGACCACGGCAAGATTTTGGCGCGCGGCACGCCGGACTCCCTCAAATCCGAATACGGCACGAGCCTGCTCCGCGTCACCCCGCGCACGCCGGAAGCCCATGCGGCGCTATTGGCGCGCTATCCGGGCACCATCGAGGGCGCCGAGGGGCAATTGCTCATCAAGCTCGAAGCGGCCACCAGCGCCGACGCGCTGCTGGGCGAATTCGGCACGCAATTGCGCCAGGTTACCGTCGATCAGCCGTCGCTCGAAAGCGTGTTCCTGGCGCTGACCGGCCGCGATCTGCGCGAGGCACCTCCGGCTCCGGCAAAGAAGGGGCGACGCGGATGACGCAGGCCCCGCCCAGATCGAACACTGTCCGCCGCGTCGAAGGCGAGCCCGGCCCATGGGTCGTGGCGGCCTCGCGCGTAGGCTTTCTGGTTCTGATCGTGCTGCTGTGGTGGATCGCCTCGATCAACGTGGCCCGTTCCATCATCCCCTCCCCGCTCGCCACGATGGAAGCTGCCGGACGCCTGCTTTCGGACGGGCAGTTGCAGGACGCAGTGCTCGCTTCGCTCTCGATCTATCTTTCCGGATATGGCCTGGCGATCGCGCTGGCCATTCCGCTGGGGGTGGTCATGGGCGCCTTCAACCTTCTGGGCCGGACACTGGAAATCTACGTCTATGCCCTCTCGGCCACCCCGCGCGTCGCCTTCATTCCGCTGGTGATCGTCATCCTGGGGCTGGGGTCGGAAGCCAAGGTGTTCATCGTTTTCCTCGGCGCGGTGATGCCGATCCTGATCAACACCTATGCGGGCGTGCGCCAGTCCGATCCCGAACTGATCGAGATGGCGCGCTCGGTGGGCGCCGGCCGGTTGCGCATCTTCACCCGCATCGTCCTGCCCGGCGCGGTGCCCTATATCATCGTCGGGCTGCGGCTGGGCGCGACGATCGGGCTGATCAATACAGTGGTGGCCGAACTCTATACCGCCGTGCGCGGCCTGGGTGGATTGCTGGCCATTTACGGGAACACGTTCCGCATGGCTGAATATTTCGTCATCGTATTATCATTGGCCGCTATCGGTGTTGTTGTAACCGAAGGCCTACGTTTTGCCGAACAGCGTCTAGGGCGCTGGCGGCGGTAACAAGAACCTGGATCGCTGCAATGATCCAGCTTGCATGGGAGAATGAAATGATCACCAGAAAACTGACCGCGGCACTGGTCGCGAGCCTCTCGGCGCTAGCACTGACGAGCGGAGCGGCGCTGGCCCAATCGGACGAGCCGTTCCGCCTCATCCTCACCCATCTCGAACCGCCGCTCGTCCCCAATTCGGTGATGGATCTGGCCGCTGAGCTGGGTTATTTCGAGGAAGAGGGCGTCAATGTCGAACTGATCCGCGTCCAGCAGACCCCTTCTGCCGTCGCCGCCCTGCAATCGGGTGACGGGGACATGGCCAATATCGGCGTCGATGCGCTGCTCCAGGTCATCCACAACGGCGCTACCGACTTCCGGGCCGTCACCTCGCCCAACAAATCCCTGCCCTTCCTTATCGCCTCGGTCGAGGATATCGCGACGCCAGAGGACCTGGCCGGCCGCAGCTTCGGCGTCGGCCGCGTCGGCAGCCTCGACCATTCGCTGAGCGAAATGGTGCTCGGGAGCCTGGGCGTCTCGCTCGATGAAGCCGAGGTTGTGACTCTGGGCCAGCCCAATGTCCGCGCCCAGGCCCTGGCCGCCGGCCAGATCGATGCGACGACGATTTCCATCGGCGTCTGGAGCGAAATGCCCGACACCACGGGCCTGCATGTGCTCGTCGATCAGGAGGCCTATTACGAGGGCGCGCCGGTCGTGAACAAGGTCAACGCCGTGCCCGGCAACGTCCTCGAGGAACGCCCCGACGACGTTGCCGCCGTGATCCGCGCGCTGACCCGGATTTCGCGCGACTTCGCCCAGGACCCTCAGCTGTGGGTCGACGCTATGGCCGATGTGCGCCCCGACGTCGATGTCGCCGTGCTCGAAATGCTGGCCGAGTCCTTTGCCGGTAGCTGGAGCGTCAATGGCGGCATGAGCAATCAGGAGCTCACCTTTACCGCCGAATGGCTCTATGAAACCGAGGATTTCGTCAATTTCGAGCCGCTGCCGCTCGATGCCTGGGTGGATTTCGGCCCCGTCGACGCGGTTCTGGCCGAGCTTGGCACCGATGACAGCATGGACCCGGCCGATAGATGAACGTAGTCCGCTTCCCGGAGAGCGATAGACCGAAGCCGATGGGGTCCGAACCGAAAGTGCTTTTGACTTTCGACAATGTCGAAAAGCGTTTCATGCGCCCCGACGGCTCGGTCAGCGTCGCCGTCGATGGCGTCTCGCTGGGCGTCGAAGAGCACAAGTTCGTGGCCGTCATCGGCCCTTCGGGGTGCGGAAAGACCACTCTGCTGCGTCTGGCCAACGGGCTGATCGAGCCCGACGCGGGCGAAGTGACCATAGAGGACCGGGCTCCCATGCCCGGCCCCGACATGGGCTTCGTCTTCCAGGGGTTCCGGCTGATCCCCTGGGCGAGCGTACAGGCCAACGTCGAATTCGCGCTCGAAAGCCTGCCCCTTTCCAAGGCCGAGCGCGCCGAGCGGGCCCGGACCTATCTCGATCTGGTGGGCCTCTCACGCTCGGCCAAATCCTATCCCAGCCAGCTCTCGGGCGGCATGAAGCAGCGCGTCGCGCTGGCGCGTGCTCTCGCCGGCGAGCCGCGCGTGCTGCTGATGGACGAGCCCTTCGCCAGCCTCGACGCGCAGACGCGCGAACTGATGCAGGCCGAATTGCTGGCCATATGGCGGCGGCGGATGCCCACTGTGATGTTCGTCACCCACAGCGTCGACGAAGCACTGGTGCTCGCCGACACCATTGTGGTGATGGGAGCCGGCAAGGTGCTCGAAAAGATCGCCGTCGATCTTCCCCGCCCCCGGCTTTCGGCCCAGATGCGGGGCGACAACCGTTTTATCGAATTGCGCAATTACCTGTGGGACCGCATCCGCGCACTGGTCCTGTCCGATCCGGCCTCGGAATTTTACGGCCGCAATCTGAATGAATAGGGAGCCCTTGATGATTGGGAGCGTGCTAGGGCAATTGGGAGGCGTTTACGCCATTTGGCTGCGGGAGGTGAAACGCTCCCTGCGCGACAAGGGGCAGTTGATCGGCGGGGTCAGCCGGCCCCTGCTCTGGGTGCTGATCCTGGGGATCGGACTCAACCCCTATTTCCGGGGCGAGGTCTATGGCGAGGTGCGGTTCGTCGTGCCCTATACCTATCTCCAGTTCATCTTTCCCGCGGTGATCGTCCTCAACATTCTCTATACCTCCATCCAATCCGCCGTCTCGCTGATCTGGGACCGCGAATTCGGCTTTCTGCGCGAGGTTCTGGTGTCACCCATGTCGCGCAACATGATCCTGCTGGGCAAGGTTCTGGGCGGGGCGACGACCGCCGTGATCCACGGCTGCATGGTACTTGCAGTCGCCCGGCTGGTGGGCGTAGCGCTGACGATCGAGGACATTTTCTGGGCCATCGTTTTGATGTTCGTCCTCGCCTTCGGGCTTACCGCCTTCGGCATCGTCATCGCCAATTACGTGCGGGGCTTTGAAAGTTTCGGCGTCTTTTCCAACGCGGTGATCCTGCCGCTCTATTTCACCGCCAGCTCGGTTTTCCCGCTCGATCCGGCGCTGACCCGCGCCCAGACGCTGGTCACCTACCCCGAATGGCTGGTGATCATCGTCGAGCACAACCCCCTGACCTACGCCGTCGACGCCATGCGCGGCATCCTGATCGGGTTCAACCAGTTCGATCCGATGCTGGGCTTCCAGGTGGTGGGAATCATGGCGGTCGGCCTCTACCTGCTCGCCATCTGGGAATTCAGGAAAGTCTGATGGCCGCCGATCTACCCCCGCGCGACTGCCCGCAAAAGCGTAGCGGATTTTTCGACCTGCTCCCATTGGCGGTCGTTTTCGCGCTGCTGTTTGCCGTGAGCTTTTTGCCCCCCGACACCTCTCGGGCCGAAGTCGACCGGCTGGGCCGGCTCAGCGTCTGCATGCCCTCGCTCTATCCGCCACTGGTCACCGGGGACAGCGAAGCGCCCGGCTTCGAGGTCGAGCTGATGCGGGAAGTCGCCGACCGGCTCGACTGGCGGCTCAATGTGGTTTCCAACGCCTCCATGGGGCGCGACTTCAACCCGCGCAACTGGCGCATCAACCGCGCCCAGTGCCAGGTGCTGGCCGGCGGCATCGCGCTCAACAGCACCACCCAATCGTTTCTCGATACCTCCTCGCCGCATATGGTGACCGGCTGGGCGCTGGTCGCCCCGGCGGGAGAGACCATCCAAACCGTGGAAAGCCCCGTCGGTTTCCTGGCCGGTCTTACCGGCCTCAACCGGATCGAGCTGGGCCAATATCTGCGTCACGAGGGGATCACCGCCTCCATCGTCAACAACGCGGCGGGGCTGCGCTCCGGGCTCGAATCTGGGGAATTCAACGCCGCGATCACCGAAGCGCTGCTCGCCCAGCAGACCTTCGGGGACACCGATTACGAGATCACCGTTCTGGGCGAGCCGCTGGAACGCTTTTCGCTCGGCATTGGCTTCTGGAAGGGCGACCTCACCTTAAAGCAGGCGGTCGAGGGCGCGCTGGCCGATATTTGGGACGACGGCACCATGGCCGCGATCGCCGCAACCTATGGGCTGGACGAGGATATCCTGTGCCCGCCGCGCGCCACCGATTGCGCTTGAGTGAGCGCGACAAAACAAAGACTTGGAGCCGTTGAGCGATTCGCAGAAAAAGCGAAAATGCTCTAGATCTTGCCGTCGTCCTGATCTTCTCTCGAGCGCCTCGCGACCGAGCTGGGCTGGGGAACATCGGGCAGCCCATGCGCCCGATCCCGATGGAGCGCGGCGCGCGAGAGCAGCATTAGCGTCACCGGCGTGGTCACGGTGATGAACACCAGGATGAGGATTTCGTGCAGCACCGGGCGCATCTCGACGAGCGAGAAATAGAGCGCCGAAGCCACGACCACGCCCAGCATGCCGAAACTGGTGCCCAGCGTGGGCGCGTGCACCCTGGCATAGAACGTGTTTAGCCGCGCCAGACCGATGCAGCCCAAGAGCGCCAGCGCGGCACCGATCAGGATCGAGATGGAAAATACGATGGCGGCCCAGAGGGGAATCTCGATCATTCGATCACCTCTCCGCGCATGAGGAATTTGGCCAAGGCCACGGTGCTGACGAACCCGAGCATGCCGATGACCAGCGCCACTTCGAAAAAGATCGAGGTTCCGATCCTTATGCCCACGGTGACCAGCATTAGCATGCCGATGACGTAGAACGCATCGAGCGCCAGAACCCGATCCTGGGCGCGCGGCCCGATGATTGCCCTATAGACCGCCAGGACCATCGCCAGCGCGAGCATGACCTGTGCGATGATGAGGGACCATTCGACCAGTTGCAGGCTCATTTGGAAATCTCCAGCAGGCGTCTTTCGTAGTGATTGGTGATGAGGTCGATCCACGCCGCCTCGTCCACCAGATCGAGCACGTGGAGCAACAGCTCTCCGGATTCGTCATCGAATTCGACCCAGACCGTGCCCGGCGTCGCCGTGATGATGATGGCCAGGAACGAGAGCATCGTCTTGTCGCGAAGCGTCAACGGCACGCGCAGGAAACCCGCGCTCTGCGGGGACGTGCCCTGCGTGGCGATGATCCAGGCCACGGCGACGTTGGAGCGGATGACGTCGATGGCAACGACCACGACCAGGGTGATCATCACCCAGGGCTTGCGGATCACCGGTCTCTCCAGATCGAGATTGCCGGTGATCAGCCCCGCCACGATGCCGATCGCCGCGCCGAGCAGGATATGGCCCAGGGATGTATCCTGTTGCAGGATGAGCCACAGCACCGTCAGCGACAGGGTGAGGACCGGATGGGGAAGGACGCGTCTCATGGTAGCGCTCCGCGTCCGGGGTAGGGAACCGACGGCGAAGACACCACTCCGTGGACATAGGCTATCGGGTTATGGAGTTCGGCCGCTGCCGCCTCGAAATACCCCATCGCCGGGCCAGCGAAGATGGTGAGCGCCAGGCACGCCCCGATGAGCACGGTGATCGGCACGATCTCGACAACTCCGATGGTCGGCGTCATGTCCTCGCGGGTGGCCCAGAAGGTGTTGATGCCGCCGCGCAGCATGGCGATGAGCACCGCCAGCCCCGATATGATGAGCAGCGCCGCTGCCGCCCAATCGGTGGCCGCGATCGGGGTGTCGACGCCCCCCGTATGGATGCCGATGATGCCCGTGAGCATGGCGAATTTAGCGATGAAGCCGGAAAAGGGCGGCATGCCGGCGATGAGCAGCGCGCAGGCAATGAAGCTGATACCGAGCAGGGCCAGCTTGCCGGGAATAGGAATACCCACCTCCTCCTCGTCGGGCAGCGCGTCCTCGTCCTCGAACCCGAAGGCCTCCATGGTCACGGCCAGAACGTCGGCGCCGGCCATGCGCCCGCGTTCGATCAATTCGACAAGCATGAACAGCGCCGCGAGCGCCAGCGTCGATCCCACCATGTAGTAGAACGCGCCGGCAGCGACCTCCACCCCGCCGATACCGATGGCCACCAGCATGGTGCCCGAGGAAACGATCACCGCATAGGAGGTGAGCCGGGCAAGACTTTGGGAGGCTAGGACGCCCACCGAGCCGAAGACCAGTGTCGCCAGTCCGCCGATCAGCAGCCAGTTCTGGGTGAGCCCCGCTGACGGGCCGGTTTCGAGCCCGAAGATCAGCAGCGACAGGCGCCAGACGATATAGATGCCGACCTTGGAGAGGATGGCAAAGATCGCCGCGACGGGGGAAACCGCCGCCGAATAGGCCGAGGGAAGCCAGAAGCAGAGTGGCCACATGCCCGCCTTGATGAGGAAGGCAGTGCCCAAAACGGCAGCCCCGACCTCGAACAGCATGCGGTCGGCATCGGCGATCTCGGGCGCGCGCATGGCGAGTTCGGCCATGTTGAGCGTGCCGGTAACTCCGTAGATCAGGCTCACCCCGATGAGGAAGACCGAGGAGGCGACGAGGTTGATGGCGATGTAATGGAGGCCCGAGCGGACCTTGGCGACCGTCGAGGCGTGCAGCAGCAGCCCGTAGGAGGCCGCCAGCATGATCTCGAAGAAGACGAAAAGATTGAACAGATCGCCGGTGAGGAACGCCCCGTTGACTCCGGCAATGAGGAACAGAAACAGGCTGTGGAAATGAGGCCCCGCCCCGTTCCAGCGCGCCGAGGCGAAGGTCATGGCGGCGGCGCCGAGCACCGAGGTCAGCGTCAGCATCACCGCCGCCGCCCGGTCGGCGACCAGCACGATACCGAAGATCGGCGACCAATTGCCGAGCAGATAAACACCCAGCCAGCCCTCGTCGCCCCCCGATCCGGTCAGGAACAGCAGAGCAACCGAAATGACGATCAGCGCCGCCATCGTGCCGCCGGTCGCTATCGCCTTGCCGACCTTGTGCTGGTCGCGAAACAGCAGCAACGCCGCGCCGACGAGAAGCGGGAGCACGATGGGGATGATGATGATGTGTGCGAGCGGCATGGTCATTGTCCCGGCTCCCGCCCGTCCACATGGTCGGTGCCGGTCAATCCGCGCGCAACGATGAGCACCACCAGAAACAGCGCCGTCATGGCAAAGCCGATGACGATGGCGGTCAGAACCAGCGCCTGGGGCAGCGGATCGGTGAATGCGGAGCTATCGATGGGAGCGCTCGGATCGACAACCGGAGGCAACCCCATGCCCAGCCGCCCCATCGAGAAGATGAAGAGATTGACGGCGTAGGACATAAGCGAGAGCCCGATGATCACCTGGAAACTGCGCGGACGCAGGAGGAGCCAGGCTCCAGACCCTGCCAGGATGCCGATCCCTATGGCAAGTGTGAGTTCCATCAGGCGTCTCCCTTTTCCGGGACCAGGGTTTGCGTGTCTTCCTGGTCGTCCTCGACATCCTCGATATTGGGCCTGGCCTTGGGCTTGCGGATCGATTGGTGCGCGATGGCCACCAGCATGAGCACCGTCGCTCCCACCACCAGCACGAAGACCCCCAGATCGAAGAGCAGCGCCGAGGCCGTCGGCACGAGCCCGATATAGGGGATTTCGGTGTACTGGAAGAACGAGGTGAGGAAAGGATAGCCGAACAGCCAGGCCCCCGCGCCGGTGAACAGCGCGATCAGCAGGCCGAAGGCGATCCAGCGGACCGGCAGCACCCGCAACCGCTCTTCCACCCACCGAGTTCCGCCGGCCATGTATTGCAAGAGGAACGCGATGGACATGGCGACGCCGGCGGCGAACCCGCCACCCGGCGCATCATGGCCGCGGAAGAACAGATAGGCCGCGAGCACCATGATCACCGGAAACATCCAGTGCATGATGACCGAGGCGACGGGCATATAGCGCTGTTCGCCATCCTCGTTTTCGGAATCTCCGCGCCCGTAAAGCTCGATCAGGCGCCGTTGCTGCTCGGGCCGCTCCATGCTCTCGGGCGCCGGCCGGAAGCGGCGCAGAAGGGCAAAGACCGAAAGGGCCACGATGCCCAGCACCACGATCTCGCCCATGGTGTCGAAACCACGGAAATCCACGAGGATAACGTTGACGACATTGCGCCCTCCGCCCTCGGGGTAGGCCAGCTCGAGGAAATATGTGGCGACGGTGTCGGCCAGATCACGGGTCATGACGAAATAGGCGATCATCGCCGTCGAGAGCCCCACCGCGACCGCGATCACCAGATCGCGCCCGCGCCGGGCGACCACCGAAATGGGCCAGCCGCGCGTACCGTAGAGGTCGGGCTGGCGTTTTGGCATCCACCGCAGGCCGAGAAGGATCAGCACTGTGGTGACGATTTCGACAAGCAATTGGGTGATCGCCAGATCGGGCGCCGAGAACCACACGAAGGTGAGGACGGTAACAAACCCCGCCCCGCTCATGAGCACCAATGCCGCGAACCGGTGATATTTCGCCTGTTGCGCCGCGCCGATCGCGCAGGCCGCGCCCACGGCCCAGATCAGGCCGAAGACCGGATCGAACGACACCAGCGGGAACGTCACCCCCGACACGTCCGAACGGGTGACGACGGCGATGCCCGCCACGAGGACAGTGACGATCACAATGCTGATCTGGGTCTGCAGGCGCCGCGTGCCCAAAATACTTTCGAGCGAACGGGCGAGCTTCCAGGAAATCGTCACCATGACGCGCTCGAACATGCGCTGCCCCTTGAGGTGGCGCACGAGCGGCGGACCGTCGAGCCGGCTGGCCGGGCCCCGGATCGCGAAATAGACGGCGACCCCGCCGACCAGTGCGATGATGCTCATGATCAGCGGCTGGTTGAACCCGTGCCAGACCGACAGGCTGTAATAGGGCACGTCCGGCCCCAGCACCGAAACCACCGCCGTCGCCAGGAACGGCCCGATGGTGATGCCCGGGATGATCCCCACGAGCAGGCACAGGATGACCAGCAATTCCACCGGCACGCGCATCCAGCGCGGCGGCTCATGAGGCTCTTTGGGGAGATCGACCGGAGCAGGCCCGAAAAACGCCCCGGCAATGAACCGGACCGAATAGACGACGCTGAACAGCCCGCCCAAAATGGCGATATAGGGCAGTGCCTGATCGAGGATCGAGCCATTGTGCATCTCGAGCGTCTCGGCAAAGAACATTTCCTTGGAGAGGAACCCGTTGAGCAGCGGCACGCCACCCATCGCCGCGCTCGCCACCATGGCGGCGGTCGCCGTGATCGGCATCAGGCGGAAAAGCCCCGAGAGCTTGCGCAGGTCGCGCGTGCCCGTCTCATGGTCGATGATGCCCGCCGCCATGAACAGCGACGCCTTGAAGGTGGCGTGATTGACGATGTGGAAGATGGCGGCCACGGCGGCCAGAGGGCTCGACATGCCCAAAAGCAGCGTGATCAGTCCTAAATGGCTGATCGTCGAATAGGCCAGCAGCCCCTTGAGGTCCTGCTGGAAGATCGCCGAATAGCCTCCGACCAGGAAGGTGATGGCGCCCACGGTGCCCACGATCCAGAACCACATGTCGGTTCCCGCCAGCACCGGCCAGAGCAGCGTCAGCAGGAACACGCCAAGTTTCACCATCGTCGCCGAGTGCAGATAGGCCGAAACCGGAGTGGGCGCCGCCATGGCGTTGGGCAGCCAGAACTGGAACGGGAACTGCGCGCTCTTGGTGAAGGCGCCCAGCAGCACCAGCACCAGGGTGACGCCATAGAGATCATGGCTCAGGATCGCCTCGCGCGAGGCCAGGATCACATCGAGATCATAACTGCCCGAAATGTGCCCCAGAAGGATCATGCCCGCCATCAGGCACAACCCGCCGGTGGCCGTGAGGGTGAGAGCCATGCGCGCGCCATCGCGCGCCGCCGGGTTGTGATACCAGTAGCCGATGAGGAGGAAGGAAAACAGGCCCGTGATTTCCCAGAAGATCACGAGCTGGATGACGTTGCCCGACAGCACCACGCCGAGCATGGCGCCCATGAAGGCGAGAAGAAAGGCAAAGAACCGGCGCACCGGATCGTCCGGGGACATGTAATACCGGGCATAGAGCATCACCAGCGCGCCCACGCCCGTGACCAGCGTAGCGAACAGCCAGGTGAAACCGTCCATCCTGAAGATGAGGCTGAGCCCGATGCTGGGCGCCCACGCCATTTCGTAGCGCAGCACCTGTCCATCGACCACCATCGGATACAGCCCGACGACCAGGGCGAAACAGACCAGCGTCACGCCCAGCGACCACCAGGCCGACGCCGAGCGCCCGAAACGGCCAAGTGCCATCACCAACGACAGGGCGAACGGCAGCCCGATTATGAAAACAAGTCCGATAGCTGGTTCCATCGAGGCCTTTGCGAAAGTTCGAATCCGGTTTTATCGGGCGCGCGAGCCTAAAGTGCCGACGCCCTCGTCCAATGGTGTATCCAATTGCCATTTCGCCGGCGTTAAAGCCCGCAACGATCGTTCCGGCAGCGTGCCGCAGGAAGCAAATGGATAGTGCGGCCCTCAACATTGGACCGCAAGAGGTCAGGCGGCGGGCGGTGCGCGCTGGAAGTGCCAAATCGTGAACGGGGCGACGAGCGGCCGGTCGGATCGGGCGACGAACGCCATGTCGATCTGCGGGCCGCTGTTTAATTCCACGCCCGCCGCAACGTCGATGACGGGAGAGCCGTCATCGCCATCAACATCGGCCCGCAGGGCGCAGGCCGATTTTTCCGGACCGGTCCTGAGCACCTTGCCCAGCTTTATTTCGTCGGCGGCCTGATCATAGCTGGTCGGCAGGTGCTCGCAGACGATCTGCTGCATGACGCCATGGGCGGGCAGGACGAAAAGCAGGAAAAGCGCGGCGGCCTTGCCAAGCAACAGGACGAGCGCGTCGGCCCGTTTTCCTGTCCAAGCGATGCGCGCGCGTTTCACCGTGAATTTGTCCGTAAATCTCATGCCGTTCCATTGAGATACGGGGGCGAACCGGGCGCGTCAACGGTTCTGCTCGGAGACTTTGAAATTTCACGCGCGACATGGCTCACCGGCGGTCGCGCATCGGATGGTTTGGGAGGGCGGCATATGCGTTCGATGCCGTGTGACTAACGCATTGTGGCCGGGACACGCTCTCATCGAGAATGTGCCCGGCCACCAAAAGTCGCTTCCTTTGGCCGCACCCGCAACGGTGCGAAATGACGTTTCAGCCTAAAATTGCGCCGTCGCCAGCCGCTCGATCAGCTTGCGCCGGTCGTCGGCCGATTGCAGACGAACCGTCAGTGCCTCCGATTTGATCGGCACCTGCGGCGGCAGGTTAACCGCGATGTCGGCGGCATGTTCTTTCGCCCATGCGGTAAAACGCGACAGCTTGTTGCCACCGCTGATGGGAAAGGTGCAGGAATATTTGTAGTTCATGGTTCATCTCACGGCGATCGGCCGCGCGTAAGGCGCGCAGCGGCAATCGCGCTTTGCTTCTGGTTCGTTAAATGATGGCTGGAAAATCATTCACCCTGGCGCCGCTCTTGCCTTGATGCAGGTAGCAACGCCAGGCGCTCATCCTATGAGGAGGCGACCCTTGCGACAGCGGAAATGGGCAGAAACAATGTGCTGCATGGCGCCATCATGGCTCAACGCAGGGAAAAGTCAAATCGGCCGGCGAGACGCTATCCGGCGTCCTCGCCATCGAGCCTGAAGGCCAGCCAGGCGAGGCACGCAAAGCCCACGCCCGCCGCCAGATAGATCACCATCCAATAGCGGCCGGGCAAATGAATGGGCTGGATCGGATTGAACAGGATGGCGCCCGCGATCATCAGGTAACTGAGCGGGCGCCGGGGCCGCCAGAGCAGCACCGCGAACATGATGGCCCCCGCGAACCCGGCCAACCGCAAAATTGTATGATGGGTCCAGGGCAGCGGCAGAAACGCACTGAACATCAGCGCGGCGATGGCAATGGCGATCCAACTCGTATCAGGCAGCTTCATAAAATCACCCCCTCCTGCCCAGACTATAGCGGGAGGCGGCGACAGGGAAGACATTCGCCCCATCCTCCCGACACGGTGAACGGCAGCGGCACAAGGCCGAGGCGATGGATGCCGGACGGCAACCCTTCCGCGAACAGGGCGCTTTCGCACAGGGCCTCGCTCCATTATCGTCCGAACCAGGAGGAGGCATGAATGCGCATATTGCTGGTCGAGGACAATGAGGATCTGGGCGAAGCCGTCCAGCAGCGTTTGCGCAGCTCCGGCCACTCGATAGAGTGGGTGCGCGACGGCAGCGAAGTGGTCGAAGCCGCCCAGAGCGGGCCTTTCGATGCGGTGATTCTCGATCTGATGCTTCCCAACCGCGACGGCATCGGCCTCATCGCCGAAATGCGTCTGCGCAAGTTCGACGCGCCGATCCTGGTGATCACCGCGCGCTCCGAGATCGACGACAAGGTGAGCCTGCTCGATCTGGGTGCCGACGATTATCTGGTGAAACCCTTCGATCTGCGCGAACTCGAAGCGCGTCTGCGGGCGCTCATCCGCCGCACCGGCGGGCAGACCTCGAGCGTGGTTGGCATCGGCAACCTCGAACTCAATATCGCCGGTCTCAACGCAACCATCGGCGGCAAGACGCTCGATCTTGGCCGCCGCGAATTCCGGCTGCTCGAAATTCTCGTCACCCATGCCGGCAAGGTGGTCGCCAAGGACCGGCTGATGAACCAATTGTTCAATTTCGACGAATCCGTTTCGATCAACGCGCTGGAGCTTCACATCTCCCGCCTGCGCAGAAAGCTCGAACCGTCCGATGTGGAAATCGGAACAATACGCGGCGTGGGCTATATGATGCGGACGCGGGCCTGATGACCGCAGTGCAGTTTTCCACCCCCCGCTCCTTTTCCATCCATCGGCGCATCATCGTGCTGGCCGTCGCCTTGCTGCTCGCGGCCGCCGTCGTGCTGGTGCTGTTCATCCACGATTACGCCGAGCGAGCCTCGGCCCGGGCCTTCGACCGCCTTTTGGCCGCCTCCGCGCTCACCATCGCCAGCGCGGTGCAGGTGGAGAACGAGGCCGTGGTGGTCGAGATGCCCTTTGCCGCCTTCGCGATGTTTTCCGGGCAGGATCGCGTCTTTTACGCCGTCGAGGACCCGGACGCCCGAACCGTCACCGGCTATGCCGATCTCGCCGCGCAAATGCCCGAAACGATTTCGGCCGACCCCTCCTTCGTCGATATCGATTATCGCGGGGAACGCGTGCGGGTGGCGAGCGTGGGGCGGCTGATTTCGACGGTCAACGACACCGGCTGGGTCACCATCCATGTCGCCGAGACGCAAAATCAACGCGGGGCGCTGGCCAACGAAATCCTGTCCAACGCGATCGTGCCCGTGGTCGTCCTGACCCTGCTCGCCGTCGGCCTTGTCTGGTTCGGTATCTCCCGCATGTTCGCGCCGCTGACCAAGCTCGAACGCGAGCTGCGGGCCCGCGCGCCCGACGATCTTTCCCCGATCACCGTCCCGGTTCCGGTCGAAGTCGGCCATCTGGTCTCGGCGCTCAACGGCTTCATGGGGCGGTTGCGCAACGCAATGGAGCGCGTCAGCGGACTAGTGGCCGAAGCGGCCCATGAGGTCCGCACGCCGCTGGCGTCGCTCAGGGCACAAGCGGAAGTAGCGATGGACGAGCCGGACGCCGACGCCCTGCGCCGGCGCGTGGGGCGCATGCACCAGCAGGCCATCCACGCCAGCCAATTGGTCAATCAATTGCTGATGGAAGCGACGATCTCGCACCGGCTGGAAAACCAAGAGATCGAAACCACGACAATCGCGGCGGTGATCGAGGAGATGCACCAAAGGCTCGACCCGGATCGCGCCGATCGGGTCAAGGTCGATCTTGCCGACGACATGGGACGAGCCCCGATACGCGGCGATCGCGTCGCCCTGCGCGAAATGGCTCGCAACCTTGTCGACAACGCCCTGATCTATTCGGACGGCGCCGTCGAGATCGCCGGCCACATCGAGGGACATGCGCTGGTGCTGACGGTGAGCGACAACGGGCCGGGCATACCCGACGACGAGAAACTGGCCGTTCTCGAACGCTTCCGGCGTGGCCGCACCGGCGCCACGACGATCGGCTCGGGGTTGGGCCTGTCGATCGTCTCGCGCGTGGTGTCGGCCCATAAGGGAACGCTAACACTCAAGGATCGCAGGGAGGGCGGGTTGGCCGTCGAGATTGCCCTTCCCGCCGCGCGGCCGATAACGCCTCCCTCGAGCGCGGCCGCGCTCTGGCTGGCAGCGATCGTCGGGGCCACCCTGCTGCTCTCTCCCGACGCGGCGCAGGCCAGAACCACCCAATACCCGGCCCCCGATGGGTCGAGCGCAATTGTGATGGCGATCCTGGGGGTGACCGACACGCCCTTGTTCGAAGCCTTCATCGCCGGGTTCCAGCAACAGCATCCCGACGTGACGGTGATCTACGAGGAAACCGACTCCCTGCCCCTCTTTGAGCGCTTCCTTGGAGGCGATGTCGACCCCGCCCCCGACCTACTGATCAGTTCAGCCTCCGATTTGCAGGTCAAGCTGGCCAATGACGGCCATGCCATGGCCTATGAAAGCCCCTATCTGGCCGAATTGCCCTCCTGGGCGCATTGGCGCAACGAGGTGTTCGGCTTCACGTTCGAGCCGGCGGTGATCATCTACAACCCCGCGCTGATCTCGTCCGACGAGGTGCCGCGCACCCACCTTACGCTCGCCGAAATGCTCGAAACCCAGACCGATCGCTTCCGGGGCCGGATCGCAACTTACGATATCGGGATCTCGGGCGTGGGGTATCTGCTGGCGTCCCAGGACCAGACGATTTCCTCGACGTTCTGGCGCCTGACCAGCGCTTTCGGCAAAGTAAACGCGCAATTTTCCGGCTCGAGCCCGGCGATCCTCAACGGGGTCGCCGATGGCTCGCTAGCGCTGGGCTATAACGTCCTGGGCTCCTACGCCTTCGCGCGGCAGGCCGAAGGGGCCGATATCGAAATCATCGTCCCCGACGATTACGTGCTGGTTCTCACCCGCTCGATGCTGATTCCACGCAGCGCGCCAAATCCCGATCTGGCGCGCGCCTTTGTCGACTTCGCCCTTTCTCCGGACGGACAGGCCATTGCCGCGGGCAGCACGGCCTTGGGGTCGGTGGTCGAAGGCAGCGAGGGGATATGGTCGAGCACGGCGATCGCCGCGCGCGGGCGCGGGGTGATCCAGCCCATAGCACTGGGGCCGGGCCTGCTTGTGGCCCTCGACCAGATGCGGCGGCAGCGCTTCCTCGATACCTGGCAGGAAATCGTCGCTTCCACCCCCTGAACCTTCGATCAAGGGAGGTCGAGCTCTTCGGCCAGCGCATGGCTGGATTGATCAAATCATCCCTACAACAAGGGCCCCGATCAGACCATCTATCGGGCATGGAAAGTGCGCCTGGCGATGGTGCCGGGCCGAAAAGGAAAGTGAGACCATGAGCACCCTGCGCAACACCAAGCTGTTTGCGACCCTCGATGCATTAGCCACCGCGTTCGGCAGCGCTGCTGCCGTGTCTGCTGCGGTCGAGGCGGGACGGGAGCCCAAGGCCCAGCACCTCAAGGCCCTCGGCATCGCGCCGGACGCCTTCCGCTCGATCGGCAGGTTCTAGAGCGTTTCCAGCAAAAGTGGATACCACTTTTGCGGTTCGGAAACGCGATAAAACAAGAACCAAGAGCAATTGAAGCGTTTCGAAGAAGCGCGAAAATGCTCTGATCGGCGGCGCGGAATCCCGTTTCCTCCTCGCGATTTCTGCGCGCCATTGCTGCCGAGACCAGAAAGCCCGGATGCCGGTTCCCTACCGGTATCCGGGCTTTTCCTTTTTTAACGGCCTCAATCCTCGTCGGTGGCCAATTGCCCGAGCAGCTTGCCCTTGCCACGCATCCGCATGACGAGCGGCAGGACGATGGCGAGGATGGCAACTGCGTAAAGCGTCAGGGACACCGGGCTGGAGAACAGGACCGCCGGATCGCCCTGGCTGATCGAGAGCGCGCGCCGCAATTGCTGTTCGGCCATCGGCCCCAGGATAAGTCCCACGACCACCGGTGCGATGGGATAGCCGAAGCGGCGCAGCAGATAGCCCAGGATACCGAAGGCCAAGAGCAGCACCAGTTCAAACGAGATGCGGACCGGGCCGAAGCCCATCGACATCGCGCCATTGGCCCCCAGCGTACCCAACGTCGCAAACACCAGGATGCCGCCATAAAGCCACGGCTTGGGGATGGTCAAAAGCCGCACCCACAGCCCGATCAGCGGCAGATTGAGCACCAGCAGCATCAGATTGGCGACCAAAAGGCTGGCGATCAGTGCCCAGACGAGCGAGGCGTTGTTGGCAAACAGCAGCGGGCCGGGCTGCAACCCGAATTGCTGGAAGCCCGCAAGCATGATGGCGGCCGTCGCCGTGGTGGGCAGGCCGAGCGTCAAAAGCGGCACGAGGGTTCCCGCCGCCGAGGCGTTATTGGCCGCTTCCGGCCCGGCAACCCCCTCGATGGCACCATTTCCGAATTCCTCGGGCTTTTTGGAAAAGCTCTTTTCGGCGCTGTAGGACAAAAAGCTCGCGACGTCCGCGCCACCCGCCGGCATGGCGCCGATGGGAAAGCCGATGGCGGTGCCGCGCAGCCAGGACGCCCAACTGCGCTTCCAATCCTCGATCGTCATCCAGACCGAGCCCTTGATCGCAGTGACCTGCGCCTGGAGCTGTTCGCGATCGGCGGCGGTCTTGAGCGTTTCCCCGATCGCAAACAGCGCGACGGCAAGGGTGGTGACCTCGAGACCATCGAGCAGATCGAGAATGCCGAAGGCAAGCCGGGTCTGGCCGGTCTGCAGGTCTATGCCGATCAGGCCCAGGCCAAGCCCGATGAACAACGCCGTCAGCCCCCTGAGCGCGCTATCGCCCAAAGCGGCCGAGACGGTGATGAACGCCAGGACCATCAGTGCGAAATAATCGGCCGGCCCGAACGAAAGCGCGAAACGCACGACCCAGGGCGCAACGAACGCCAGGGCCAGCGTGGCGAGGAGCCCAGCGACGAACGATCCGATGGCCGCCGTCGCGAGCGCGGGACCGCCCCTGCCTTTGCGCGCCATCTTGTTGCCTTCGAGCGCTGTGACGATCGAAGCGCTTTCGCCGGGCGTGTTGAGCAGGATCGAGGTGGTCGAGCCACCATACATGCCGCCATAATAGATGCCCGCGAACATGATGAGCGAGCCGGCCGGATCGAGTTGATAGGTGACCGGCAGCAAAAGCGCCACGGTCAGCGCCGGCCCGATGCCCGGCAGAACGCCAACGGCGGTGCCCAGGGTAACCCCGATCAGCGCATAGATCAGATTTTGCCACTGGAGCGCCGAGACCAGCCCGTCGGCCAGAAGTTGGAACGTGTTCATCACAGGCTCCCCGTCGTCAGCAGGCGTTCGAGCATTCCGCTGGGCAGCGAAAGCTGAAGGCCGCGGGAAAAGATGAACCAGACAATGAACGACAAGACGACGCCCGCCGGAATGGTCTTCCACAGCGGGCCACGGCCGAAGCCCTTGGCCGTGAAGGCGAACAGAACGCCGGTCGCAATCGAGAACCCGGCTGTCGAGAGCAGCAGGATCTGGGCGACGAGCCCGCCCACGACCCAGGCGATGGGTCCGAAATCATCCTTGCTGCGTTCGGGAAATCCGTTGCGCAGTGCCGAAACCACAGTTCCGATCGCCAAAAGCACAAGCCCGGTGGCGACCATATAGGGAAACACTGTCGGGCCCACCCGTTGCTGGATGGGGGGCACGCGCATTTGCGAGGTCTGCCAGAAAATGACGATCGCAATCCCTGCAAGGATTGCGGCGATAACGAGCGCCGCCCCGTCGGGGCGGCGCTTAAGAGGGGTATTGCCTCTGCTCATTGCACGAGGCCGATGTCCCGCAGGATGGCTTCGGTGGATTCGATGTCGGCGGCGAGCTGGGCATCGAAGTCCTCGCCATCGAGATAGGTGTCCACCCAGCCACGCGTTTCGAGCGCGGTTTGCCAGGTTTCCGATTGCGCCATCGTCTCGATATCGGCGGTGATCGCGGCGATTTGTTCGTCGGTCAGACCTGGAGCAGCGGCAACCATGCGCCAGTTCTGGACGGCAGTATCGACGCCGGCTTCCTGAAGCGTGGGGGCATCAAAGCCAGGCACGCGCTCATCGGTCGAAACCGCAAGGAGACGAAGTTCCCCCGCTTCGATCTGCGAAGCGAACTCGCTCAAGCCCGAAATGCCTGCGGTCACCTGTCCGCCAAGGATGGCGGCAAGCGCTTCGCCACCGCCCGAATAGGCGATGTAATTGATCTGGGTGGGATCGGCGCCGATCGCCTGGGCGATCAATCCGGCGGTGATGTGATCGGCGCCACCGGCCGAACCGCCGGCCCAGGACACCGCACCGGTGTCTTCCTGGAGCAGAGCCACCAGATCGTCCATGGTTTCGATTTCGGATGCAGCCGGCACAACGACACCCACCGCTTCACCGGTCAGCCGGGCGATGGGCGTGACGTCGGCGAGGGAAACCGGAGACGCGTTAGTTAAAATTGCACCCACCATCACGTAACCGCCCACGATCAGCGCATTGGGATTGCCGTTTTCCTGGTTGACGAATTGAGCCAGGCCGATGGTGCCGCCGGCGCCGGGAACGTTGGTGACCTGCGCATTGCCCGAAATCCCTTCGGCGGTCAGCGCTTCCTGCATGGTGCGGGCCGTCTGGTCCCACCCGCCACCGGGCGCGGCCGGAGCAAGGATGGTGTAATCCGCGGCCATGGCGGGTCCGGAAATGGCGCTGGAAATCAGCGCCGCGAGTAGCAGCTTGTTCATGGTTCCTCCCTGATCAAAGCTTGAACGATGTTGCGTTCAATTCAAACGGTAGTGACCTTCCCTGTCATTGTCCTGTCATCGATCCCGTCGGTAATGCCCGATATCCTTACCCCTCATATTGCGCTCAATGAAGTGTTGGCACAACGATGCACTTCATACCGGTGGAAATTCCGGCACGCCGGGTCTTTCGGCGTGATGACCATTGATGGTTGGGGGCATAGGGGAATGGCGGAGAGGGAGGGAGAAGGTTCCTTGCTCTCTCGCGTGATTTGTTCCCAGAACCGGGCACTTTTCTACCCTTGGTTGCCACACGACTGTAGCAGATGACTGTATCACCGAAAGAGAATTTTGGGCCTGGCATAGCCTAGCGAATCTCCTCGGCTTGCCCATCGCCAAAAAAGGCATCTGACAAACTGCATTGACCGAAATAGGATCGCAAGGAGACTGTCCGGTCTCAGGGCAAAAATATGAAAAGCGAACATTACGATTTCAGCAATATCTGCGGGACGGCAAGGTATTCCGTTTATTCAGGGGCATGACAAATACGCGCTCTGTTAACCTGCACGCCTGTGGAGCGCTACGAGGCAGCAATCACAAATATGCGAGGTTGTCCTGCTAGTCTTGCAGCACATTTCAAATACTGGCGAGGAAACACTTGACGACTCCGCTATTCTCCGATTCTTACGGATGGGGTTTGACTTTGGGGGAAGTGTGCGGCCAGATCGATTCAAGCGCTTAGGACGACCCGCGCAGCGAGCAGAAGAACGCCGTCGCACCGCCCGAGCACGTGGGGCGAGTGCGGTATCGGAACAGCATCCCACCAGCAAAATTCCGTCAGAACCGAAGAAGGCAACGAAGCGAAATTTGAATGTGACGAAACTAGAAGCAAAGTCGGCCAAGCCGCAAAAGATGCCAGCCGCCCCAAAGAAGGAAAACACTGCGACACTTGGGCCGGTACGTGAGGTCTATAAGACAGATTCCGGCTTGATGTTGCACGGTCGAATTGAGGACGCCCTCCAGAGCGAGCCTCTCGTCTCCCTCAAGGGCAAGGTCAACCTGATCGTAACTTCGCCCCCATTTCCTCTTGTACGCAAGAAGCGCTACGGCAACGAAACCGGTCAAGCATATGTGGAGTGGCTGGAGGCGTTGGCAATGTCACTTGCTGACCTGCTCACTGACGACGGTTCAATTGTGATCGAGATTGGCAACGCCTGGGAAGAGGGTGCGCCAGTGATGTCTACCCTTCCCCTTGAAGCGTTGTTAGCATTCAAGAAAGCTGCAAATCTCCATTTGTGCCAGCACGTCATCTGCCACAACCCAGCCCGGCTCCCGAGCCCTGCTGCGTGGGTAAATGTTAAGCGCATCCGGTTGAAGGACTCGTTCACACATGTTTGGTGGATGTCTCGAACGAAGGAGCCGAAGGCGGACAACCGACAGGTTCTGAGCCCATACAGCAAAGACATGAAGCGGCTACTCGCGACCCAGAAATACAATGCGGGCGCACGACCGTCTGGTCACGTTATTTCCGAAACGGGGTTTTTGAGAGATCATGGCGGAGCAATTTCCGCCAATGTCCTCGAATTGGACGATCCGGCAGCGATGCCTGAGTCGCTTCTGAAGTTCTCAGGCACGAAGTGGGATGCCAACTACCGCGACTATTGTGCAAAGCACAACCTTCCCGCCCATCCTGCCCGGATGCAGGCATTGCTTTCGTCGTTCTTCGTGAACTTTCTTACTCACGAAGGTGACCTTGTGCTTGATCCTTTTGCTGGATCGAACACCACGGGGGCAGTAGCGCAAGCACTTGGGCGGGAATGGCTCGGTGTCGAGGCGAATGAAGACTATGCAAAGGGGTCACAGGGGCGGTTTGTAACGGCCGAGGAATAGTGGCACGACAAGACCGCCCTGCGCTATTGGCAAGGCAGGGCCATGATCGACGACAACGCTAGCGGGCAGAAAGTAGAAGTCTCGCAGTTTTTGGGAGATCTATCGGCACTCCGTTTGCAGACGGAATACCGTTCGATCAAAGAATCGCCAGCAACTACCTTCTATCGCCCCTGTCTTCAGCATTCGGTTCGATACAAGCGAGCCGCTGGATACTTTCGGTCGACCGTGTTCTTTGTAACCGGACCGAGTGTTGTAGAGTTTGCAAGACGCGGCGGCAAAATGCTCCTTATTTGCTCGCCTGAACTCGATGAAAGCGACATCGACGCCATCGCCGTGGGATATGCAAGGAAGAGCGAAATTGTCGTTGAGCGACTCACCGACCAGATCGACCAGATGTTGTCAGATGATACGACGACCTATCAAATAAAGGTACTGGCAACTCTGGTTGCTGTTGGCGCACTTGAAATCAAGTTGGCCTTTCGCGCTGATCGTAAGGGGCTTTATCACGAAAAGATTGGTGTTTTTGCCGATGGCCTTGGGAATCGCGTTTCATTCAAGGGGTCGGCAAATGAGACATGGAGCGCATGGGACCCATCCGGCAATTTCGAATCGGTTGAGGTCTTCTGTAGCTGGCGCGGTGGACTGGAGGCTGAGCGGGTTGCCAAGCATGAGACCCACTTCGACCTACTATGGTCGGAGACCGATCCAGATATTGAAGTGTTTTCGTTTCCTGCACTTGCATTGGATCGACTAAAGCAGGCCGCCTTTAAGGGGCTCAATGACGTGACAGATACTCCACCGCAATTCACCAAAGCGGCGCGGAAGCCGATGCCCCACCAACTGCGAGCCATCGCAGAATGGGAGCGGCAAGGCGCACGAGGAATCTTCGAGCATGCAACCGGCAGTGGCAAGACCTTCACTGCCATCGTCGCGTTGTCCCGGCACCTCGACAAAGGCCTTCCTGTTTTGGTGTTGGTGCCCAGCCAGCTACTGCTTGTTCAGTGGGCGAAAGAGTTGCGTGATGAGGTTCCGTCGGCGGCGCTGCTACTCGCCGGCGCAGGGAACAGCGGCTGGAAGCTGCCGCGACGACTACGGAGTATGACCGATAGTGATCCCGCGTTGGGGGCTCGGATTGTGCTCGCGACGATGCAAACCGCATCCTCGCCGGAGTTTCTTGGGAAGGTGTTAGGCGGAGACCATCTGATGATCGTGGGTGACGAGGTGCACCAGTCTGGTAGTCCCCGAAACTCGCGCATCTACGATCTGGCAACAGGACCGCGCCTTGGTCTGAGCGCGACACCGACGCGTTACGGCGATCCCGAGGGAACAGCCAAGATGTTCCGGTACTTTGGCCCCGTCGTTTCCCCGTCCATTACGCTTAACGATGCCATCGAGGCAGGTCGACTCGTGCCCTACGAGTACTTCCCCCATCCTGTGCACCTTTCTGCAACGGAGGCAGAAGAGTGGACCGACCTCTCGCGTGCTATCCAGCTAGAGATCGCACGACAGCGAACTGACGAGAATGGCAGGAAGCCGATCTCCGAGCGGGCGAAGATGCTTCTCATCAGGCGCTCTCGGATTGCGAAGAAGGCCTCTGCAAAGATCGACCTAGCAGTGCGAGTGGTTAAGGATCATTTTGAGAATGGGCAAAGTTGGCTGGTCTACTGTGAAGATTCGGATCAGCTCGGAGTAGTACTACACGCTCTGAAAGCGGTCGGAATTGATGCTGTTGAGTATCATTCGTCGATGTCCGGCGACCGGGATGCGACCCTGGTATGGTTCCGTAAATTTGGCGGTGTCCTTGTCTCAATTCGATGTCTGGATGAGGGAGTTGATATACCCTCGATCTCGCATGCATTGATCCTCGCCTCGTCACAAAATCCGCGCCAGTTTATCCAGAGGCGGGGCCGCGTCCTTCGCAAGTCCCCTGATAAGGATATTGCTGTAATACATGATGCTATTGTTGTTCCTGTGAGCGCCGAGCAGGAACAAGATCAGATGGGGCTTCTGAGAGCAGAACTAGTCCGCTCAATCGAATTTTCAAGCCACGCAATCAACCGCTCGGGGGGTGCCGAACTGCGAGCAATAGCAATCGAGATGGGTATTGATCCAGACACACTGAGCGACGACGGGATTGAAAGTGATGACTAATGCCTGATGAAGATATGACGCTGGAGACACTGCTTGCAGTCCGCAAAGAGATCGCCAGCGACCTCGACGAGGCACTCTTGCAGCGCTGCTATCAGATACAGAAGCGCTTCCAGTTCAGCGACGACCGAACCATCTCGGCCACCGAAATGGAGAAACTTATTGACGCTCACGTGGCGTCACTCCTCGACGAGACGCGGGGCTAAGAGATGAAGCTGCATACGCTTACGATGCGGAATTTCATGCCGTACAACGGCGAGATCGTGCTGGATTTCCCAACCGATGAACAGCGCAACGTTATGATTGTCTTTGGTGACAACATGCGCGGCAAAACGAGCTTGCTCAACGCGCTGCGTTGGGGGTTCTACGGCAAAGCAATTGGACGGCACTCTCGGCCGATCGGGCTTCAGGATATTGTCAACAAGGACGCCGCCAGTGCAGGTGATTGGAAGGTCCAAGTCTTTATCCAATTTGAGGCAAACGGGTACAAGTACGATCTCCGCCGTACGGCAGACCGTCGGGCAAACGTCGCCATTCCCACTCGTCCAGAAGACTTCACCATTAGCGAGCACCTGACGAAGGATGGTGGTGTGGTGAGCGGCGATCAGGTGCGTCAGGAAATTGACCAGATTGCCCCGGAACAAATATCTCGCTTCTTTCTCTTCGATGGAGAACTATTGCAAGAATACGAGAGTTTGCTCATCGAGGGAAGCGAGGAAGGCCGCCAGATCAAAGAAGCCATCGAAGATGTCCTGGGTGTTCCCGCCCTTATAAAGGGGCGCGCAGAGCTCGGCTCTATCTTGAAGCAGGCAACCAAGTCCCAAACGCAGGAACTTCAGCATATCCAAGGCCTAGAAAAACAGGCCGAACACCAACGCGACCTGACCTCGCGGCAAGACGCTTTGGAGCGGGATCAAGATGCGCTGCAAGTCAAACTCGAAACTACTCGCAAGACGAGAACCCAGCTTGAGGATGACTTAGACGCTTCCGCTGGTGTGCTCGCCCAGAAGGCAAAACTCGACGGGCTAAAGACAACAAGAACAAGTTTGGAGGCAACGATTAAGCAGAGGGAAACGGATCGACGATCTTTGCTTGGCGAGGCATGGCAGGACCTACTAGACGCAAAGTTATCAGCCAATCGAAGGGTGCTTGAGAAGCAACAACAGCGGCTAACGCAAGAAGTTCGGAACCAAGCGACGCTTGAGCAGAAGAGCCGACAACTGCGGGACCTGATCGACCAAGGGATTTGCCCCACTTGCGGGCAAGCCGTAGACGCCGATCACAGTCATTCATTTGGGGCAGCGCTCGGAGCGCTCCAAATCGAAATGGCGAAAGCGGTAGATACGACCAACGAGCTTCGATCCATCGCGGCGCAGCTTGCAGCACTGAGCAAGGTGCGGGGAGTAGGGGCTGGAGTACGCATTCGAGAAATAGATCGAGACCTCAAGCGGGCATTTGTCGATCTACAAAAAACTGAAAATGACATTGCGTCTATCGAAGATGAGATTAGCGGTCAGGATACGGCCGAACTCGCGCGGAAGCGTGTCCTAAAGGACGAAGCGATAAAGGAAGAGGGGCGCCTGCAGGGCGATATTGAGCGGGTCAAGAGGGATATCGACAAAGTACGCCAGGACCTCGCTGTTGCACAAAAGGCAATAGAGGGCCTTGGGGCGGCTCGGTCACGTCGCAGCACGACGAAAGTTGCTGTAACACAGGGGTTGGAGCGCATATTCGCTGCCAGCATTGAGAAACTGAGAGACAGGTTAAGGGGTCGCGTACAGGCGCTTGCGAACGACGCCTTCAGACGGATGACCACCCAGAAAAATTATCGGGGACTGGAGATAAACTCCAATTACGGACTCAGCATTATTGACGACGTTGGCCGCAAGGTAACGGTTCGTAGCGCTGGTGCCGAACAGGTTGTGGCCTTGTCTCTGATCGATGGCCTGAATCGCACCGGGCGCAGTGTTGGTCCTGTAATTATGGATACACCCTTTGGGCGGCTGGACCTGCAGCACCGCGATAACATCTTGTCCTATCTTCCCGAGGTCACCAGCCAGTTCGTGCTCCTCGTGCATAGCGGCGAGATTCGGCCCGATACCGACCTAACGAGCGTGAAACCCAGAATTGGGGCCGCCTATCAGATCGTTGAGGTTTCGCCCACACGCTCAAAAATCGAACGGGTGTCGCTATGACGGTGCAAGAGATCACCACAATCGGGCTGTCGAAGGCCGGTGATGACAAGCTTGACGCTCTCAAGGAGAGGGGCGTCTTCGCTGAGAAGATGGATGGCTTTCGTTTTGCGGTCGCCTTAGCCCTCGCGCAAGGTGTAATTCCACCTGAACTGAAGGACCGCTCGCCATTCCTCAACGTTGGCTCGTTAGATCGCGATCATACGCTGCGCGACGCCGTTGAAACGCTTATGCCCGAGCAACTGAAAGATACGACGCCTTACCGACTTATTGAGCGGCTCGCCGACTGGGGGGTCAATGAACTCGACGCCCAATCGAAAGCCGGTGAGATCGACTTCGCCGCTCTTTTTGATCAGGTGGCGGCCAAGGTTGGCAACTAATGGCAACCCCTCTTCGAGCATTCCTCATCACTCATTCTGGGTCTGAGTGGACCGTAACGGTTCATCGAGAGTTTGAGGACTTTGTAGAGACGTGGAAACGGCGATCCGACCCGGAACAAACCGTCAGCGTGCTGCATGTCGGCTTCTCTCGTCCACCTTCGCGAGAGTTTGACTTGTTCCTTGAAACTAGCAGGGGGCGTTTACTTGTCACGGCGGCTGCCAAGTTTGCGCTGCCAGAAGGGTATACGGCTTCGGCTGGCGTCGTCGGTTATGTCGGTGATCTGCCGATTTATTTGGGCATTCGTGGCTGGGGATACGAAGTACCTGAAGATACTCCTCCGAAAATCGAGCCGAAATCTGTGGTGGCAAATGGCATCGTCACCGGATGGGTGGAGGACTACCTAGAGGTCCAGCCCGATCACGCCGCCCTCCTAAGTGAGCATTCGATATTCGACGATCACAGCTATTTCGACCATGAGGTCGAACTTCCGTGGCAGGTTCGCCGTAGCCTGGGCATATTCCGTGTTAACAAGCAATTTGCCGGTGAACCGACTGATCCTTGTAGTGTCGCACGGGCATGCCCACCGTGGTTGCTGGCGCGGAGATTCGATACGATTGAGATACCAGTGCGTGTCACTAACGTGTTTACAAACATGGATATAGACACTGTGGCCGACCTGTCTAAGGTCACTCTTGCGGAACTTTTGGACACTCGCAATTTTGGGCGCAAATCCGCAAACGAACTGCTTGGAGCACTTCGTAACGCGCTCAATGAAGGACCGGTCGCCACGCCGCCATACGACCAAGGGCATGATGACCGTGTATTCGATGAACGATCTAGTGGCGGTCGAGTGGCGAATCCTGGACTAGACGACCTAGGGGGTAGGCCAGCAACGGAAACTCAGTATGGGACGCTTATTGAGGCCATCAAGAGTTCGCTTCAACGGTTCGATGAGCGTCAGCAGGAAATTGTTATTCGCCGTATGGGACTCGGCCAGCCGTCGGAGACCCTTCAGGAGCTCGGCGACCGGTTTAAAGTTTCGCGAGAGCGTATTCGGCAGATCGAAGCCAAGGTCCTCAAGAGAATCATCAAGCACGAGATTTGGGACGATCATCTCACAGCCAAGCTGACTGAGCTGACGAGCGACCGATCAATGCCACTGCCACTGCATGGCATTGAGGGAGCCGATGCGTGGTTCGCTGGGGTGGGGGCCGAAGGCAATGCACTGTCATACCTCTTGGAAAATGTATCCAAGGGGTCGGTGGAGGTTATTGAGATTGATGGAACCCCCTATGTTGGTGCGCTCACACAACAGGAATGGGATGAGGCGGTAACGAGTGCTCGGCGACTGCTGGACAGCGGCGTTGACCAAAGTTGGACCGAGGAGCATTGCAAAACGCTCGTGGAAGCATTGTTACCAGAGCGTTGCAGAGAGTTTCGAGAGCTACTTTGGGAACGAACGGCAAAGCAGGCCCATTTTGTCCAACGTGACAGTGCCCGCATCCTAGCCAGATTTGGCAGATCGGCTGAGGACTACGTTTACGCCATACTCGCAGCATCGCAACAACCACTCCACTATTCTGAAATCCCCCCCTTGGTCGCCGCCAAGTTTGATCGGGAGATCGACATTCGGCGTGCCCACAATGCAGCCGCAAGCGTAGGCCTGCTGTTCGACCGCGGCACATATGGCCTCGATCAGCATGTTCCCGTTGCCCGAGAAACGATGACAACACTTGCCGAAGAGGCGTATCAGATCATCGCGGAGGGCCCACCGGGGCGCCAGTGGCATACAACGGAACTGGCGGCAGAACTCGCCGAACGGGACGTTGCTGGATCTACCAAAGTCGATAAATATCTGCTCGACATAGCGCTCAGGCGTTTGGAAGGACTTGAGCGCCTTGGACGGCTGGTTTGGGCATTCGATAACGGAGCAAGCCAGGAAGACACCTATCGCATAGATATCCGGCAGGCGATTGTTGTGGCCCTGCAAGAAGCTGGCGCGCCCCTGAGCACGGATGATGTTCGCAAGCGCGTTATGGAAAGCCGTGGTGTTGACAAGCTCTTCCAGATATTTGCAACCGACCCAGTCATACGTGTTGCGCCAGGGATGTGGGGGCTCAACGATCGTGATCTGCCCATTAAGCGCCACGACCAAGGGCGTTTTCTCAATGCGTTGGTCGATCTGTTACGAGAGCGCGGGTCTGGACTGCACTATGCGGAGCTTGAGCGATCTGCAGTGCTGAAGTCGTGGAGGCTGTCTGTCACAGCTTTTTTCAGCCTCGCTACATCTGACCCACGCATGCGCGTTAGTACTGGGCGATACCTTTACCTCCATGAGTGGGGCGGCCCTCGCCGGGAAAGCCTTGGTCAAGCGGTGTTTGCGGTGCTACTTGAGGGTGAGCGTCCAATGGCCGTTGCTGATATAGCTGAACGCGTTGGAAAGCGTCTGGGACGGGCCGTGGAGCGTGTTGCAATATCATCGCAATTGCAGGCAGCCGAGGCTGTATTCGACCCAACCGACGGCAAGTGGTCTTTGACGCCTACCAGCACAGTGGAGATAGAAATAGAACCGACAGACGAAAATAGTCCGACCGAGCAGATCAGTTGGGCGGGTCAGTTGGCCGACTGATCCGCCAGACTCCTTTCAAGAGTAAACCGATAGAGCCGGTCAGGGCTGCAGATACGGTTCGCCTGCGGGTGCACTGAGAGGGGCTTTATCCTGTTCATGAACCGCCAGCTTTCGTTGTCGGCCCCGACGATATCGCAGTGATGGGCGATCCTACTGAACTTTACTACTGACAGAGACTCTGGCTCATATCCCCTCTCGGAAACCTTTAGCTATCCGCTCAACGATCGGCCCGAAGGTTTCCTGCAGTTCTTTAGGCCAGTGCATGTCGAAGCAAATGACGACGCGCTCCTTACGACACATACCGTAGAAAATCCCGGTGCGGTCATTGGTGTAGCCTGAAATCGCACCCAAATTGGCATGGTCATAACTGTACGTTATCGCGTCTGCGTTCGCGCCGAGCACGTTTTCCAGATAGTCGAAGGGGCGTCCCGTTGAATCTGTCCGATACTGTCGGAGTTGAACGGGGAAGCGGTCCGGCTCAAATGCCGTTCCGTAGTCTTCACCCTGCATCATCAACCCACGTACCCAGCCCTCTGTCATGAAGATCGGAATTTCGATCTCGCTGCCGCCGCTAACCGATATCGTCCACTCGATGTTGTCCTGTGCCGCGATCGGACCGGCCAGGAGTGCCGTAGTTATTACAAAAGCGCGGATCATAACCCATGTACCTCCCGGTGGCTCAGTCATTGTAGCAGTGGCGACATCGGCATCATTCTTGATCCAGTCTCTTCCCGGCGGTTCTGGCGTTGCATCCGATCGAAGTTACCCAATGACTCGGATACTCCGGAATTTCTCACTCCGAGAATCAGTTTTCATAAATTAGCCGCGCACAAAGCTGCCGCTGCGGTAAAGCTCATCGCGCCGTCCATCCCTGCCACACATCTGAGGAGATCAATTTCGTGGATCCCAGATTCTTGTCGTAGGCGGACGAGGACGGTGAGCCATAGGTGCGCCGTTTGCTCTTCATAGCGGACCCCATATCTCGGCATCGCATCGCGCAATATATGCTCGATTTGCTGAGGAGAAAAATTGCCCTCCATGACTGCTGCTGCCTTCTCCACGGCAGATACCTCGCCGGTTTGGGGAGAGCCCAGTTGAAAGAATCCAAGTATTATCAGCCCTATGCCTAAAAGGACTATGCTAGGCAGCAGTTTTCCTTGCGATTGTTGGGCAGCTTGCTTTTCGCTCACGAACGGCCCCACTTTAAGAACATTACGTTCCTATATAGTGATCCATAACATTCATGGCGCAAGAGAAAAATCCGGAACAGAACGTTCCTTATGGATATTTTCGCGACCAATCTTCGAAAAAGGGCCAAGCAGCTGGGCATCTCCAATGCCGAAGCGGCCCGCCGATGTGGGTTAAGCGAACGCCGTTACGCACATTACGTGCAAGGTATCCGGGAACCCAATCTTGCCACTTTGGTCAAGATTGCACGTTTCCTCGGAACCACGCCCAATCACTTGCTGGGGATCGACGATTTTCTACCGCTAGATGAACGTGCCCAGTTGCTTGACAAACTGACCACTGCCGCCCAGGCGCTGCCCAAAACCCAACTTGCGATAGTGCTCACGCAGGTCGAGGCACTCGTCTCGCAGAAGTGAAATTTCTGCCAATTTTCCCACCAATTTTTGGCGGCATAGCAGGGGAGATGCCAGAATCAATCCGTCTCCGATCCAGAATTCATGGAAATTTCGCTCGCGGGCCGTAGATTGATGAATTCATCAGCTTCTTCATATCGGTCCCATGCCAGAGGCATCCATTTCTTTGGGCTTTCGGTTCGCTGCCCTGGCACGCTCAACAGCTGCGGCTAGCTGAGCCGGGTCCTGGACGTTTAGCGTCAGCGAGTTCAAAGCTGAACCGGCGCGGAGACTGACAGAGGCCGAGTTAGTACTAACCTCTTCGATTTTTTCGAGCGGAACCGATTGAGTGGTGTTCGTTAGCCCGCGAATGAAGACGACGCGCCTCGTCGTAACGATCGCCCGACGTCGCTGTTGCGACATAAAGGGAAGAGCTGCAGCGATGATACCCAGTCCAAGAAAGATCAAGGCTGGACCTACTGGCTGCTGTCCCAAGCTGAACAAACCTATCAGAAATAATGGACCAGCAACAAAGATGGTCAGCGCAACGGCGCCCGCGCGCGACCATTGAGATTCATGGACCTGATGTTCTCCAGGCATAAGCTCGAAGCTGGTCTCGCTCTCATCTTTTTCTTTTCCCACCTCGCCCTCCGGAACATTTTGTTCTTAACAAAAGCACAAGTTTGAGATCACAGAAAGGTATGCTGGCTTCAAAGCAGGATACCCGCCGCATTCCCGATAAATAATTCGCCGTCACGGATGTAGCGGGATAGCACTGCCTCAGAGGCGTGGCCCGTCTGGGCACGAATTTTCAGAGTGGAAATCCCAGCTTGCGCGGCGCTTGTGGCAAATCCTGCGCGCAGGCTGTGACCGGAATACCCTTCGGAATCGATCCCCACAGCAGCAAGGCGTTCACGCAAGAGCACCGATACCGCATCGCCCGACAATGGTGCTTGGGTGATTTGACCATGCCGGGTTACGGGGCGAAAGACGGGACCAGACTTAATCTCTGATATCGCGAGCCACGCCTCAACAGCTGCCACCGGGCAATGCCGACTGCGACCGTGGGGAATGCCGATCCTGCGGCCCACACGCTCCTGATCGGTTTTCGATCCTCGAAGGGTAACAACGAGCCCTTGTCGCACCGGCTCAATATCCTCCACCTCCAACCCAACGATTTCGGAGCGCCGGAATCCACCAGCAAAGCCAAGCAAGAAAAGCGCCCTATCGCGCCGACCCCTCAGGCCACCCGCCATGCCGTCGAGGACCAGGAACAAATCATCCCGCAGCAATGGCCGGGCCTGCCTTTGCGCCGAGCCGTGCTTTCGTGCCAGACCACGTAACGTGGCTCTTACCATTTCAGAGCGGCAGGGGTTGGAGAGGGCTCTCAATTCGTGAACCTTGGAGAGAGTCGCTATTCGCCGACGAATTGTCGCGACCGAGAGCTGCCGAGCTTGCTCCCCGATATAGCTGCAAATCTCTCCCGTGGTAGTTGGGATCGATCCACCCCAGTTCAGGAAATGATCAAGGTCAGCCCGATAGGCCCTTAGCGTATTGTCAGCAAGCGCGTAGCCGAGAAGATCGGCGGCTTCGGCAGAAATGTCGTCCTCTGAACCCCGTACGCCCAAAACGTTCGTTGCAATTAATTGCATTTCGTTCCGATTAGACTCGTTGGCGCCCAACGAAACCCGTGATAATTGAAGATTATCCGAGGTTAGAGGATTAGCGGGCATCATTGCCTCTCGAGTTGAGAACGTCAGCCCGTATCTGATCCAGCAGCGGCAGGGCCTCGCGCATAAGGCCCAGCGCTTCGGCTGCGCAACTAGGTTCAACGCCTAACGTGTTATAGAGAAACTGGGTATGCAGGCGGTCCGCCAGAACTCCTCTCGTTCGTCGTTTCAGGACGCCGCCTTCAACCCGGAAGAGGAGCTGACCAACAAAGTTGAGTCTAAGAGGCTCATGTACCCTGGCACGGACCAGTTCGGCAACGCCTGCATTTGTCTTTAAAAGGCGCGCGAGGGCCGATCTACCCTCCCGTGTGAACATATCGGATGCCCAGCACGGCACTTCACCCACCCAGTTTTCCCGGGGAATTTCATCCTCAGACGCTCCATCGCGAAGTCCATCGTGCAAAGCGAGCATTGCGATGAGTGGGGGAAGTAGCTCTCCTGTCTTTTTGTGTCCCTCGCGACAAACCGCAATCAGTGTCGCGGCAACCCCCATTTCATCCAAAAGATCGAATGCCCGACTGGGTTCACCACGACGGGCAGACAAACCACATGGTCGGCGAATACCGAGCAGGTAGAGGAACGCTAGAGCGCGGGTCTCAAGACAATTGGCATTTAAGACAATCGATTGCAGGTCCTGATCAGAAAACGCCGCATATTCCTTCCGCTTCCCTCTCAGCTTCGGCAAGGTTTCAAGTGCCATAAAGAGATCATCAGATGCGCGGCTCTTGGGCGCAACACAAAGGGTCTTTACGGTCGTGGAAGCCACCGCCCAATCACCGCCTAGAGAAGCTCGAAACCGTTTGCCCGATAGGGCTACCGTGGTCAGGCCAATGGCCCCCATGGAGCCAAGACCGACATCTTCGAAGGCGGCTCCTCCCAGACGACGCCAAAGGCGATCGGGGGCGACAGACAGGAGCGTTGATGCGGCCCGCAGAGCCGTCGCCGTTTTTGACCGACGAATGGATTTCTGCAGCATCGACATCGCGATCCAGGGCGAAATCGCAAGGGGCGGGGGCTGCACGGCTTCCCGGTGCTCTTCAATCGCCTGGACCAGGCGAACACGAAACCGCCCTAACTGGTCTTGAGTCATCATCGTCTACCTCCGTTGGTTGCGGAGGTCAGGTCACTTCTGACCCATTTTTAGCGTAGTCTGATGTCCGCCTTTGGCAAGGAATTTTGCCGGGGAATCAAGCCCATTCGGTGCAATTGTTCGGTCCAGAAAAATTGCAGCTGACCTGCATCATGTGCTGGCACCTTGGTCGGCCTATCGCAGCACCACGTTGCCGATATGCTGGCCCGCACAGCCGGTAATTTCCACCGACAAAACATCCAGAAACCGATCTATCCGACTCTGTGCAACCTGGGTGGGAGTGTCGCAAAAAGTGTCCCCAGGGGCCGCTTGCGACACCGGTCCGTTTTGCACCCGGACTCGGCGCTATACCAGTTTAGATTTGCACACTTGCTCCTACCCCTGGGTCTGATCCAGCTTCCATCTATGCAAAAGGGAGTCGAGCCAAATGCGCGATCACAAGAACCTGAAAACCCCCAAGCATTCACACCGGCCTCAGTCGACCGCGCTTCATCTCGTGTCTGTTGATGAGGCCAGCCTACTGCTCAGGCGATCGGTTCGTACGATCCGCTATTGGCAAGCAAACGGCAAAATGCCCGAGCGCTTCAGGGTTGGCCGTCGCCTTATGTATATCAAGGACCAGCTTGCGCTGCCCGGAGGGGAATCATGACCAGCGAGCCTATCACCTTCGCGCATGCGGCGATCGAGTTACCGGCCGAAGGCACGGAGCGAGATAACTTCATAACGGCCATGCGAGGTGAACGCTCTCATCTGATCGCGCTGTATAAACAGGCGGTCGCCTCGGCAGATGGCGAGGGCATTATGAAGGCCCGCCATCAACTGCTCACCTCCTTCCCAGCTAAATTTTGCGCTGCGCTCGATGTACGCAAAAAGACCGGGACAAAAAAAAATTACTCGATTGAGGAATGTTTTCACGCCGCGCTCTCGGTGAATGTTTTCAGTCCTATCAAAGAGCTCGTAACAGCATATTGCGTGGAGAAGAGTGGCGGGAAGGCGCACAGGCTTATTTTTGACTTTGGCCTGACGTTCCGGACGGCCCATCGCATGGTGGAGCGTGTGCTGGAGCCCTATTTTACCCCACGCCCGTTCCAATTCACAAACAAGGGCGTCGATAGGGCGATCAAACAGGCTCGGTCGCTCGTGGCGGGGCCAAAAACCTGGGTCGCCGTTATCGACATCGAGAGCTACTATAACAGTTTTGAGCTGGATTTGCTCAAGCATGAACTGCCACTGCCATCCGCCGTGGCAGACTGCGCCGTCAGTGGACGGCATATCGAGACGGTATGGAAGGGATATGCGGAAAAGCTTCCCTTGCACTACAGGAAAAGTCTCGTTGACCCGACCCGCCGGGCACTCCCAACGGGGGCCAGCACGTCATCCATGATTGCCCAAATGATCTGTTCGCGTTTGAACATCCCGACCAGCGTTGCAGATAGCTTAGTCAATTATGGGGATGATTTCTGGCTCACTGGCGAAACGGAGGCAGAGGCCACTGCTAAAGCCGACGCCCTAATCGCTGCCATTGCGAAGTTGCCCGGCGGGGTTTTCACAGCGCGAAGGCGTATCTGCCGAATTTTCGAGGGACCACAATACCTAGGTTACCAGTTCAGTTGGTCTGAGGGAAAACTTGCGATCAGTCCTTCCGAAAAGAACTGGGACCGCCTGCACGAAAGACTCGTATCGATTCATTTTAAGGAAACTGAAAGAATTGGGAGCTTCTGGATTCCTAGTAAAAAGTTTGTGGTCAGGTTGGTCGCGAAGCAGCTTGCCTGCATCAGCAGTTTCCATAGCGCCTTTTCCGCCGCCACCCATCTAGATCAAGATACTCTGAAAAGCCTAATGGTCACTTTGGAATCAGATCTAGACGCGGTGGGCGCCTCATGGGCCGACGTCAAAAAAATAAAGGTGGCCCCGCGCTATACAGAATGGGAAAATCCGAGCGAATTCGGCTAGAGTTTCAGACCATAGTCAATCTTATCGATTTCAGCCTTTAGCAGGACTATGGGCACGCCACTCCCATAACCGGCATGAACCGAACTGTCGGCGTGCCCCATCAGCACCTTGGCGTATTGTTCAGGTATGTGCGCCGATACCGTCGCATCCTTGAAATTATGACGGAACGAGTGAAATGCCACCTTGGCACGGGCGAAACCGATTTGCCTTGCATACCGTCCCCACCATTTCGAAAAATTGTGAGACATATACCCATCCGCTCCCGGCTTGATATCTTCGAACAGGCGGGCTTTCCCCTTCACCTTCTCAACCTGCTTTAGAAGGCCCAAGTCGATTAAATCCTTATGGATGGGCACCTTTCGAAAGCTCGATACGGTCTTGATCTGCTTGAGCTCGCCCTCCTGCATGGAAACGTCAAAGATCCAGACGCCCTCGATTTCTTTAATGTCCTCCGCTCGAAGCTGAACAATTTCACCGAGGCGCATGCCCGAATACAAAGCGATAAGCGGGACCCAGTAATAGCCATCGCGTAGAACCTGTTGGCCTGGCTCACCGCGACGATGACGGCTTTTGCAGCCAGAGAACACGGGCGAACCAAAGATCATTTTCAGCTCCGCATTCGAATAAGGTTCCCGCGCTGGTCCCGGGCCATATTTCTTTGCCTTCAGCGCCTTAATGCCAGGACCCGGGACTTTCTCGATGTAGCCCTCGTTCAAAGCCCACGTGAAAAAGCCCCCGACAAACTCAAGGGATTTCTCTTGCGACTTCGGTGAAAGACGAGGGCCTTCTTTGTTTGCGGCGGCAGCTTCGCTGGCCGTCATGCCCGAAAAGGCCTTAATTTTATTATGGTTGGGAGGTATAGCGGCCAACACATCCCGCAAGCGTTTCTTGTCTTCGGTGCTGTACATCATCAAGAGCCTGTCGGACCCAAACAGTTCTCCGGCCAGACGCAGCGCGTGTCCCACAGCCTGAACAGTTTTCGGAGCCCACGCAGTCTTTTTCTGCTCCAAATAGCGGTGAACGGCAGCCCCAAACGTGAGCGCTGCATCCGATGGCAGATGTTCCTGCCCGGGCAGGGGAGAAAACCCATTTGCTGTCATTCCGGCGAACAAAGGATCTTGAGGATTGATGCTGTTGTAATCGCCAGCGAGTTTGGCGGCCAAGATGCGACGCTGCTCGATTTGGGCGCGTGCAACCGTGCGATAGGCGTACTGAGCCGCTTCTAGATCGATTTTTACGCCACCGCCGGTAGGATTATTCACGAGGTCGTTTGCATCGTTGACAACGGCAATACTGAAGGACCCCGTTGCCAGGCCAGTGCGCAGTTCCTCAATGCTTTGGCGGAGACCGGCTATTTCGGCCTCGACATCGATGCGAGGATCGGCTGGGAACTCCTGTGCGTATTCCTCGCCCGCGTTCAGGCACAACTGAAAATAGCCTCTAACGCGCTGATTGATTTCTTCGACAGTCAATTCGGGCATCATGGGCAACCGATCGAACAAAATCTCTATCGCCGAACTAATGCGGTAACAGCGAACCCTAGCCAGCGAGCGGTGGCTCGTTCGTAGGGATACAGTCAGCTCTGTCCGGCCGAAACGACCAATCAGATGCCTGGGGACCGCAGTACGAAAATAATAAATGACGCCCCGTTTTACGAGTCGAGCGATGGCTGACATCGACCTTCCTGACGGACTGTAGCAGTCCACTGTAGCAGGGAAGCCTCTATGCCTCGTTTTTCTGAGAAAAAATCCTAGTAATACTAGCGTCTTACAAGGATTAATGGCGGAGAGGGAGGGATTCGAACCCTCGGAACGCTTACGCGCTCAACGGTTTTCGAGACCGCCCCGTTCGACCACTCCGGCACCTCTCCGTCTGGCAGTCCAAGCCATGCTGAGGACATGGCGGGTCGTTGGGTGGGCGCTATATGGCATAGCGTTCGATGCCTCGCAACACCTTGTTTGGATCATGGTTGGGGATCACGGAACGATACCCGCCCCGCTCCTGTTGTGCCAAGCAAGTCCGGCCCCAAAAGCAGGAAAGGAAAATCGATGTATGAACGCGACAGCTACGAGACCGCCGCAGGGCCATTGGTCGTCATCCCCATCCACCACGCCACCTTCGTCATGGAATGGAACGGGGAGACGATCTATTGCGATCCCGTGGGCGATGCGAAACGCTTTGCCGATCTGGCCCCGCCCACGCTGATCGTCCTCACCCATCATCACGGCGACCATCTCGATATCGAGGCCCTGCGAAAGCTCATGGGCGAGGATATCGCCCTGATCGCGCCCCAAATGGTCCTTGAACAGCTCCCGCCCGAGATCGCGGACAGGACCACCGTGCTCGCCAATGGCGAAAAGACCTCCTGGCACGGCATCGGGATCGAGGCGATCCCCATGTACAACACAACGCCCGAGCGGCAGAAATTCCACGTCAAGGGCGCCGGCAACGGCTATCTTTTCGATTTTGCCGGAACAATAGTCTATCTGGCCTCCGACACCGAGCCGACCGCCGAGATGGACCGGCTGGGTAAGGTCGACATCGCGTTCTTTCCCATGAACCTGCCCTATACGATGACCCCCGAACAGGTTGTCACTTGCATCGAAAAGACGTCCCCGCGCTACGCCTATCCCTTCCACTATCGCTTCCCCTTCGATCAGCCCGCCTTCGAGCCGGCCGATCTGGCGAAATTGATGCCCCGGGGCGCCGGCACGCAGATCGTCGAGCGCAATTGGTACCAATAGGCCGATTCGCTGCTCGGGCCTTGACTCTCGGGCCATTTGCACCGATAAGCCATCCGAACGCGCATGGGCCCTGCCTGTGCGCCGTTTGTTTTGTTTGAAAACACGCTGCCACAGGCCGCCCGCCGGATCGCTTTCCGGCCAGCATAAAGTCCGCGGAACATGGGCAATTGCCCGCGGCGCCGTCAGGTGCGAAAGCCAAGGGAACCGGGTGCGAACCCGGCCAGAAAACGATGTTTGCAGTCATCAAGACCGGTGGCAAGCAGTACAAGGTTGCTGCCAACGATCTGGTCCGCGTCGAAAAGCTTGCTGGCGATGCCGGCGATGCAGTGACTTTTGAAAACGTATTGATGGTTGGCGCCGGCGCCGACGTCACGCTGGGGGCTCCGCTCGTCGATGGCGCGCTGGTTGCCGGCGAGGTCGTCGAGCAGTTCCGCGACAAGAAGGTCATCGTCTTCAAGAAGAAGCGCCGCCAGGGCTATCGCCGCAAGAACGGCCACCGCCAGGAACTGACCCTGGTCCGCATCACCGAAATCCTGACCGGCGGCGCCAAGCCCTCGGGCAAGAAGGCCGCTGCCCCCAAGAAGGCTGCGCCCAAGGCTGAAAAGACCGAAGACAAGCCCGCGGCGAAGGCTGAAGCCAAGCCCGCCAAGGCTGAAAAGGCCGAAGCGGCTCCCGCGGCCGAGTTCAAGGACGACGTGAAGCTGATCGGTGGCGTTGGTCCCGCGCTGGAAAAGAAGCTGGCCACCGCCGGCGTCACCAGCCTGACCCAGATCGCCAAGTGGACCAAGGCCGACGTCGCCAAGTTCGACGAAGAGCTCGATTTCAAGGGCCGCATCGAACGCGACGAATGGGTCGACCAGGCCAAGGAACTGATCGCCGGCAAGCCCCCGCGTGCCAAGGCTGATCAGTAAACGCGACACAGACAAATTCGAGGATTTTGAACCATGGCACATAAGAAAGCAGGCGGCTCGTCCCGCAACGGTCGCGATACAGCCGGCCGCCGCCTCGGCGTCAAGAAGTTCGGCGGCGAAGCCGTCATCGCCGGCAATATCATCGTGCGTCAGCGCGGCACCAAATGGCACCCCGGCACCAATGTGGGCCTGGGCAAGGATCACACGATCTTCGCACTGGTCGACGGCAAGGTGACCTTCGCCACCAAGTCCGGCGGCAAGAGCTTCGTTTCCGTCGAGCCACTCAAGGCCGCTGAATAATTCGGCAGGCCGTTTGGAGCGCTTCGGCATAATTTGCCGCCGGATGCGCGACCCCAGAATCGACCTTGCCGGGCATCTTCTCGCCGGCGTCGCTTTTGGCTAAAGTCTCAAGGGGAGCCGGTTACCGGCTCCCCTTTTCATTTATCAAGTCGCGGCCCATGACCGAGCAGCCTCAGATCCAAACCGAACGCCTGATCCTGCGCCGTCCCAAGCTGCGCGACGCGCCGCGCATTGCCGCGCTGCTGAACAATTTCGAGGTCACAAAGAATCTCGCGCGGGTGCCCTACCCCTATACGATCAACATGGCGGTCGACTGGCTGATCCGGCAGAAAAAGGAATGGTCACCTGATACCATCACCTTCGCGGTGTGCGATCCCACCCAAGGGCTGATGGGGTTTTGCGGCATGCACCGGGAAGGCCGGCACGCCGAGATCGGCTATTGGCTGGGCGAGCCGTTCTGGGGCAAGGGCTATATGACCGAGGCGGCCGCAGCGGTGATCGACTGGTATTTTTCCCGCTCGAGCGCCGGGCGCGTGGTGTCGGGGGTGTTCTATTTCAACGCCGCGTCGCTGGCCGTCCAGGACAAGCTGGGCTTTACCCGCACCGGGATCGGCAAGCGAATCTGTCTTGCCCAAAACACCGACATCGACCATATCGAAACCGAACTGACACGGGACGCCTTCTACAAGGCGCTTGAAAAGCTATGAAATTCCTCGACCAGGCCAAGGTCTATATCCGCTCGGGCACTGGCGGGGCGGGTTCCATCGCGTTCCGGCGCGAGAAATTCGTCGAATTCGGCGGCCCCAATGGCGGCAATGGCGGAAGGGGCGGCGACGTGATCGTCGAATGCGTCGATGGGCTCAACACCCTGATCGACTACCGCTACCAGCAGCATTTCAAGGCCGGCACCGGCACCCACGGCATGGGCCAGAACCGCACGGGCGCCGATGGCGCCGACATCATCCTCAAGGTGCCGGTCGGCACTCAGATCTTCGAAGACGATGGCGAAACGCTGATCGCCGATTTCACCGAAGTCGGCCAGCGCCAGACCCTGCTCGAAGGCGGCAATGGCGGATTCGGCAACGCCCATTTCAAATCCTCGACCAACCAGGCTCCCCGCCGCGCCAATCCGGGGTTGCCGGGCGTGGAAAAATGGATATGGCTGCGATTGAAGCTCATTGCGGACGCCGGTCTCGTCGGCCTGCCCAATGCGGGCAAATCGACGTTTCTTTCAGCCGTCACCGCCGCAAAGCCCAAGATCGCCGATTATCCCTTCACGACGCTCCATCCGGGGCTGGGTGTCGTGCGGGCCGGAGCGCGCGAGTTCGTTCTGGCCGACATTCCCGGGCTGATCGAAGGCGCGTCCGAAGGGGCCGGGCTCGGCGACAGGTTCCTGGGCCATGTGGAACGCTGCGGCGTGCTGATCCATCTTATCGATGGCACCCAGGACGACGTCGTGGGCGCCTATCGCACGATAAGGGGCGAACTCGACGCCTATGGGCATGGGCTCGAGGACAAGGAAGAGATCCTCTGCCTCAACAAGATCGATTCGCTCGATCCCGAAACGCTGGCCGAAAAAAAGGCCGCGCTGGAAAAGGCCTCGGGCGGCGAGGTGCTGGCCATATCGGGTGCCACCGGCGACAATGTCGATGCTGTGCTTTATGGGGTGCTCGAAATTCTCGACCACAATAGGGAAAACGAGAACCGCTCTTCCAACAGCGAGCCCAAGGAAAAATGGGTGCCCTGATGCAGGCCGAAACGGTCGAACCCACAAACGCGCTGGCGGGCTATAAACGGCTGGTCATCAAGATCGGCTCAGCGCTGCTGGTCGACGGCAAGAGCGGCAAGCTGCGCGCCGAATGGCTGGCCGCGCTTGCCCACGATATCGCCGGCTTGAAGGCCGAGGGGCGCGATATCGTCATCGTTTCCTCGGGTGCCATCGCCCTGGGCCGCCGCCTTCTCGGCCTTGCCGGCAGGAACCTGCCGCTCGACCAGAGCCAGGCCGCCGCCAGCGCCGGACAGATAGCGCTCTCCCAGGCCTGGGCCAGCCATCTGGGCGCCCATGGCATCACCACGGGGCAGATTCTGCTGACGCCCAACATCACCGAGGAACGGCGCTATTTCCTGAACGCCCGCACCACGATCAACACCCTCATGGGGCTGGGCGCGATCCCGATCATCAACGAGAACGATTCGGTCGCCACCTTCGAAATCCGCTATGGCGACAATGACCGGCTTTCGGCCCGCGTCGCCACGATGATCGAAGCCGATATGCTGGTGCTGCTCTCGGATGTCGACGGGCTCTATACGGCGCCCCCCGCGCAGGACCCCGATGCGCGCCACATTCCGCTGGTCGCCGAGATCACCCCCGAAATCGAGGCCATGGGCGGGGGCGCGGCGAGCCACCTGTCGCGCGGCGGCATGACGACCAAGCTCGGGGCCGGCAAGATCGCCACCCAGGCCGGAACCGCCATGGTGATCGCCCAGGGAACGGGGCTACACCCGCTGGGCAATCTGATGGCTGGCGGCAAGCACACCCTTTTCGCGCCCTCGGCGGGGGCCAAGGCGGCGCGCAAGCGCTGGATCATGGGCACGCTGGAGGTGACCGGGGAAATCACCATCGACGATGGCGCCGTGCGGGCGCTGAAATCGGGGCGTTCCCTGCTGCCGATCGGGGTGGTCAAGGCGCGCGGACATTTCGGGCGCGGCGATACGGTCGCCATATTCGATCTGGCGGGCCATGAAATCGCCCGCGGGCTCGTGGGGCTCGACCGCGAAACCGCCGACCTCGTCATGGGCAAGAACAGCCAAACCATCAAGGACATGCTCGGCCCCTCCACCCGCACCGAACTCGTCCATCGCGACAATCTCGTGCTTTTGAGCCATTAACGGGAGGCAATGATGACCGCCGCCACACAACAGACCGACGATATCGCAGCGATCATGGCCGATCTGGGCCGCCGCGCCCGCGCCGCCGCCTCGGTGCTCGCCCACACGACGACCGAGCGCAAGAACACCGCCCTGAGCGCCGCCGCCCAGGCGATCGACATTCGCCGGGGCGATATCCTGGCCGCCAATGCGCTCGATATCGAAGCGGCGAAAAAAGGCGGCATGAGCTCCGCTTTCCTCGACCGGCTGCTTTTGAACGACGCCCGCCTCGACGGCATTATTTCCGCGCTCCAGACAGTTGCTGGCCTGCCCGATCCCGTCGGCACGGTCATCGCCAACTGGCAGCGTCCCAATGGGCTCGATATCTCCCGCGTGCGCACGCCCCTGGGCGTCATCGGGGTGATCTTCGAATCCCGTCCCAACGTCACCGCCGACGCCGGCGCGCTGTGTTTGAAGGCCGGCAACGCCGTCATCCTGCGCGGCGGCTCGGACAGTTTCCATTCCTCGCGCGCCATCCACGCCTGCCTCGTCGAAGGGCTCGAAGCGGCCGGCCTGCCCGCCGATTCGATCCAGATCGTCCCCACCACCGACCGCGCCGCCGTGGGCGAAATGCTCAAGGGTCTGGGCGGCAATATCGACGTCATCGTGCCCCGTGGCGGCAAGGGGCTGGTGGGCCGGGTGCAATCGGAGGCCCGCGTGCCGGTCTTTGCCCATCTCGAAGGGCTGGTGCACATCTATGTCGATAAAAGCGCCGACCTCGATATCGCCGTTACCGTCATCGCCAACGCCAAGATGCGGCGCACCGGCATCTGCGGCGCCGCCGAGACGCTGCTGATCCATAAGGATGTGACCCAAACCCATCTCAAGCCCATCCTTGACGCACTGATCGAAAAGGGCTGCGAAATCCGCGGCGACGAAACCGTGCGCGCCATGGTCGCCGAAGCCAAGCCGGCGACGGAGGACGATTGGCGCACCGAATATGAGGACGCCATCATCTCGGTCCGGATCGTCGCCGACATCGCCGAGGCCATCGCCCATATCGAGCATTATTCCTCCCACCACACCGAGGCGGTGATCGCCGAGGACCCGGCGGTGATCGAAAAATTCTTCAACGAAATCGATTCTGCGATCCTGATGGCCAATGCCTCCACCCAGTTCGCCGATGGCGGCGAATTCGGCTTCGGCGGCGAGATCGGCATCGCGACGGGCAAGATGCACGCGCGCGGCCCCGTGGGCGTCGAACAATTGACGAGCTTCAAATATCTCGTGCGCGGTAATGGGCAGACCCGTCCTTGACGACGCCTGTCGTGATCCCCGGCGTCACCGACCTTCCTCCTTCCGCGCCCGGCATGCGCATCGGGCTGTTCGGGGGTAGCTTCAATCCGCCCCATGAGGGTCATCGCCTGGTGTCCCACGAAAGCCTCAAGCGCCTGAACCTCGACGCCATCTGGTGGCTGGTGACGCCCGGCAATCCGCTCAAGACCCATGACGACCTGGCCCCCCTGGAGGAGCGGGTCGCCGCCGCCCGCGCGCTTGTCGATCACCCCGCCATGCGCGTCACGGGGTTCGAAGCGGCGCGCGGCTTCACCTATAGCTTCCAGACGCTCGAATTTCTCACCCGTACCCTCCCCGACCGCCATTTCGTCTGGATCATGGGCGCCGACAGCCTTTCGGACTTTCACCGCTGGGAGCGCTGGGAGGATATTTTCGGCCTGCTGCCCATCGCCGTTTACGTCCGCCCCGGCTCGACCCGCAACGCATCATTTTCCAAGACCGCGCTGCGCTTTGCCTCCAGCCGCATCGAGGAAGCCGACGCGATCCGGCTTGCGACGATGAAACCGCCCGCCTGGGTGTTCCTGCACGGGCTGATGAGCACGCTCTCGTCCACCCAGTTGCGAAACGGTGCCCGGAAGGATCAACACGGCTGACAATGGAGCGTTGGCAGCAAAAGTGGACACCACTTTTGCGGTTCGACGACGCGACGAAAAGAGAATAGGAACTTGTGCCGGTTCGATCCATCGAACCGGCACAAGGTTACCGTCTCATTAACGACATTAATCCATGATCGCTTATGGCCTGCACGCGCCCTTGGCAAAGCGGGCTGCGGGCCTCATATTGACGCTATGCAACGCGACGCATGACGCGCGCGTTGCCGTTACGGTCACGAAAAGGAAACTGTTTAGGTTTGATGACCCAATTGATGCCCCACGGGGCGGAGGACCGCGCTTGATGGCCCCCACGCCCCACAAGTCGGTATCGAGCGATACCGCACCCAAGGCCGCACCCCAGGTTCAACTTCTCGACCTGATTCTCGCGTCCCTCGACGACGCCAAGGCCGAAGACACGATCGCCATCGACATCACCGGAAAATCCTCGCTCTCGGACCACATGGTCGTGACGTCCGGGCGCTCCAATCGTCACGTGGCCGCCGTCGCCGACCAATTGGTCAAGGCGCTCAAGGAAAACGGCTATGATAAGCCCCGGATCGAGGGTCTGCCCTCTGCCGATTGGGTTCTGGTCGATGCGTCCGATGTGATCGTGCACATCTTCCGCCCCGAGGTTCGCGAATTCTACAACATCGAAAAGATGTGGGCCGCGGATTTCGGAACCGACACGCACTGACCACGAAGGGCCGGTATGCGCGTCATGATCGTCGCTGTCGGGCGGATGAAGGCCGGACCCGAGCGTGAACTCGTGGCGCGTTATCTCGAGCGCGCCGTCGCCGGGGGCAAGCCGCTCGGCCTTGTCGATTTCACTGTGACCGAACTGGCTGAATCGCGCGCTTCGAGCGCTCAGTCGCGCAAGACCGAAGAAGCCCGCGCCATCCGCGCCGCCCTGCCCGAAAAATCCGTGGTGATCGCGCTCGACGAGCGTGGCAAATCGCTTCCCAGCATCGATTTTTCCGATCGGATCGCCCAATGGCGCGATGGCGGACGCCCCGCGCTGGCGCTGCTCATCGGCGGCGCCGACGGGCTCGATCCCCAATTGCGGCAAGAGGCCGATCTGGTGATTTCGTTTTCCGCGATGACCTGGCCGCACCAACTCGTGCGCATCATGGCCGCCGAACAACTCTACCGGGCGACCACGATTTTATCGGGTCACCCCTATCACCGGGGCGAATGATGGCCGCGTCTCTGCTATTGTCCGGGCTGATTCGGAGTTTGCCTGTTTGAGCCTGCCGGTGGGACTGTTCCATTTACGCTCGATCCACGTCGCCGCCCTGGCCGCGCTGGGAGCAGGATCGTTCGCCCTGGCGCTACTGGCCATGCCGTTGAACGCCCAGGAAGACGCCCTGCCCGATCCTGTGGACATTCCCGCCGCCGATCTTGAGCAGACCGCCGGCGATGTCCAGGGCGATCTCGATATGGTGCGCGGGGAAATCAATCTGGGCGCCGATCGGATCGAAGCCATCCGCGCCGAAATCGAAGCGCTCGATGGCGACGCCACCCAATTGGGGGTCGAATTGACCGCCGCCGCCCAAAGGGTGGATCTGGCCGATACCGACATAAGGCAGATCGAGGAACGGCTGCAGGCCCTGTTCGCCGAAGAGCAGATGGTACGCTCGCGGCTCGACGGTCACGACCGTTCGATTTCCAACCTTTTGGCCTCGCTGCAGCGCATTTCGGTTTCCCCGCCTCCCGCGATGATCGTCGACCCCGCCGATGCTTTGGGCGCCGCCCGCGCGGCCTTGCTTTTGGGCGCCGTGCTGCCCCAGCTCCAGCAAAAGGCCGATACGGTTACCGAAGATCTCAATGCCCTTCTGGCCCTCAAGCAGACCGCGCTCGAAGAGGCCGACAGGCTCAACGCCAATCTCATGACCCTCAACGAGGAGAGATTGCGCATCGCCACCATCATCGAAGCGCGCCAGCGCGGGCTCGAATGGCTGAACGAAGACCTGCTGCGTGAGCAGGCCGAAGCCCAGGCGCTGGCCGACCGCGCGACATCTCTCGAACAATTGATCGAAAGCCTCGATACCCGGATTGCCGCCGTGACGGCCGCCGACGAAGCGACCCGAGCCGCCAATGCCGGGGAAACCATCCCCACGCTGGACCCCGAAACGCTGGCGCTCGCCTTCGCCGACACCGCGCGCACCGAACCCGCCGTGCCCATCGCGGCGGCGCGGGGCTATCTTACGGCGCCGGTGCGCGGCGCGCCGGTCACCACCTATGGCGCCGCCGACGGTTTCGGCGGCACCGCCAAGGGGTTGACGGTTTCGACACAAGAAGATGCCATGATCGTCGCCCCGGCCGATGGCTGGGTGGTCTATACCGGCCCCTTCCTCAATTACGGCCAAATCGTCATCCTCAATGCCGGGCAGGATTATCTATTGGTGCTCGCGGGTCTCGATACGGTATCGGTCGAGCGCGGCGCCTTCGTGCAGATGGGCACCAGCGTGGGCACCATGGGCGAGGCGCCCGGGGACGAAGCCGATAGTGGCGGTTCGGGCCCGGCATTGTATATTGAATTGAGGGAGGGCGGCGTTCCCATCGATCCGGAGGGATGGTGGGCGGCCCGCACCGAGCAACAGGAAAGTGGAACGAGCTGATGGCGTTGGTTTTCAAGCGAGCTCTGATCGTGCTCATGGCGGTCGCAGCGGCGGTCGCTCCGGTCGCGGCGCAGGCCCAGCAGAACGGGATGACCCAACAGGAGCAGGACGAGTTCTATCGCCAGCTCGAATTGTTCGGGCTGGTGCTCGATCGCATTCGCGACGAATATATCGAGGCGCCCGACGAGACCGAGCTCATCCGCGCGGCCATCCAGGGCATGCTCTCCTCGCTCGATCCCCATTCGGCCTATCTCTCGCCCGAAAGCTTCGCCGATGTGCGCGAGGACACCTCGGGAACCTTCGGGGGCCTCGGCATCGAAGTCACCATGGAAGAGGGTCTGGTCAAGGTCATCACCCCCTATGACGAAAGCCCGGCCTCGCGCGCCGGCGTTCTCGCCAATGATTTCGTCATCGAGATCGACGGCCAGCAGGTCATGGGCATGACGCTCGATGAGGCTGTCGAGTTGATGCGCGGCGAAATCGGCACCGATGTCGAGATCGTCGTCGCCCGCGACGGCGTCGATCAGCCCATCGAGATGACCCTCACCCGCGATACCATCACAATGTCGGCAGTGCGCTGGAGCTTCGAGCGCGAAGTGCCCATCATCCGCCTTTCGCGTTTCTCCGGCCAGGCCTTTTCCGGGCTGGACGAAGCGATCCGCGAGATCTTCGAGGAAAACGGCGGCGAAGCCCCCTCGGGCATCATTCTCGATTTGCGCAACAATCCCGGCGGTCTGGTCGATCAGGCCCAGTTCGTCGCCGACGCCTTCCTCTCCCAGGGCTCGGTGGTCCTGACACGCGGGCGGATCGACAGCCAGAATTCGCGCTATGATGCGCGTCCCGACGAGCTCGACGCGATGCTGGCCGATGTGCCGATGGTCGTTCTGATCAATGGCGGCTCGGCGTCGGCCGCCGAAATCGTCGCCGGCGCCCTGCAGGATCAGGGCCGGGCCACGCTGGTGGGCACCCGCTCGTTCGGCAAGGGTTCGGTCCAGTCGATCATCCCGCTGGGGTTCGATGGCGCGATGCGGCTCACCACGGCCCGCTATTACACCCCCAACAACCGCTCGATCCAGGCGCTCGGCATCACGCCCGATATCGAAGTGCTCCAGGACGTGCCCGAGGAATTCCAGGGCTTCGACACCATCATCGGCGAAGCCGGCCTTGCCGGCCACATCGCCGGCGAGGAGGAAGAGGCGACAGTGGGCTCCTCGGTCTATGTTCCCGCCGACCGCGCCGAGGACAACCAGCTTCAGCACGCCATCGACCTCATTCTCGGTGAAGCCGAGGATGCCGCCTTCCCGCCCGATCCCGACGCCGTAGCGGCCCGGCAAATCGTCGAAGACGCCGAGGCGATGGAAGCACTCGAAGAGGATGAAGCCGCCGACGAGGAAGCAGTCGAAGCCCAATGAGCGTTAAAGGCGAAAATGCTCTAGCGTAACGCACGAGATTCGGCCCCGATTCGGGGCCGAACTTTTCCAGCGCTCGGGGGAGTTTGGAACCACAGTGCCATGACCGACGAGTTGAGCACCCCGCTCGGCCGGAAGCGCCGCAGGAAAGACAAGGCCGGGTCCACCCTCTGGATGGGTTGGCCATGGGGGCGGATCGGCGTCGCCATTTTCGCGCTCATCGTCCTGGGCGTGGCCGGCTGGATCGTGTTCGTCGACGATCCCTTGGGCGGACGCCCGGTCGCCGAAGCAGCGGTTAGTCTCGAACCCGCACCCAATCCGGTCGCCATCGATCTCGCCGCGTCTGAACCCGTCGATCAAACCCCGCGCACCCCGATCGACGGCCCCTCGATCATCACGCTCTCCGACCTGCCCATGACCGGCGAGGACATTGCGCCCAACCCCGCCGACAATCTTTTCGAAATGACCGACAGCGGCCCACTGCCGCGCGTCAGCGCGACGGGCCTCAAGCCCCATGAGGCTTACGCGAGGCCTTCGGTCTCCCCCGCCGCCGCCGGCGGGCGCAAGCTGATCGCCGTTGTGATGTCCGGACTGGGGCTGAGCGAAACCACCACCCGCGAGGCGATCGACACCCTTCCCGGCACCGTGACGCTGGCCTTTGCGCCCTATGGCAACAGCCTTGCCACCCTCTCGGACGCGGCCCGCAGCGACGGCCATGAAGTGATGCTCGAAATTCCGCTTGAGCCCTTCGATTATCCCCAGAATGACCCCGGCCCCCATACTCTGCTGGTCGAGCAGCCGCCGCGCGAAAACCTTGAAAAGCTCTATTGGCTTTTGACCCGCATGACCGGCTACACCGGCGTTCTCAACCATATGGGCGCGCGCTTTACAGCCTCTGCGGCCGATTTCGCGCCCGTCATGGAAGAGCTCGGGCTGCGGGGGCTCGCCTATCTCGATGACGGCAGCTCCAACCGCTCGGTCGCCCCCCAACTGGCTCGCCAGAACGACGTGCCCTACGCAAGGATCGACGCGGTGATCGATTCCAATCCCTCGCGGACCGCGATCATGGCGGCGCTGGACGAGCTGACGCGAACCGCCGACGAACGCGGCCAGGCCATCGGAATTCTCTCGGGCCTTCCCGTTTCGATCAGCACGCTGGCCGATTGGGCCAATGGTCTCGATGAGGATCAATACCTTCTCGTGCCGGTCAGCACCCTCTCCACCCTCGAGGCAAACCCATGACCCAGACCCCGCGACGCGAGGACATGCCCTATCGCGACTGTGTCGGCATCGCGCTTTTCAATTCCGCCGGAAAGGTGTTTCTCGCCCGCCGCATTCTCACCCCCGGCCCCGATACCTCCGAAGTGGCCGCCCCCTGGCAGATGCCACAGGGCGGCATTGACGATGGCGAGGAGCCCTTGCGCGCCGCCTATCGCGAGCTGTTCGAGGAAACCGGCATCCGCACCATCCGGGTGCTCGCCGAAGCGCCCGACTGGATCCATTACGACCTGCCCGACGACGTGCTGGGTATCGCGCTCAAGGGGAAATATCGCGGCCAGCGCCAGAAATGGTTCGCCTTTCTCTTCGAGGGCGAAGAAGCCGAGATCACCCTTTGCCTCGACAATCCCGGCATCGACCCCGAATTCGACGCCTGGCGCTGGGAAGATTTCGACAAAATCCCCGAAATCATCGTGCCCTTCAAGCGCCCGGCCTATCTCGAAGTCCGCGACGCCTTCGCCCACCTTCCCGGGCAAATCGGAAAGCACATGGCGTGAAGACCATCGGCATCATCGGCGGGATGAGCTGGGAATCGAGCGCGCAATATTACGCGCTCATCAACCGGGAGACTGCCCGCCGACGCGGCGGCCTGCACTCGGCCCCCATCCTGCTCGATTCCCTCGATTTCGCCGCCATCGAAACCCTGCAATCGGCTGGCGATTGGGACGGGGCGGGCGCGCTGCTCGCGGCTTCCGCCCGGCGTCTGGAAACCGCCGGCGCCCAGCTTCTGGTGCTGGCCACCAATACAATGCACATCGTCGCCGACCGGATCGAGGGCGCGGTTTCCATTCCCCTGCTCCATATCGCCGACCCAACCGTCGACGCCCTTGTTGCCGACGGCGCGACCACTGTGGGTCTTTTGGGCACAAGGTTCACCATGGAAATGGATTTCTACAAGGACCGCCTGCGTGCCCATGGCCTCGATCCGCTGGTACCCGAGGTCGACAGGACCAATCTCGACGGCATCATCTATAACGAGCTCTGCCGCGGCATCGTCAGCGACGTCTCGCGCACCATCTATATCGATGCGATCGAACGCCTCGCCGCCCGTGGCGCCCAGGCCGTCATTCTCGGCTGCACCGAAATCGGCATGCTGATCACCGACGAGGACAGCCCGCTACCGGTCTATGACACCACTGCGCTGCACGCCGCAGCGGCAGTCGAAATGGCGCTTTCCGATATCGACCCCACAAGCTGAAGCGACACTCCGTAGTGTTCTTGACCAGTGCTGCACTGGATTGCGGGACACAATCCCGGAATGACAGGCTCGGTTCTGGATCGATGCCCAATGCAAACGGCGTCACCTCGATGTCTCTTCCCCGAGAGTGTGCACCCCTCGTCGTCCTCGGGCTCGACCCGAGGACCCACTCTGCCTCTCCACGCAGCTCAGCGGACGCGATGTCCCTCCACCCCCCAATCACCGGGCAACGGTGCGGGTTGTTGGATTAAGGCGCCGCCCCTAGAACTCCTGCCAATCATGGTCGATGGCAGCGCTGCCCTGGCTCAGATACGCTCCAGCCGCCTGCTTGACCTTGTTCTGCAGCGACCGGGCGTCACCGGACGATGATCTCTCCCCCTGCGGCCGAGCCGCGACCGCGCCCCGCTCCACATGGAAGACATCGACGATCCGGTCGAGCGCCGTCGCCTGTTCCTCGGTCTGGGCGATAGCCGCATTGGTTTCCTCGACCAAAGCCGCGTTGTGCTGGGTCATCTCGTCGAGCTGGCGCACGGCGGCATTGACCTCTTCGATCGATGACGCCTGCTCGCGGCTTTCGCGCGCGATCGCCTCCATCTGCTGGGTGTTGGTGCGGGCCGCCTCGAGCATGACGGCGAGTTTTTCCGCCGCCTGGGCAACCAGCTTCGAGCCGCCGTCGACCTCGCTCGAACTCTGCTCGATCAGCGCCTTGACCTCCGAGGACGCTTCCGCCGCGGACTGCGCCAGCCGACGCACTTCTACGGCGACGACCGCGAACCCCTTGCCCGCTTCCCCGGCCCGCGCCGCTTCCACCGAGGCGTTGAGCGCCAGAAGATTGGTCTGGAACGCGATGTCGTCGATCATCTTGATGATGTCGGAAACCTTGGCCGAGGACGTGGTGATCCGCTCCATGGCCGCCGTCGCCTCGTCCATCACCTGCCCGCCCTCTTCGGCCGAATGGGTGACCGAAACGGCGGTCCGCGATGCGTCCTGGGCCCGCTTGGCGTTGTCCATCACGGTGGCGGCCAATTGCTCCATGGCCGCCGAGGTTTCCTCGATGGTTGCCGCCTGACGCGTTGTGCGTTCGGACAGATCGTTGGCGCCCGAGAGGATTTCCCCGGTCGCTGTCTTGAGCGTACGCGAGGTGCCGCGCAATTCGATAACGATGTCGGAAAGCTTTTCGGCCACCGCATTGGTATCGTGCTTGAGATGGGCGAACGCGCCCTGATATTGGCCCATGACGCGCATGGTGAGATCGGTGTTGGCCAGCGCGCCGAGGACGCCCGCCGTTTCGCTCAATCCCCTGTCGACGGTTTCGACAAGATCGTTGACCGATCCGGCCAGCGCATTGAGTTCGGCATCGGCGAATTTGGCCTCGACCCGCTGGGAGAAATCCCCCGCGATCGCCGCATCCACAACGGTGCCGAAAGCGGCCTGCAATTGCCCCATCATGACGCGGCGGGCCTTTTCGTCGGCCACGATGCGCGCCGCTTCCGCCTCGGTCATCGCGGCGACCTTCTGGCCGTTTTCGCGGAACACCTCGACGGCGCGAGCCATCTCGCCCACCTCGTTGCGGCGGTCGGTATAGGGCACTTCGACGTCGAATTCGTTCTGGGCGATCCGCCCCATCACAGCCGAAAGCGCCGGAATGGGCCGCGCGATCATCCGCGAGGCGACGATCGAAACCAGGCACATAACAGCCAGCGCCACCCCGCTCACGATGAGCAGCAGGTTCATCGTGTCGGTGACCACGGCGGTGATCGCGCCCTGGCTCACGCCCACATAGAGCAGGCCCAGAACATCAGTGCCCGAAAGATAGGTGATCGGCTGATAAACCGAATAATAATGCTCCCCATCGATCGTCGTCTCGGTATAGACCGAGCCCTGTTCGAGAAGCTGCGCATGAAGCGCGCTATCGGGCGCGATGGGGTCCTGGACGATGCGATTGCCCTCGCCATCGACCATCGAAGTGGTCACCTGCTCAAAAAGGCCGGTTTCCGAATTCCATGAAAAGATCGCCGCCGTCTCGCCGGTCACCCGCGCGATCGAATCGGCGACATCGTGATTGTAGAAGCGCGGCATCACCCAGGTGCCGATGCTCGCTACGTCGCCCTCTTCGGACCATTCGACCTGGATGCCGCCCATGCCGCCCACCACGGTCGCGGCGGTGCGGATGTTGGATTTCTGGCTCGAATAGGCCACCTGGTCGGTGTTGGCCGAAAGATTGACATAGACCGCCAGAACGACGGCTCCCACCGATAAGATCACGGCGCCGACGACCATTGCGGCGATCGTCGTGGTCATGGGAATGCGCCCCAGCGTTCTGCTGATTAAGCCCCGCATTTCGTCTGCTCCTCGTCGACGAATTTGCCCCCTTCAGGGAGATCTGCGTAAAGCTACGGAGATATGATTAAATGATCGTTTCGGTAATACCGGGCCGGGGCGATCCCAAGCGCCAAAAGCAAAAGGGGCGCCTTGCGGCACCCCTTGCAACTATAATCGAAGTCCGAAAATTCGGATCGTCAATGCACGGTCCCGAGCGCTGCGCTTTCGAGCAGCAGATTCTTCCAGCCGTCCAGCGCATTCTGGGCAACCTGCTTGTCCTCGATTTCGGTCGCGGCACTCAGTGCCTGCTGCGCCTGGGCAATGCGGGCCTCGATCTCGGTGCGGCCGAACTCGCTGGCTGGCTTGGCCTCCTCGGCGAGAATGGTGACGCCGGCGTCCGAAATATCGGCGAAACCGCCGCCCACGAAATAGCTCTTGTTGGCCCCGCTGGTATCGACCACCGTCACGAACCCGGGCTTGAGCACCGTCATCAACGGCGCGTGAGCGCCCAGAACCGTGAGATAGCCCTCTGCGCCCGGCACGGTCACCGACCGCGCCTCGGCGCTCAGAACGAGCACTTCCGGCGATACGATTTCGATTTTGACGCCTTCGGCCATGTCTCTATCCGTTCTTGTCAGGACGTCCGCAGGGCGGCGATGCGCCCCACGGCATACTCACTTGATTAGGCGGCTTCGGCGGCCAGCTTCTGGGCCTTCTTGACCGCGTCGTCGATGGTGCCGACCATGTAGAAGGCCTGCTCGGGCAGGTGATCGTATTCGCCGTCCACCAGACCCTTGAACGCCTTGATGGTGTCCTCGAGCTCGACATAGATGCCGGGGGTGTTGGTGAAGGCTTCGGCCACGTGGAAGGGCTGGCTCATGAAGCGCTCGACCTTGCGGGCGCGGGCCACTGTCAGCTTGTCTTCCTCGGACAGCTCGTCCATGCCCAGGATGGCGATAATGTCCTGGAGCGACTTGTAGCGCTGCAGGATTTCCTGCACCGAACGAGCCACCTGATAGTGCTCCTCGCCCACGATGGTGGGGTCGAGCATGCGCGAGTTGGAGTCGAGCGGATCGACGGCCGGGTAGATGCCCTTTTCCGAAATCGCGCGGTTGAGCGAGGTCGTCGCGTCAAGGTGAGCGAAGGTCGAGGCGGGAGCCGGGTCGGTGAAGTCGTCGGCCGGCACGTACACGGCCTGAACCGAGGTGATCGAGCCCTTGTTGGTCGTGGTGATGCGTTCCTGGAGCGCACCCATGTCGGTGCCCAGGGTCGGCTGATAGCCCACGGCCGAAGGAATACGGCCCAGCAGAGCCGACACTTCCGAACCGGCCTGGGTGAAGCGGAAGATGTTGTCGACAAAGAACAGCACGTCCTGGCCCTTGTCGCGGAAATCCTCGGCGATCGACAGACCGGTCAGCGCCACGCGGGCACGGGCTCCCGGGGGTTCGTTCATCTGGCCGAAGACCAGGGCGCATTTGGAACCCTCGGTCGAACCATTGTTCTCCTTGGGGTCCTTGTTCACGCCCGATTCGATCATTTCGTAGTAAAGATCGTTGCCTTCACGGGTGCGCTCGCCGACGCCGGCGAACACCGAGTAACCACCATGGGCCTTGGCGACGTTGTTGATCAGCTCCTGGATCAGAACCGTCTTGCCGACGCCGGCGCCACCGAACAGGCCGATCTTGCCGCCACGGGCATAGGGGGCCAGAAGGTCGATGACCTTGATGCCGGTGACGAGGATTTCGGCCTGGGTGGCCTGGTCCACGAATTCGGGAGCCGGCTGGTGAATGGTGCGGCGGGTCGGGGTGTTGACCGGACCGGCTTCGTCGATCGGCTCGCCGATGACGTTCATGATGCGGCCCAGCGTTTCGTCGCCCACCGGCACCGAAATGGCCTCGCCCAGATCGCGCACTTCGACGCCGCGCGCCAGACCTTCGGTCGTGTCCATGGCGATGGTGCGCACAGTGTTCTCACCCAGATGCTGGGCGACTTCGAGCACGAGGCGGTTGCCGTTGTTGTCGGTTTCCAGCGCGTTCAGGATGGCCGGCAGGTGGTCGTCGAACGTGACGTCCACAACGGCACCCATAACCTGGGAAACGCGGCCGATTTTGTTCTCTGCCATGGTTCTTGTCCCTGTCTTTGGAGCGTTCCCAGAAAAAGTCTGCAACTTTTCCGGTTCGGGAGCGCGAGAGCCTAAATACCTAGAGCGCTTCGGCGCCCGAAATGATTTCGATCAGTTCCTTGGTGATCTGCGCCTGGCGCTGACGGTTGTAGCTGAGCTGAAGCTTGGTGATCAGCTCGCCCGCGTTGCGGGTCGCGTTGTCCATCGCCGTCATCTGCGCACCGAAGAACGATGCGTTGTTCTCGAGCAAGGCGCGGAAAATCTGCACGCTCACATTGCGCGGCAGCAAATCCTCAAGGATCGCCTCTTCGTCGGGCTCGTACTCATAGATCGCCGAACCCGCCTTGACTTCCTCGGTCTCGGCCTTTTCGAACTTGGCCGGGATCAGCTGCTGGGCGGTCGGCACCTGGGAGATGACCGACTGAAAGCGCGAGTAGAACAGCGTCGCCACGTCGAATTCACCGGCCGCATAGAGCGCGAGGATCTTTTCCCCGATCTCCTGAGCCGTGGAATAGCCGAGTTGCTTCACGTCACGCAGCGAGATCTGCTCGGTGATGTTCTTGGCAAGGCCGCGTTTGAGAACATCGGCGCCCTTTTTGCCCACCGTCAGGATCTTGACGGTCTTGCCTTCGGCCAGAAGGCGCGTGGCGTGGTCGCGGGCCATGCGGGCGATCGAGGAATTGAAGCCCCCCGCCAGGCCGCGCTCTCCGGTGGCCACCACCAGAAGATGGACTTTGTCCCTGCCCGTTCCGGCCAGAAGCGCCGGCGCGTCGGGACGGCCTTCATAGGCCGCGCCGAGACTGGCCAGCACCTTCTCCATGCGCTCGGCATAGGGACGGGCCGCCACGGCCGCATCCTGGGCGCGGCGGAGCTTGGCCGCCGCGACCATCTGCATGGCCTTGGTGATCTTCTGGGTCGATTTGACCGAGTTGATCCGGTTTTTCAGGTCCTTCAAAGAGGGCATTGCGCCGAAAGCTCCTTGCCAGCCGGGACGCCAGAATTAGGCGGCGTAGGTCTTCTTGAACGCATCGAGCGCCGATTTCAGCCGCTCGCGGATACCGTCGCTCAGTGCCTTTTCCTTGGCGATGTCGCCCAGGATGTCGGCGTGCTTGCTCCGCAGGGTCGACAGCAGCGCCTTTTCGAAGGGCTGCACGCCGCGCACCGGCAGATCGTCGAGATAGCCATTGGCGCCCGCAAAGATCACAGCGACCTGTTCCTCGGTCTTGAGCGGCGAGAACTGCGGCTGCTTCAAAAGCTCGGTCAGGCGCGCGCCGCGATTGAGCAGACGCTGGGTCGCCGCATCGAGGTCCGAGCCGAACTGGGCGAAAGCCGCCATTTCGCGATACTGCGAAAGCTCACCCTTCAATGAACCGGCAACCTGCTTCATCGCCTTGATCTGGGCCGAACCGCCCACGCGGGAAACCGACAGGCCGACGTTCACGGCCGGGCGGATGCCCTGGAAGAACAAATTGGTTTCAAGGAAGATCTGGCCGTCGGTGATCGAGATCACATTGGTCGGAATATAGGCCGACACGTCGTTGGCCTGGGTTTCGATGACCGGCAGAGCGGTGAGCGAACCCGAACCGTGGTTCTCGTTGAGCTTTGCAGCGCGTTCGAGAAGACGGGAGTGGAGATAGAACACGTCGCCCGGATAGGCTTCACGTCCGGGAGGACGACGCAGCAACAGGCTCATCTGGCGGTAGGCCACGGCCTGCTTGGACAAATCGTCATAGGCGATCACGGCGTGCATGCCGTTGTCGCGGAAAAATTCGCCGATGGCACAGCCGGTGAACGGCGCCAGGAACTGCATCGGAGCGGGGTCCGAAGCGGTCGCGGCAACCACGATCGAATATTCCAGCGCGCCATTGTCTTCCAGCATCTTGACGAACTGGGCGACGGTCGAGCGCTTCTGGCCCACGGCGACATAGACGCAATAGAGCTTGTCGCTCTCGTCGGCGCCAGACTGATGCGCGGGCTTCTGGTTGAGGAAGGTATCGAGAATGATCGCGGTCTTGCCGGTCTGGCGGTCACCGATCACCAGCTCGCGCTGGCCGCGCCCGATGGGGATCAGCGCGTCGATGGCCTTGAGGCCCGTCGACATCGGCTCGTGCACGGACTTGCGCGGCAGGATGCCGGGAGCCTTGACGTCCACGCGACGGCGCTCGGTGTATTCGATCGGACCCTTGCCGTCGATCGGATTGCCCAGCCCGTCGACGACGCGGCCCAAAAGGCCCTTGCCGACCGGGGTATCGACGATCGAGCCGGTGCGCTTGACGGTATCGCCTTCCTTGATGTCGCGGTCGGACCCGAAGATCACGACGCCGACATTGTCGGCTTCCAGGTTCAGCGCCATGCCCTTGATGCCGCCGGGGAATTCGACGAGCTCGCCGGCCTGGACCTTGTCGAGGCCGAAGACGCGCGCGATGCCGTCACCGACCGAGAGGACCTGACCGACTTCGGAAACCTGGGCTTCCTTGCCGAAATCCTTGATCTGGTCCTTGAGGATCGCGGAAATTTCCGCAGCTTTGATGTCCATTAGCTGACCCCTTTCATGGCGATCTTCATGGCCGAAAGTTTTGTCTTGAGGGAGGTGTCGATCATCTGGCTGCCGACCTGGACCACAAGGCCACCGATCAGGCTTTCATCGACACGCGTAATGAGGGAAACGTCCTTGCCGATCTTGTCCTTGAGGACGGCGGCGAGTTCTTTTTCCTGCTGGCTGGTGAGCGGAGCGGCGGAGACGACTTCCGCGCTGACTTCGTTGCGCGCCTCGGCGGCGAGCCGCTTGAATTCGGCAATGATCGCCGCAAGCGCGAACAGCCGACCGTTCCGGGCGATCAGCCTGAGCGCATTGGCGACGATCTCGACCGGCGCGGTCTTTTCGATGATCGAATCGAGCGCCGCGCTCTTGACGTCGGGGGTGATGGTGGGGCTGACGAGAAACCGGGAAAAATCGTCCGAGGACTGGATCAATCCGGCGACGGCGTCGAGATCGGCTTCCACGGCCGGAACCGATCCGGTTTCGCTGGCCAGCTCGAAGAGCGCCGACGCATAGGGTCGCGCGATCTTTGAAAGAACGGATCGTGGTGCGCTCAAGCCTTCTAACCCCGCTGCTTGCCTCGCCCCTCGCCGTCGTCATCGCCTTGATGTCGGGCGGCGGCGGGCATGTGGCGTGTCTATCCGGTATTGAAAGAGCAGCCGAGACTTAAGGCCATGCCCTTGAATTCCGCGTGGCCTTACCATGACGAAAACGCCCACGCAAGCGCATCTGGGCCAAATCGGGGCAGCGCAAATGTCGCATTTCTCTTATGATAGCCAAGATGGGGAAAATCAGTAGAAGCTCATGGGGTCGATATCGACCTGAACCCTCAGATTCCCCTTGGCCGGCGGCCCCCTCTCCAGCCAGAACCGCACATACCCCGAAAGGTCGAAATCTTTCGGGCTCTGCACCAATATCCGCACCCGGTGCCGGCCCCTCACCATCGCCACGGGCGCATCGGCCGGCCCGAAGCGCATCACCCCTTCGGCCAAGGGCGCGTTCGCCATCAGCGCCTTGGCGAACCCCATGGTTTCCATATGCTCATTGCCCGAGACGATCAGCGCCGCAAGCCGCCCGAACGGGGGCAATTGGCCCTGCCGGCGCACCTCGAGCTCATGGGCGTAAAACCCTTCCCTGTCCCCCGAAATCATCGCCCGCATCACCGCGTGGTCGGGATGATAGGTCTGCAGGAACGCCTTGCCCGACCGCGATTCGCGGCCAGCGCGCCCCGTGACCTGCGTCAAGATCTGGAAGGTCTTTTCCGCCGCCCTGGGATCGCCATGCGCCAGCCCCAGATCGGCGTCGATCACCCCAACGAGGGAAAGCTTTTCGAAATGGTGCCCCTTGGCCACCAATTGGGTGCCGATGATGATGTCGTATTCCCCGCGCGCGATTTCGGCGAACCGGTCACGGATCTGACGCATCGATCCCATATCCGACGACAGCACCACCGGCCGCGCGCCTGGAAACCGCTCGGCGACCTCCTCGGCCAGCCTCTCGATCCCCGGCCCCACCGCCACCAGCGAATCGGGCGCCCCGCACGACCCGCACACTTCGGGCGCCCGCTCTTCATGGCCGCAATGGTGGCACATCAGCACGCCGCGAAACCGGTGCTCGACCAGCCAGGTCGAACAATCGGGACATTGATATTGATGCCCGCAGGCCCGGCACAGCGTCAGCGGCGCATAGCCCCGGCGGTTCAAAAACAGCAGCGCCTGCTCGCCCCTGTCGAGCGCGTCGAACACCGCCCGCGCGAGTTTCGGCGCGATCCACTGGCCTTTTTCCGGTCCGTCGGCCCGCATGTCGATGGCGGTGATGTCGGGCAACGCCGCATCGGCAAACCGGCTATCGAGCCGCACATGGGCATAGCGCCCCGTCTCGGCATTGTTGCGCGATTCGACCGACGGCGTAGCCGAAGACAAAATCACCCGCGCCCCGGCCAGCGAGGCGCGTACCACCGCCATGTCGCGCCCATGATAATTGACGCGATCGGCCTGCTTGAACGCCCCGTCATGCTCCTCGTCGAGGACGAACAGCCCCAATTCCCGAAACGGCAGGAACAAGGCCGAGCGCGCCCCGATCACCGCCCGCACCTCCCCGGTCAGCACCCCACGCCACACCCGTGCCCGCTGCACCGGCGTCATCTCCGAATGCCATTCGGCGGCCCGCTGCCCGAAGCGCTTCTCGAACCTGTCGAGAAAGGTGTGCGTCAAGGCGATTTCCGGCAGGATGATCGCCACCTGCCGTCCCTGACGCAGCGTATCGGCGACGGCTTCGAAGAACACTTCGGTCTTGCCCGACCCGGTGATGCCGTCGAGCAGCGCGACGGAAAACCCGCCGGTATCATGGGCGCGGATCTGCCCGATGGCTGCCTGCTGGCCGTCCGAAAGCCTGGCCGGCGCAAAATCGGGCTCGGGCGGCAGCACCGGCGGGGGCGCTGGCAATTCCACCGCCTGGATTGTTCCGGCCTTGACCAGCCCGTCGACCACTGCCGTGGAAACCCCCGCCGCCCCGATCAGCGCCGGCTTGGCCCAGGGATAGCCGTCTTCCATCACCGAAAGCACCCGCGCCCGCGCCTCGGTCATCCGCTCGGGCTCGGGCCCGGCGCGTTTGTAAGCGATGATCGGGCGCGGCGGATCGAGCGCTTCCCGGCTCCGCAGCGCCCCGCGCAGCACCATGCCCGGCTGGGCCAGCGTATAGCGCGCCACCCAATCGACGGTTTTCAGAAGCTCCTCGGAAAGCGGGGGCACCTCGAAATGGTGCGCGATGTCCTTCAATCGATTATGCGCGAAATTGTCCTTGGGTTCGCCCCACACCACCCCCAGCGTCGGGCGCGGCCCCAGCGGCACGACGACGATCGAACCGCGCTCGACCTCCATCCCCTCGGGCACCCGATAGGAATAGGGGCCGTCGACGGCGACCGAAACCATCACTGAAACGACAGGGCCGAGCGGCATGAGCGTGCGAACGAAACGTGACCAAGAAGCGCTAACATAGTGTCCGATCGCGATTCGGCCAGCCCAAGTTCGGATGGTGGCGCCGAAAAAGCCCGGAGGTCATGACCGCCGCCGCCCCCAACACTTCAACTGTCATTCCGGAATTTATTTCCGGAATCCAGCAGCAGCGCGAGCCAAATCCGCATCGAATGCCATACCCGATTGTCGCTCCGGTAACCAATCGGGCCTAGACTCTTCCCATGACCGACACCGGCTTTGCCATCTCCGACGCACTGCGCGGCCTTGTCAGCGACTGGCGCCGCGATCTTGCGACCATCAGGCGCCTCTCGCCAAGGACCGTCGAGGCCTATGGCCGCGATCTCGACCAGTTCATGGCCTTCCTCTCCGCCCATATCGGCGGCACCGTCGATCTCAACGACCTCAAGGCCCTGCGCCCCGCCGACCTGCGCGCCTTCCTCGCCGCCCGCCGCCGCGACAAGGCCGGCTCGCGCGCGCTGGCCCGTTCGCTTTCGGGGATAAAATCATTTTTCACCCATCTCGAACGCCAGGGCATCATGGCGCTCGAAGCCCTCTCGGTGGTGCGCACGCCGAAACTGCCGCGCGGCCTGCCCAAGCCCCTTTCAGTCGGCGAGGCCAAGGCTGTCGGGCCGGAAATCCATGAGGCCGAGGACCGCCCCTGGGTTGCGGCCCGCGATGCCGCCGTCGTCGCCCTTTGCTATGGTGCCGGCCTGCGTATTTCCGAAGCCCTCGCCCTCACCCGTGCCGATCTCGACGGTTCCGCCCTGCGTATCCTGGGCAAGGGCAACAAGGTGCGCCTCGTCCCCCTGATCGCCCCCGTCCGCGCCGCGATCGAGGACTATCTCAAACTCTGCCCCTTCGCGCTCGATGCCACCGCCCCCATGTTCCGGGGCGTGCGCGGCGGACCCTTGAGCCCGCGCCTCATCCAGCTCCGGCTCGAGCGGGTGCGCGGCGCCCTCGGCCTGCCGGCCAGCGCCACCCCCCACGCACTGCGCCATTCCTTCGCCACCCATCTCCTCGCCGCCGGCGGCGATCTGCGCGCCATCCAGGAGCTTTTGGGCCACGCCTCGCTCTCGACCACCCAGATCTATACCCATATCGATGGCCAGCGCCTGCTGCAGGCCTATCGCGCCGCCCATCCGCGCGGCTGAAATCGGCATGGCGCTCCGCATCGGGCGGGTATAGGGTTGGCCCGACCATCCTCCGCACCAGCCTTCGAAATAACTTTGTCCGACAATCGCGATCAACTCATCGGCCTCGGCCTTGCGGCACTGGGCGCGGCGCTCTTTGCCACCAAGGGCATTTTCGTTAAGCTCGCCTATGGCCATGGGCTCGACGCGCTGACAGTCCTGGCCTGGCGCATGATCCTCGCCGTGCCCTTCTTCATCGCCTTCGGCGCTTTCGCCTATCGCGACCGGCGGCGCGGCAAGGGCCGGCACGCCAACCGCCCGGTTTCGATTCCCGCCATCTGGGGCGCGGCGGCGATCGGCATATTGGGCTATTACGGCGCGAGTCTGCTCGATTTCCTCAGCCTCGATCTGATCACCGCCCAGCTCAACCGGCTGGTCCTTTTGACCTATCCCTTCATGGTGCTGATCCTGGGCGCCGTCCTGTTTCGCCGCCGCCTCACCATTCCGGTGATCGGAGCCGCGCTTCTGGCCTATCTGGGCATCGCCATCATCTTCGGCCACGACATGGTGGCCGAGGGCGATACCGTCCTTGCCGGAACGCTTCTGGCGCTGGGCAGCGCGCTCGCCTATGCGCTCTACCAGCTTTTCGCCAAACCGCTGATCGATGCGCTGGGGCCCAGATTGTTCACCGCCATCGCCATGACGGCGGCGAGCGCCATGGTGCTCGTCCACTATTTTTTCACGCACTCCTTTGCTGCTCTCGCGGTGACGCCGGACGTCTTTTTCATCCTCCTGACGCTGGCGCTGGCCGCTACCGTCGCGCCGGTTTCCCTCATCGCCGCCGCCATCGGATCGATCGGACCCGAACGCACTGCGGTTTTCGGCAACATCTCCCCCATTTTGACCATCATATTGGCCATTATCGTTCTGGGTGAACCCTTTACGGCGGTCCATGGTGTCGGAACGGCACTGGTAATTTGCGGTATTTTGCTGTTCACTCGCCTGACCACGCAACCGGACGGCAAGGCACCCGCCAGCCGCTAAGAGGGACGAGTCTCATGAAAAAGACCGGGTTGATGATGGGCGGCGCCATGCTGTCCCTTGCTCTAGCGCTCGGCGGACCCGCGTTCGCCCAGGATATCGATTTCGGCGACGATTCGAGTACGTTCGCCAATGACCAGCAATGCGACGACCCGCGTTTCGAAGGCCCCGGCGCCGCCCTGGTGCGCAGCCCGGTCGACGAGATGCGCGACGCAACCGATTGCCAGGCGGCATTCGAGGCCGGCGAGGTAACCCTCGGTGCCGCAGGCGGCGATGACGACACTCCCGCCCCGGGCGTGGCCGCGACTCAGGACGACATCGATTTCGGCGATGATTCGGGCAATTGGGCCAATGATGGCGAATGTGACGACCCCCGCTTCGGCGGCGGCCTCGCCAGCCACGAACTGGCCGACGCCACCGACTGCCGCAACGCCTATGAGGCTGGCGAAGTCACCTTCGATGACGGCAGCGATGCGGGCGGCGAAGTCACCGTCGACGGCATCGACTTCGGCGATGATTCGGGCAATTGGGCCAATGATGGCGAATGTGACGACCCCCGCTTCGGCGGCGGCCTCGCCAGCCACGAACTGGCCGACGCCACCGACTGCCGCAACGCCTATGAGGCTGGCGAAGTCACCTTCGATGACGGCAGCGATGCGGGCGGCGAAGTCACCGTCGACGGCATCGATTTCGGCGACGATTCGGGCACATGGGCCAATGACGGCGAATGCGACGACCCTCGCTTCGGCGGCGGCCTTGCCAGCCACGAGCTGGCCGATGCCACCGATTGCCGCAACGCCTATGAGGCTGGCGAAGTCACCTTCGAGGGCGGCGATGCCTCGGGCACCGATATTTCCATCGACGACATCGATTTCGGCGACGATAGCGGCACCTTCGCCAATGACGGCGAGTGCGACGACCCGCGCTTCGGCGGCGGGCTCACCAGCCACGAGCTGACCGACGCCACCGACTGCCGCAACGCCTATGAAGCGGGCGAAGTCACCTATAGCGGCGGGCCGAGCGGCACCGGCGAATCGATCGTCATCGACGGCATCGATTTCGGCAATGATTCGGGCACCTATGCCGTGGACGGCGAATGCGACGATCCGCGCTTCACCGGCTCGGGTGTCGGGGTGGCCCTCGACGATCACCTGATGGCCGACGCCACCGATTGCTCGACCGCCTATGAGGACGGCACCGTGACCTTCGACGAAGACGCCGCGAACGGTTCGTCGGCCTCCATCGCCATCGACGGCATCGACTTCGGCGACGATTCGGGCAATTGGGCCAATGACGGCGAATGCGACGATCCGCGCTTTACCGGGTCGGGTGTGGGCGTGGCTCTCGACGATCACCTGATGGCCGATGCTACCGATTGCTCGACCGCCTATGAAGACGGCACCGTGACGTTTGACGAGAATGGCGGATCGGATGACAGCTTCCGCATCAATTTCGGCGACGATTCCAGTGCCAACGCCTATGACGGCATCTGCGACGACCCCCGCTTCCAGGGCCGCGGCGGCGCCTCCGAGCTGCGCGATGCCAACATGATGGCCGACGCCACCGACTGCCGCGCCGCCTACGATGCCGGCACGGTCACCTACAACCCGTAAGCGTAGCGATCATCACCAAACGAAAGGCCGCATCCCCCCGATGCGGCCTTTTCTTTTGGCCGGCGCCACACTGGATCCCGGGAATAAATCTCGGACCAAAATCACCACCATGTCACCCCGGGATTTATTCCCGGGGTCCAGCAGCAGCCTCTCCACAATCGACAACGTCCCTGAATATCGCGATGATCCAGCATCGCCCGAAGGCAGCACCCGGACGAGCCGAAGGCGAGGACCCCGGCCGACGTTTCGGCCGCCCCATCGGAGGGCCAGCGAGCGGCATAGCGCGGTTTCAGCGCGTCATGCCGCGAGCGGTGCGGCCCGTGAGATCAAACGGACAAGGCGTAGCCGAGGACCCCGGCCGACGTTTCGGCCGCGCCATCGCAGGCGCAGCGAAGGGCATAGGCGCGGTTTTAGCGCCGTCATGCCCGTAGCGGTGTGCGCCGTGAGATCAAAAATGAACAAGGCGAAGCCGAGGACCCCGGCGAACGTTTTCGCCGCGCCGTCGCAGGTGCAGCCCCGGTCATAGCGCGGCTTTAGCGCGTCATGATCGGGGCGGTGCGCACCGTGAGACGTTAGATATGTATCGACCCGTCGCCCAGCCCGAGCGCCGCCTCGCGCACCGCTTCGCTCATGGTCGGGTGGGCGTGACAAGTCCGGGCCAGATCTTCCGCCGAACCGCCGAATTCCATCAACACCGCCGCTTCATGGATCATCTCGCCGGCGCCCTTGCCCACGATATGGCATCCCAGCACGCGGTCAGTCTCCTTGTCGGCGAGGATCTTGACGAACCCTTGCGTGGCCAGCATGGCCTTGGCGCGGCCGTTGGCGGTGAAGGGGAATTTGGCGGCCTTGTAGGCAATGCCTTCGGCCTTCAATTCTTCTTCCGTCCTGCCCACCGATGCCACTTCCGGATTGGTATAGACCACGCCCGGTATCACCCCATAATTGACGTGACCGGCCTGCCCAGCGAGGATTTCCGCGATGGCGATGCCCTCGTCCTCGGCCTTGTGCGCCAGCATCGGCCCGGCGATCACGTCGCCGATGGCGTAGATGCCATCGATATTGGTCTTGTAATGCCCGTCGGTCACCACACGCCCGCGCTGGTCGCGCTCGACGCCGATGTCCTCGAGCCCCAGCCCGTCGGTGAACGGCACGCGCCCGATGGCGACCAGCGCCACGTCGGTTGCAAGCGTCGTCGCCTCCCCGCCCGCCGCCGGCTCGATCGTTGCGACCAATCCCGCATCGGTCTTTTCGATCGCCGTCACCTTGGTTCCGAGCTTGAAGTCGAACCCCTGCTTGCCCAGCATGCGCTGGAACTGCTTGGCCACATCCCCATCCATGCCCGGCAGGATGCGGTCGAGGAATTCGACCACCGTCACCTTGGCGCCGAGCCGCGCCCAGACCGAGCCCAGCTCCAGTCCGATGACGCCGGCCCCGATCACCAGCAGGCTCTCGGGCACCTTGTCGAGCTTGAGCGCCCCGGTCGAGGTGACGATGGTTTCCTCGTCGATCTCGATCCCCGGCAAATTGGCCGAAACCGAACCCGTGGCGATCACGATATTTTTGGTTTCGATATCGGTCACGCTGCCGTCCTCGGCGGTGACCGCAACCTTGCCCGCGCCCGCGATCTTTCCGGTGCCCTTAAAGGCGGTGATCTTGTTCTTCTTGAACAGATATTCGATGCCGCCGGTGTTGGACGCCACGGTATCGTCCTTGTGCGCCATCATCGCCGAAAGGTTGAGCGTGGGCGCACCCACCTCGATCCCCAATTGCGGGAAGCTGTGGCTGGCTTCCTCGAAAAGCTCGGAAGCGTGCAGCAGCGCCTTGGAGGGAATGCACCCGATATTGAGGCAAGTGCCCCCGAAGCTCGGCCATTTCTCGACGACGGCGACCTTCATGCCCAGTTGCGCCGCGCGCACCGCGCACACATAGCCCCCCGGCCCGGTACCGATGATGGTGAGATCGAAAGTTTCGGCCATTGTCAGGTCTGTCCTTCTCGGCTGCCGCGCCTGGGCGCGAAGTCATCAATTGGTCCCGACGGGTTCCGTCAGAAGACGATCCCGATAAACATCAGCAACAGCCCCAGGCAGGCGCCCGTAAAGGCCAACGACCGCGCATAGGGAATGCCCATCAGATAGAGCGGGATATAGGCGAGGCGGAACGCCACGTAGAGCCCCGCCCCCCATTGGGTGAGCCCGCTCGAAATGCCCGCGACGCTCGCCGCCAGCACCAGGACGATGAAGGCGGGCCATGTTTCGAGGAAATTGCGCAGCGCCCGTTCGGCGCGCCCGCCCACCGGGCTGAGTTCGCGCTGTTCGTCGCGCGGACCGGCATTGTATTCGCGACCCAGATCGCGCGTCAGCAAGCTCGCCTGCACGCCGATATGCACGAACAGGATCAGCACCGACCACACCAGCAGCGTCAGCTCGAAACTCACGGATCATCTCCCCGGCTTGCGGCGAAAAGGCGGGAGCGGTGCCCCGCCTTCCGATTGTCTAAAGATCGAGCACCAGGCGCTGCGGGTCCTCGAGGCTTTCCTTGACGCGCACCAGGAACGTCACCGCTTCCTTGCCGTCGACGATCCGGTGATCATAGGACAGCGCCAGATACATCATCGGGCGCACCACGATCTGCCCGCCGACGACCACGGGCCGCTCCTGGATCTTGTGCATGCCCAGAATGCCCGATTGCGGCGCGTTGAGGATCGGGGTGCTCATCAGCGAGCCATAGACGCCACCATTGGAGATGGTGAACGTGCCGCCCTGCATGTCGGCCATCGACAGCCCGCCATCGCGCGCTGCCTTGCCCAACCGCGCGATCTCCTTTTCGACCTCGGCGATGGTCATCTGGTCGGCGTCGCGCACCACGGGAACCACAAGCCCCTTGTCGGTCCCCACGGCCACCCCGATATGGGCGAAGTTTTTGTAGATGATGTCGGTGCCGTCGATCTCGGCATTGACCGCCGGGACGTCCTTGAGGGCATGCACCACGGCCTTGGTGAAAAAGCCCATGAAGCCGAGTTTGACACCGTGCTTTTTCTCGAACAGTTCCTTGTAGGAATTGCGCAGATCCATGATCGGCTTCATGTCCACCTCGTTGAAGGTGGTCAGCATGGCCGCCGCGTTCTGGGCGTCCTTCAAACGCTTGGCGATGGTCTGGCGCAGACGGGTCATCTTGACCCGTTCCTCGCGCCCCGCATCCCCGCTCGCCGACGGCGCGCGCGCCTGGGCGGGAGCCGGAGCGGCAGCGGCGGGCTTTTCCCCGGTCCGTTCCACCGCCTTGAGCACGTCTTCCTTGAGCACCTGCCCACGCTTGCCCGATCCTTCCACCGAAGCGGGGTCGATGTCGCGTTCGGCCATCAGCTTGGCGGCCGAAGGGGCGGCGGGCATCTCGGTCCTGGCGGCGGGTGCCGGCGCTTCGGCGGCCTTCGGCGTCTCGGCCTTTGGCGCCTCGGCGGGCTTGGGGGCTTCGGCCTGCTTGGCGGGCGCGGCGCCCGCGGCGATCGCCGCGATCAGCGCGCCGACCTCGACGGTATCGCCCTCATTGACCGAAATGGCCTCGATCGTGCCGGACACCGGCGCGGGAACCTCGATCGTCACCTTGTCGGTTTCGAGCTCCACGATGGGTTCGTCGGCCGAAACCGCGTCCCCCACCTTCTTGAACCATTGCCCGATCGTCGCTTCGGTAACGCTTTCCCCCAGGGTCGGAACGCGGACTTCAGTGGACATCTCTCGTATCCTTTCTAGCGGCTCTTGAACCCGGCGTCTCCCGCCGGGCGGCGGCAAATGCTGTTACTCGAAGGCTTCGTCCAGGAACGCCTGGAGCTGGGCGACGTGGGTGCGCATCAGCCCCGTGGCGGTCGAGGCCGAGGCCGGACGTCCCACATAGCGCGGGCGGGCGCCGGGCTGGCCCATCTGTTCGAGCACCCATTCGATATAGGGCTGAACGAAACTCCAGGCGCCCATGTTCTTGGGTTCTTCCTGGCACCAGACGATCTCGGCATTGCGGAACCGGCTCAACTCGTCGATCAGCGCCTTGGCCGGGAACGGGTAGAGCTGTTCGAGACGCATCAGATAAACGTCGTTGATGCCGCGCTTTTCGCGATCTTCGAGCAGATCGTAATAGACCTTGCCCGTGCACACCACCACGCGCCTGATCTTGTCGTCGCCGACCAGATTGACCTCGGTCTTGGGCACGCCCGGCGTCTCCGCATCGTCCCAGAGCAGGCGATGGAAGAAGGTGTCGGGGCCCAATTCGCGCAGCCCCGATACCGCCCGCTTGTGACGCAGCAGCGATTTTGGCGTCATGATGATCAGCGGCTTGCGGAAATCGCGCTTCAATTGCCTGCGCAGCGCGTGGAAATAATTGGCCGGGGTGGTGCAGTTGAGCACCTGCATGTTGTCCTCGGCGCAAAGCTGGAGGAACCGCTCCGGACGCGCCGAGGAGTGCTCGGGGCCCTGGCCTTCATAGCCATGCGGCAACAGCATCACCAGCCCGCTCATGCGCAGCCATTTGCGCTCGCCTGCCGCGATGAACTGGTCGATCACCACCTGCGCGCCGTTGACGAAATCGCCGAACTGGGCCTCCCAGATGGTCAGCGCATTGGGCTCGGCCAGCGAATAGCCGTATTCGAACCCCAGCACCGCCTCTTCGCTGAGCATAGAGTTGATGACCTCATAGCGCGCCTGGCCGCCGGCCAGATTGTTGAGCGGGGTATGGGTCGCCTCGTTCTCCTGGTCGTAGAGCACCGAATGGCGCTGGCTGAAGGTGCCGCGCTCGACGTCCTGGCCGGACAGCCGCACCGGATGACCCTCGTCCAGCAGCGTGGCGAAAGCCAGCGCCTCTGCCGTCGCCCAGTCGACCCCCTCGCCCTCGGTGATGATCTTTTTCCGGTTGTCGAGGAAGCGCTGAACCGTGCGATGCACATGGAAGCCCTGCGGCACCGAACAGAGGCTGTTGCCCAGATCGCGCAGCTTTTCGATGGCGACGCCCGTCACCCCGCGCCTTGGCCCATCGACCTCGGCCAGCTTGATGTTCTTCCAGGCGCCGTCCAGCCAATCGGCCTTGTTGGGCCGGTAATCCTGCCCGGCCTCGAACTCGTTTTCGAGCCGCGCCCGCCAATCGGCCTTGAGCTGCTCGAACTCCTCGGTCGAAACCACGCCCTCGTCGATGAGCTTTTGCCCATAGATTTCCAGCGTCGATTTGTGCCCGCGGATCGCCTTGTACATCAAGGGTTGGGTGAAGCTGGGCTCGTCGCCTTCATTGTGCCCGAACCGGCGGTAGCAGAACATGTCGATGACCACCGGCCGCCCGAATTTCTGGCGGAACTCGGTGGCGATCTTGGCCGCATAGACCACCGCTTCCGGATCGTCGCCATTGCAGTGGAACACCGGCGCCTCGATCATCTTGGCGACATCGGTGGGATAGGGCGAGGACCGCGAGAAATGCGGGCTGGTGGTAAACCCGATCTGGTTGTTGATGACGAAATGGATCGACCCGCCGGTCCGGTGCCCCTTGAGCCCGGACAGCCCGAAGCATTCCGCCACCACCCCCTGCCCGGCGAACGCCGCGTCGCCATGCAGAAGCAGCGGCAGCACCGACATGCGGTTGGTGTCGCGCGTGTCCTTGACGAAGCGCCCGTCGACCGCCGAAAGCTGGTCCTGCTTGGCGCGCGCCTTGCCCAGCACCACCGGATCGACGATCTCGAGATGGCTGGGGTTTGCGGTCAGCGAAAGGTGCACGGTGTTGCCGTCGAACTCGCGGTCCGAAGAGGCGCCCAGATGGTATTTGACGTCGCCCGAACCCTCGACGTCGTCGGGGTAGAACGCACCGCCCTTGAATTCGTGGAACAGCGCCCGGTGCGGCTTGGCCATCAACTGGGTCAAAACGTTGAGCCGCCCGCGATGGGCCATGCCCAGAACGATATCCTGCAGCCCCAGCGCGCCGCCGCGCTTGACGATCTGTTCGAGCGCCGGGATCAGCGCTTCGCCGCCGTCGAGCCCGAAGCGCTTGGTGCCGGTGTATTTGACGTCGAGGAATTTTTCGAACCCCTCGGCTTCGGCGAGCTTGTTGAGGATGGCCCGCTTGCCTTCGGTGGTGAAGCTGATCTCTTTGTCCGGCCCCTCGATGCGCTCCTGGATCCAGGCTTTGGCCTCCGGGTCCGAGATGTGCATGAATTCGATGCCGAGCGTGCCGCAATAGGTGCGCTTCAAGATCTCGAGCATCTGCGGCACGGTGGCCGATTCGAGCCCGAGATAATTGTCGATGAAGATTTCGCGCCCGTAATCGGCCTCGGTGAACCCATAGGTGGCCGGATCGAGCTCGTGGGCATCGTCGAGCTTTTCGAGACCCAGCGGATCGAGATTGGCGTGCAGATGCCCGCGCATGCGATAGGCGCGGATCATCATGATGGCGTGGATCGAATCCCGCGTCGCCTGCAGGATAGCCTCGGGCGAAGCCTGCTCTCCAGCCTTGCTGGCCTTTTCGGTCACCGCCTTCTGGGCCTTGACCGCAAGCTCGCCCCAATCGCCGTCGAGCGCCGAAACCAGTTCGCCATTGCCGGCCCGTGGCCAGTCGCGCCGCCGCCAGCTCGGGCCTTCCGCGTTCTGCCTCACCTGATCGGCGCTGTCGGAAAGGTTGGAGAAAAACTCCGCCCAGCTCGGGTCGACGCTTTTGGGATCGGTTTTGTACCGGGCGTAAAGCGCCTCGATATAATCGGCATTTCCGCCATAAAGGAAGGAGGTGAGGAGGAACGTTTCGTTCTGGTCCTGTCGTGCCATTTCGCTCTCTATGGGGGTCCCGATCCCCCGCTGAAAAAATCCAACCTGCCGATTTCAGTTTTCGGCCGCCAATTGGGTTGGAACTATGACCGGCCCGGACTTCGTTTCGGTTAATCCGCCCCTGACATGGGGTTCCGACCGGCCCAGGTGAACAACTAGCCCTTCAATACATCCACAAGCGTCTTGCCCAGCCGCGCCGGCGAGGGCGAAACGGTAATGCCCGCTGCTTCCATCGCGGCGATCTTGGATTCGGCGTCCCCCTTGCCGCCCGAAACCACGGCGCCCGCATGGCCCATGGTGCGGCCCTTGGGCGCCGTCCGGCCCGCGATGAACCCGGCCATCGGCTTGCTGCGGCCCTTTTTCGCCTCGTCGATCAGGAACTGGGCGGCGTCTTCCTCGGCCGAACCGCCGATCTCGCCGATCATGATGATCGATTCGGTGGCGTCGTCGGCCAGGAACATCTCGAGCACGTCGATGAACTCGGTGCCCTTGACCGGATCGCCGCCGATGCCGACAGCCGTGGTCTGGCCCAGGCCTTCATTGGTGGTCTGGAACACCGCCTCATAGGTGAGCGTACCCGAGCGCGAAACGATCCCCACCGAGCCCTTCCGGAAGATCGAACCGGGCATGATGCCGATCTTGCACTCTTCGGGGGTCAGGATGCCAGGGCAGTTGGGACCCAAAAGCCGCGAGTTCGAGCGTTCGAGCCGCGCCTTGACCCGCACCATGTCCGACACCGGAATGCCTTCGGTGATGCAGGTGATGAAGCCTATTTCCGCGTCGATCGCCTCGATGATGGCATCGGCCGCACCGGCGGGCGGAACATAGATCACCGAGGCGTCCGCCCCGGTCCTGTCCTTGCCCTCGGCCACGCTCGCAAAGATCGGCAGCTCGTGGCCGCCGGCCCCGGTCCAGGTTTCCCCGCCCTTCTTGGGGTGGATGCCGCCCACCATCTGCGTGCCGTAATAGGCCAGCGCCTGCTCGGTGTGGAACGTGCCGGTCTTGCCGGTCAGGCCCTGCACGAGAATCTTGGTGTTCTTGTCGACGAGAATGGACATTTACGTGCGGTCCTTCAGAATCGTTTTGATTTCACGAAGCTCGGCGACCATTTCCTGGTTGATCGCGATAAGCTCGTCATTGATGGCTTTGACCTCGGCCACATGCTGGCCATAGCTCTTCATCTGCCGCTTGCTGATCGCCACTCCGGCGCCCAGAAAGACGAGCAGGATGAGAACTGGAGGCAGCCATGCGGCGATGAAGTCGATCATCAGGCTACGGCCGCCACGATCTTCTGGGCGGCGTCGTCGAGATCGTCGGCGGCGGTGATCGCCAGCCCGGATTCGTTGAGTATCTTCTTGCCCAGCTCCACATTGGTGCCTTCGAGGCGGACCACCAGCGGAACCTTGAGCCCCACTTCCTTGACGGCAGCGACGACGCCCTCGGCGATCACGTCGCACTTCATGATGCCGCCGAAGATATTGACCAGAATGCCCTCGACCTTGGGGTCGGCGGTGATGATCTTGAACGCGGCAGCGACCTTTTCCTTGCTCGCACCCCCGCCAACGTCACAGAAATTGGACGGCTCCTTGCCGTAGAGCTTGATGATGTCCATCGTCGCCATGGCCAGCCCGGCGCCGTTGACCATGCAGCCGATATTGCCGTCGAGCGCCACATAGGCGAGGTCCCATTTACTGGCCTCGATCTCCTTGGCGTCCTCTTCGCTCTCGTCACGCAATTCCATGATGTCGGGGTGGCGGAACAGCGCGTTGCCGTCGAAGCTCACCTTGGCGTCCAGCACCCGCAGATGGCCGTCGGTCATCACGATCAGCGGGTTGATTTCGAGAAGGCTCATGTCCTTTTCGACGAACGCCTTATAGAGCGCGGGAAACAGCGATTTTGCGTCCTCGGCGGCCGCGCCTTCGAGCTTGAGCGCCGAAGCGATCCTGCCGATATCGGCATCGGTGACGCCGGCCTCGGGGTCGATGGCGATGGTCTCGATCTTTTCGGGCGTGTCATGGGCGACCTGCTCGATATCCATGCCGCCTTCGGTCGAAACCACGAACGCCACGCGCCCCACCGAGCGGTCGACCAGCAGCGAGCAGTAAAGCTCGCGATCGATATCGGCGCCGTCCTCGATATAGAGACGGTTGACCTGCTTGCCCGCTTCGCCGGTCTGGGCGGTCACCAGCGTGTTGCCCAGCATCTCGCGGGCATTGGCCACCACCTCGTCGATCGACCGCGCCAGCCGCACGCCGCCCTTGGCGTCGGGCCCCAGTTCAGTGAACTTGCCCTTGCCGCGCCCGCCGGCGTGGATCTGGCTCTTGACCACATAGAGCGGCCCCGGCAGCGATCTGGCCGCCGCTTCCGCCTCGTCGGCGCTCAGGATGGGCACGCCCCGCGCCACCGGCGCGCCGAACCCCTTCAAAAGTTCCTTGGCCTGATATTCGTGGATGTTCATTTGATCTGGGACCCTTCGCTTGGGGTGTCGTCAGCAGCGCCGCGCGCCAATGGGAAAAGCCCGGCGTTCAAGCCGCCGGGCGTTCTGGGTCAGCCCAGCTTGGGCGCGATCTTCTTGCAGGCCTCGACCAGCCCTTCGACAGCCTCGACCGAGGCGTCGAACATCTTCTTTTCGGCGGCATTGAGCTCGATCTCGACGATCCGCTCGACGCCCTCGGAGCCGATCACCACCGGCACGCCAACATAGCGGTCGTCCACCCCGAACTGACCGGTGAGGAACGCGGCGCAGGGCAGGATGCGCTTTTTGTCCTTGAGATAGCATTCGGCCATTTCGATCGCCGAGGCGGCGGGCGCATAAAAGGCCGACCCGGTCTTTAGCAGCCCGACAATCTCGGCGCCGCCATCGCGGGTGCGTTGGATGATCTGGTCGAGCTTGTCCTTGCTCATCCAGCCCATCTTGACCATGTCGGGCAGCGGAATGCCCGCGACCGTCGAATAGCGCGCCAGGGGCACCATGGTATCGCCATGCCCGCCCATCACGAAGGCTGTGACGTCCTGCACCGAAACGTTGAGCTCGTCGGCGATGAAGTGGCGGAACCGCGCCGAATCGAGCACGCCCGCCATGCCGACCACCTTGTTGGCGGGAAGACCGGAGAATTTCTGCAGCGCCCAGACCATGGCGTCAAGCGGATTGGTGATGCAGATCACGAACGCGTCGGGGGCGTATTTGGCGATGCCCGCGCCGACCTGCTCCATGACCTTGAGATTGATTTCCAGAAGATCGTCGCGGCTCATGCCCGGCTTGCGCGGCACCCCGGCGGTGACGATCACGACGTCGGCGCCTTCGATGTCCTTGTATTCGGACGTGCCCTTGAGCGACGCATTGTACCCCTCGACCGGGCCGGACTGGGCGAGATCGAGCGCCTTGCCCTGCGGCACGCCATCGACGATGTCGAACAGCATCACGTCGCCCAGCTCCTTGAGCGCCACCAGATGAGCCAGAGTCCCACCGATCTGACCCGCGCCGATCAGAGCGATTTTCTTACGCGCCATGAGCAAGTTTCCCTATAGGTAAAGTAACGTTTTCCTCGCGCCCTCCATAGCCCTTGTGACAATGCGACGCAAGTGAACCCTTCGTCTAACGCCGGAAATTTGGCCCCTTCGGCCAGCTCCGCCGCAACTATGTCTGCAATGCTGACGCTTTCCCTGTCGCGAAAGGCACTCAGATCGCCGTTTTCTGCCGCAGCGGTTGCGCTATATAGTCGGCCGAGCGCATCTCTTCGAGCCGCGACAGACACCTTGCGAATTCGAACCGCGTCTTGTCGTCCTGCGCCAGCTCGTCGAGCGGGGCCGCAAAGCTCGCCGCCAGTTTCACCCCCCGGTCGTAGAGCGTATCGACCAGCAGGATGAAACGCTTGGCGGCGTCCGATTTCAGCCGCGAGAACACCGGAACGTGCTCGATCACCAGGGTATGATAGGTGTTGGCGATCCTGAGATAATCCCGGGCTCCAAGGGGCCGCTCGCAAAGATCGGCGAAATCGAACCGCGCCACCCCCATGGCCTGCGCCGGCACGACGATGACCCGTCCCAGGCTTTCGATGGCGTCCCGCTTGGCCTCGGCCCCGCCGGTCAGATGTTCGAACAGCCCGTCCATCGCCGCGTCCACCTCCGGCCCGGTCCCGAACCGATAGACCTCCTGCGCATCGAGCTTTTCGCGTCGGTAGTCGGTTTCCGCATTGAGATTGAACACCTCGGCATGGCGTTCGAGCAGGTCGATGAAGGGCAGGAAAAGCTGGCGATTGAGCCCGTTCCAATAAAGCTTTTCGGGTGGGATGTTGGAGGTCGCGACCACCACCACCCCATCGGCGAACAAGATCTCGAACAGGCGCTTCAAAAGCATCGCATCGGTGATGTCGGAGACGAAGAACTCGTCGAAACACAACAGCCGCACCGACCGCGTGATCGGCCGCGCGACGGCGGGAATGGGGTCGCGCGCGCCCTTGGTCCCGCCATTGCCCGCCCGAAATTGGGCAATCGCCTCGTGCACTTCGTTCATGAATTCATGGAAATGCACACGCCGCTTGGCCTTGACCGGCACGGTCTTAAAGAACAGATCCATGAGCATGGTCTTGCCCCGGCCCACATCGCCCCAGATGTAGAGCCCCTTGGGCACTTCGCGCTTGCGCCGGAACAGCGCCGCAATCACCGACCCCGATTGGGCTTCGAGCCTTCCGAGCCCCTCGGCCACGTCCTGAAGCTTTTCGACGGCCTCTTTCTGCGCCGCATCGGGCCGCACGCGGCCCGAGACGATCATCTCCGCATAAGCGTCGACAATGGTGCCCCGCGTTCCTTCGCCCCCCGCCAAGATCAGCCGACCATCGAGATGGCCTGGCCTCCAGCGAGGGTCCCCACGAACCGGTTGCCGCTCTTGAGCAGCGTCCCCACCAGTTCGTCGGCTTCATTGTAGAGCTGCACCTGATTGCCCAGCAATTGCCAGGAGGTGACCGTCGCCAGCGTCGGCTCGGCGCAGGCCGGCGTCGAGGCGCGATAACGCCCGGTCGAGCCCTTGGCGGTGTAGGTGAGGTTGAGCCGGCATTGATCGGCCCCCACCAGGATCGTCCAGCCCCCAAGGAGCTGCTCCATTGTGGTGGTGCCCGAAAGATTGCGTCCCCCGGTCGTGTTGCCCGGTGCGCCAACGTCGTCGAGGACGAATCCCGGCCCCGAATTTGTCGTGTTGCCGGTATCGAGCGCCGCGGTATTGCCCGGCACCGATGGGGTGGCGGCCGGCGTCGTCTCGATGGTGCTGGTCCCCGCGATCGGGGGCAGGTCGGTGGTCTGGACCGAACCGGTCTGCACGGGCTGGATCGGCGCCGGCTGGGCGGGCGGAGGCGTCTGGACGCTGGGTGCGGTGCGTCCGAAACTGGTGGGCGAACACGCCGCAAGGGCGGTCAGCGCGCCGGTGATCACGACCAGCCCCAGTGATTTTTGCAAAGTGATCATATCGGCTCCACCATCTCTCATCCCGCTCGGGAACGCCCGGCAATCCGCCTCGTTCCTGCGCTCAGCCGCCGCCGATACGCTTTATGGCGGGATCGCCGGGACGAAACAAGTCCCGCCGCGCAATATGGCGGATAGGCCATCCTTACCAAACGCCCCAATGTGGCGCCAATGGGACGTCCTATTTCGACACCATGTCCTTGAGCAGGGCTTCGGCCAGCGGCTGGGCCTCGCGCGCCTCGCTTTGCGGCACCGCGATGGCCAATCCCTGGCCAGTCAACCCGGTCCCGATCCCCGGCAATCCGCCATCGGCGATCTCGCGCGGCGAGAACCCATGCGCCCGCAGCGCCGTCACCATCAGCCGCGCCACCGATTCCCGTTCGACATAGAGGATGGTCTCGTAATCGGTCATGGCTCGGCTCCATCAAAACAAAGGGTCCGCGGGTTTTTCCCGCAGACCCTTTAAACGTTTAACCCATGACACCGGTTCAGGCCACCTTGCGCTCGACCATCATCTTCTTGATCTCGGCGATGGCCTTGGCCGGGTTCAGCCCCTTGGGGCAGACCTTGGCGCAGTTCATGATCGTGTGGCAGCGATAGAGCTTGAAGGGGTCCTCGAGATTGTCGAGCCGTTCGCTGGTCGCCTCGTCGCGGCTGTCGATCAGCCAGCGATAGGCCTGCAGCAGCACGGCTGGCCCGAGATATTTTTCCCCGTTCCACCAATAGCTCGGGCACGAGGTCGAGCAGCACGCGCACAAAATGCACTCGTAAAGCCCGTCGAGCTTGGCCCGGTCCTCGCGGCTCTGCAGCCATTCGGTGTCCGGGGTCGGCGATTTGGTCTGCAGCCACGGCTCGACCGATTTGTGCTGCTCGTAGAACGTCGAAAGGTCGGGCACCAGATCTTTCACCACCGGCATGTGCGGCAGCGGATAGACCTTGATCGGCCCGCCCGACACATCGTCCATGCCCTTGGTGCAGGCCAGCGTGTTGGCGCCGTCGATATTCATCGCGCACGACCCGCAAATCCCCTCGCGGCACGAACGGCGCAGGGTGAGCGTTGGATCGATGGTGTTCTTGATCCACAACAGACCGTCCAGGATCATCGGCCCGCAATCGTCAAGGTCGACGAAATAGGTATCGATGCGCGGATTTTCCTGGGTGTCGGGATCGTAGCGATAGACGCGGTATTCACGCAGCCGCGTCGCGCCTTCCGGCTTGGGCCAGGTCTTGCCCTTTTTGGGCTGGGATTTCTTGTTGAGAAGAAGTTCGGCCATTGTCCTCTCCAGCCCCCTAGTAAACGCGCGCCTTGGGCGCGATCTTGGCCAGGTCGATGCCGTCGCTCAAAGGATCGACATGCACCGGCCGATAGTCGAGCGTCACCTTGCCCGCATCGTCCACCCAGCTCAGCGTGTGCTTGCGCCAGTTTTCGTCGTCGCGCGCCGAGAAATCCTCGCGCGCGTGTGCGCCCCGGCTTTCCTTGCGGTTTTCCGCCGAATAGACGGTGGTGATGGCATTGGCCATCAGGTTTTCCAGCTCGAGGGTTTCGACAAGATCGGAATTCCAGATCAGCGAACGGTCATGGACCTTGATATCGGGCAATTCGCTCCAGATTTCGCTGATCCGCCGGCAACCGGCCTCCAGCGTCTCCTGGGTGCGGAACACGGCGGCGTCTTCCTGCATGGCGCGCTGCATCTTGTCGCGAAGCTTTGCCGTGGGGATCGCGCCATTGGCGTTCCGCAGCCGGTCGAACCGCGCCATGATCTTGTCCTCGGCGGCCTTGTTGACCTCGGGCACCGGCGAATTGCGGTCGATGATTTCCCCCGCCTTGATCGCGGCGGCGCGCCCGAAGACCACAAGGTCGATCAGCGAGTTCGAGCCCAGCCGGTTGGCGCCGTGCACCGAGGCGCAGCCCGCCTCGCCCACCGCCATCAGCCCGGGGATCGTCGCGTCGGCCCCGCCATTGCGCGGATCGATAGCCTCGCCCCAATAGGTCGTGGGGATACCGCCCATATTGTAGTGGACGGTGGGGATCACCGGGATCGGATCGCGGGTGAGATCGACGCCGGCAAAGATTTTCGCCGATTCCGAAATCCCCGGCAGCCGCTCGTGCAGCACCGCCGGATCGAGGTGGTCGAGATGGAGGAAGATGTGGTCGCCCTTGGGGCCCACGCCCCGTCCCTCGCGGATTTCGAGCGTCATGCAGCGCGATACCACGTCGCGGCTGGCAAGGTCCTTGGCGTTGGGCGCGTAGCGCTCCATGAACCGCTCGCCTTCCGAATTGACCAGATACCCGCCCTCGCCGCGTGCACCCTCGGTGATCAGGCACCCCGAGCCATAAATGCCCGTGGGGTGGAACTGGACGAACTCCATGTCCTGGAGCGGCAACCCGGCCCGGGCCACCATGCCATTGCCGTCGCCGGTGCAGGTATGGGCCGAGGTCGCCGAGAAATAGGCGCGGCCATAACCGCCGGTCGCCAGCACCACCATCTTGGCGCGGAACCGATGGATGGTGCCATCGTCGAGCTTCCAGGCGATGATGCCCTGGCATTGCCCGTCATCGCTCATCAAGAGGTCGATGGCGAAATATTCGACGAAGAATTCGGCGTTGTTGCGCAGCGATTGTCCATAGAGCGTATGGAGGATCGCGTGCCCGGTCCGGTCCGCCGCCGCGCAGGTGCGCTGCACCGGAGGCCCGTCGCCGTAATTCTGCATATGCCCGCCGAACGGGCGCTGGTAGATCTTGCCCTCTTCGGTGCGCGAGAACGGCACGCCGTAATGTTCGAGTTCATAGACCGCCTGTGGCGCCTCGCGAGCGAGATATTCCATGGCGTCGTTGTCGCCCAGCCAGTCCGACCCCTTGACGGTATCGTACATGTGCCACTGCCAGCTATCGGGGCCCATGTTGGAGAGCGAGGCGGCGATCCCGCCCTGTGCCGCGACGGTGTGCGAGCGGGTGGGAAACACCTTGGTCACGCACGCCGTCGAAAAGCCCTGCTCGGCCATGCCCAGCGTGGCGCGCAGCCCCGCGCCGCCGGCGCCGACCACCACGACGTCATAGGCGTGGTCAATGATTTGATAAGCCGAAGCCATGAGCGGGATTAACCTCCGAAGGCGAGGACGAGCACCGAGATCGCGGCGATGATGCCGATGATCGCGACGAAAACCGTGTTGAGCATCTTGGCGAGCGCGTGCAGCTTGGGATCGTGGACATAGTCCTCGATGATCTCATACATGCCGATGCGCATATGGATGAGCGGGGAGGCGATCAGCGCCAGCGCCAGGATCGCAACGAAGGGGTTCGAGAACACCGCCGCCATCTCGGCCCGTTCGGCTCCCGCGAACGAAACGACCAGCCAGATCAGAAAGCCCACGAAAACGATATTGATCGCGCCCGTGACGCGCTGGCGGATGAAAGTGCCGGTTCCTTTTTCGCCCGGATGGGTCTTCATCGTTCCCTACTCCCTCAAAACCAGACGAACAGCGCCCAGACCACAACCGTCGCCACCGCCGAAAAGACCAGCGTGGCCACCGTCATGATCTCGCGCCCTGCCGGATCGAGCCCCGCGCCGGTATCCCAGACGAAATGCTTGATGCCGCCCGCCATGTGCTGGAACAGCGTCCAGGTGTAGAGGAACAGCCCGATCTGGATGATGGGATAGCCGAAGAACCCCTGCACCGCCTCGAGCTGTTCCTGCCCCAGCGCTGCCGCGCCCAGCCACAACACGAACAGGATCGTGCCCAGATACAGCCCCACACCCAGGATACGGTGCAGGATCGAAAGCGTCATGGTGAGGGTGAAACGCCAAACCGAAAGGTGGGGAGAGGTCGGTCGAAACTGGGTCGTCATGCTGCCTCGATCTCCTCCGGCGCCGTGGCCGGGCATGAACGGCCGGTCACTCCGGCCCCAAACTTGGCGCCAACTTCTAATCGCGCTTTCCCCATTCGTCAAAGGGCCGCGCTTACGTCTTTGGTCTGAAAAGCCGCTTCCCAGGCCCCGCTAAAATATTGACTTTAAACGTCATATTTTCTCCGCACCCTGGATATCTGGAGCTAAGTCGAGGCAGAGATAGACAAATGTCAGCCAGATTTACCTTGCAGGTAAAGTTCCATGCGCTCTCCCGCCCTGATCCATATCGAGAGCAAAAAAATCCTCCGCAGCGCTTCCGGCAAAAGTGAAATTGGAACATTGGAGCAATTGAGCGATTCGAAGAAAAGCGAAAATGCTCTAAAGTCGGTCCCCGATGCAGGGAGGCGGCATATGTCGCCCCGAAGGAGGACAAAATGCAATTCCACGTCGGACGCTTGATCGATCACGTCCATCTGCGCGTCGCCGATCTCGAAAGATCGCGCAGCTTCTATCGCTCGGCGCTGGCCGCGCTGGGCCGTGAAATCACCCATGACGGCGATGGGTTCTTCGCCTCCGACGAACTCTTCGTCGACAAGGCCGACGACTACACCACCCGCGTCCACCTCGCCTTCCAGGCCGATAGCCCCGACATGGTCGCCCGCTTCTACGAAGCGGCGCTCGCCGCCGGCGGCACCGACAATGGCGCGCCGGGCGAACGCCCCTACCACCCCGGCTATTACGCCTGCTTCATCCTCGACCCCGACGGCAACAACATCGAAGCTGTCTGGCACGGCCCCTCAACGCGGTCGGCGGAGTCGGTGGTCGTCATCCCCACCGGCGGACAGGTCTAGCTCCGGCAGCGCCCTCGCCCCATCCCCAGCGCCTCAAACATAGTCCGTGAGCTTTTTCTCCGGATCGTAATCCTGGTCGGCGACCTCCCGTGTCACCGCCTGCCCGCAGCGCATCTTGCCCGCCGCCGCGTCGAAAACGTAATGGGGCTCGCCATAGAGCAGCCAGCCTTCGCTCAGCGCCTTGGTGACCTTGTGGCAGAACGCTGAATCATCCTCCCCCGACAGGAATCGATAGATCACCATGGTTCTGTTCTCCTTGATTTCATGACGCTTACGAGCGGAATTTTACCGCCCCTGCGCCGAGCATAGCGATTGATCTTGGCCACGCCAGGGTCTATCGCAGACCGTCGGACGCGAAAGGACGAACTGATGGCGCAGGACTTCCCCTCCTCCCTGCTCGAGGGCTACCGCAATTTCATGGCGGGGCGCTACAGCACCGAAAGCGACCGCTACCGGACCCTGGCCGAGGAAGGCCAGAAGCCCACCACCATGGTCATCGCCTGCTGCGATTCGCGCTCGGCCCCCGAAACCATCTTCGATGCCGGCCCCGGCCAGCTCTTCGTCATGCGCAACGTCGCCAACCTGGTGCCCCCCTTCGGCCCCGACGCTGCCTATCACGGCACCTCCTCGGCCATCGAATTCGCCGTCATCCATCTCAAGGTCCAGCACATCGTCGTCATGGGCCATGGTCGCTGCGGCGGCATCTCGGGCGCCCTGGCGACCGCCGCCGGTCACGCCCCCGAGGGTGATTTCATCGGCAAATGGCTGACCATGATCAAGGAGGTCGCGGGCAAGGTCGAAGCCAATTCGCTCATGACCCCGGCCGAACAGCAGACAGCGCTCGAGCGCATCGTCATCCGCCAGTCGCTGGGCAACCTCATGACCTTCCCCTTCGTCAAATCGCGCGTCGAGGAAAACCAGCTTTCCGTTCACGGCGCCTGGTTCGACATCTCGACGGGCGAGCTCTGGACCATGAACGGGGAGAGCGGCGACTTCATCCGCCCCAAGCCCTGATCACGCCACCGGCTGGATCGGCGCCTGTTTGGGCTTTAGTTTGAACACGGTAAGCAGCAGCCCGACAAACACCAGCAGCCCGCCGGCGATATCGACGGGGTAGATCGGCTCGCCCAGGATCAAGACGCCCGAGGAAATCCCCGCGATTGGCACCAAAAGCGTAAAGGGGGCGACCGTCGCCGCCGAATGGCGCGAGAGCAGCGCGCTCCACATGGCAAAGCCGAACAGCGTCGCCGGATAGGCCAGAAAGGCAATCAATCCCACCATGTTCCAGCTCGGCGGATCGATATAGGTAAAGATCTCCGGCCCGCCCTCGAACATGAACGAGAGCACGAACAAGGGGATGGAGGCAAAGAAATTGCCCCAGACGGTGAACGGCACCATCGGAATCGCCCCGGCCTTCTTGGAAATATTGTTGGCGATCCCCCAGCACAGCGCCCCCACCATCAATATGCCCAGCGGCAACAGCTCGGTCCCCGTCCCATGCCCCCAGGCGATCACCCCTATCCCGGCAAACGCCACCACAGCCCCGGCAATCTGCAGCCGGCGCGGCACTTCGCCGAAAACGAAAAACGCCAGCCCGATCGTAAACATCGCCTGCACCTGCAGCGCGAGCGAAGCCAGCGACGCCGACAATCCCATGAACAGGGCCAGATTGAGCAGCGCATAGAGCGCGGTTCCCATGAACAGCCCATACCCGATCACCAGACGCCAGGGCGCTTTGGGCCGGGCGACGAAGAAGATCACCGGCACGGCGGCAAAGAAAAACCGCAGCGCCGCGACCAGCAGCGGCGGCAACTCGGCCACGCTCAATTTGATGATTGTGAAATTGACGCCCCAGATCGTAACCACGACCAGGGCGATGAGCACGTCGCGCAACGGCATGACGGAGGGCTCGCATAAAAAGACAGGGACCCTGCCTTACCGCACGGCCCCTGCCCTGTCATCCCGTAAGGACTCAGTGTGTCACGAGGCCGCTAACGGCCCCCGATCCCCACATCCTCGAAGCCGGGCGCCATGCCCCATGCAAAGACCTCACTCGTCGCCCGCAACCCGTGGATCTGGAACGGGTCCTCGGCGATGATCGCCTCGACGTCGGCCCTGCTCCCGGCCTCGAACACCCAGAGTCCGCCATTGGGCTCCCCGTCCGGCTCGGGGCGCAACGCCCCGGCGAGAACGATCGTGCCTTTGTATTTGCGCAGATAGGCCTGGTGCGCTGCCGAACGGGCAGCGCGGATATCGGCGCCGTCCGTCCGGTCGGTGAAAAACGCTGCCCAGCGCATCAGGCGGCCTTGCGGCTCATCAGCCCGCGTTCGATCAGCGTCTCGGCGATCTGGATGGTGTTGAGCGCCGCGCCCTTGCGCAGATTGTCCGAAACCACCCACATGGCCAGCCCGTTCTCGACCGTCACGTCCTCGCGGATGCGGCTGACATAGGTGGCATCCTCGCCCTTGGCCTCGACCGGGGTGATATAGCCACCGTTCTCGCGCTTATCGAGCACCACGATCCCCGGCGCATCGCGCAGCGCGTCGCGCGCCTCGTCGGGCGTTATGGGGTTGGCGAACTCCATGTTGACGGCTTCGGAATGGCCCACGAACACCGGCACGCGCACCGCCGTGCAGGTCACCTTGATCTTGGGGTCGAGCATCTTCTTGGTCTCGGCCAGAACCTTCCACTCTTCCTTGGTGTAGCCATCCTCCATGAACACGTCGATATGGGGGATGACGTTGAAGGCGATCTGCTTGGTGAACTTTTTGGGCTCGGGCTGGTCGTTGACGAAAATGCCCTTGGTCTGGTCCCAGAGCTCGTCCATCGCGTCCTTGCCGCCGCCCGACACCGACTGATAGGTCGAAACCACCAGCCGCGTGATCGTCGCCAGATCGTGCAGCGGCTTCAAAGCCACGACGAGCTGGGCGGTAGAGCAATTGGGGTTGGCGATGATGTTCTTGCGGTTGGTCTTGGCCATATAGGCGTCGAGCACCTGGCCGTTCACTTCCGGAACGATCAGCGGCACGTCCTCGTGATAGCGCCAGGCCGACGAATTATCGATGACGATGGCGCCGGTCGCGCCGATCCTGGGCGCCCACTGCTTGGAGATGTCGCCCCCCGCGCTCATCAGCACGAAATCGGTGCCGGTGAAATCATAATCGTCGAGATTGCGGCACTTCAAAATCTTGTCGCCGAAGCTCACTTCACGGCCGACCGAGCGCGAGGAAGCCAGCGGCACCAGTTCGTCGACCGGAAAATTGCGCTCGGCAAGAATATCGAGCATTTCGCGGCCCACATTGCCCGTGGCGCCTACGATTGCGACCTTGTAACCCATTTGGTTTTTTGTCCTTTCACCCCACCTCCCGCGCCGGGGCGTTCGCCCGCTCGGCCATAAGTGCTTTGCCGCCCTCCCCGCCGGGAGGATTGGCCCGGGGAGTGCGTCAAGCGGTTTTGGTGGTGGTTTTACCCGCGAACGGCATCGCGCCGGCGCTAACGCCGGTGGATTTGAGCAGCGTTGTCGTGGTCCAGAGGGCCATCAAATTCGCTCCGCCATTCGGAGCCCGTTACATACGCGGTCGCGCGCCTCTTGCCAAGAGCACGTCCCTTAGAGCGTTCTAAGCTGACTCGACATTCAGAGGAACTGGGCTGATGCAGCACTGGATTCCGGGAATTAATCCCGGAATGACGGTCTCAGTTTTAGGCAACCGCCATGCCTTCACCCAACACCTGTCACCCCGGGATTTATTCCCGGGGTCCAGCAGCCGCCTACCCACAGCCACCGAGGCGATTTGCGTCATTTTCGACTGAATGTTGATCCAACCTAGAACTTGACGCCGACCATCAGCCCCAAATTGGACAGCCCGTCATTGGGCGAGCAGAGTTCGAGATTGGAGATGTGCTCGTAGCGCAGCGTCACCGTCACGTTCTCGCTCACATTGGCCCCGATGCCGGCGGCGTCGTAGAAATTGAGCGAGCAGCCGAAATTGCGCTCGGGCCGCGTGGCGCCGTCGAGCGCCCCATCGGTGAGGGCCGCGCCGAACCCCAGTTCGAGATAGAGCGGGGTGTCGAACACCGGGATCTGCCAGTTGAGATTGGCGTGGACGAGGTTTTCGCGCCCCTCGAGATTGATCGTCGCGCCAATTTCAGGGCGTGGCGAGCCGATCCATTCGAACGCGGCGATATCGGGAGACGCAAACAGCGCCGAGAATTTGACGCTCTCGAGCCGGGAAAGGTCCCAATTGTCGCCGGTGGGCAGGAACCCGCCATAGGCCGAGTGGAAAAACGCGCCGGCCCGCACTTCATCGAGGTCCAGCCCCTGGGCCAGCGCCGATCCCGCCCCCGAGCCGGCCAGAAGGGCGATAGCCAAAGCGGCGAGCTTGCGGATCATGGGATGGCCTCGTTACGCGAAAAAACGTCGATCAATGCACCTCATCGACACGCCGATGTCAATTGCAGCAGGGCAACAGAACCGATTATCGTCTTTTACCGATCAATTGCGTCGCCGCCTCCTTGACGCCGTCCCCAACCGATCCCAGATGAGCCCGATGACCCTGCCTCCGCTTTCCATTCAAGACCTCGCGCCGATCTCAAAAGGCTATTCCACCACCGATGCGCTCGCCCGCACCCTCGATCTTGCCCGGCTCGGCGACGAGATGGGCTTTGTCCGCCTCTGGTACGCCGAACACCACGGCATGGCCTCGATCGCCTCTTCGGCTCCCGAAATCCTCATCGCCAACGCCGCCGCCAGCACCAAAACCATCCGGGTGGGCGCCGGCGGCGTGATGCTCCCCAATCACGTGCCGCTGCGGGTTGTCGAAACCTACCGCACGCTCAACGGGCTCTACCCCGATCGTATCGATCTGGGGATCGGGCGCGCCGGCGGCTCGGATGGGCTGACCCTGCGCGCGCTCCGCTCGACCGACGGTCAGGATTTCCCCCATGAATTCGCCGAGCTCCTGGCCTTCGAGCGCGGCGGCTTTCCCGACGATCATCCCTTCTCGCGTCTCAAGGTGGTGCCCGACGAAGTGCCGCTTGCCCCCATCTGGCTTCTGGGGTCCTCTGGCGCCTCGGCGCAGATGGCCGGGCAATACGGCATCGGCTACGCCTTTGCCTCCCACTTCTCCCCCACCCCTGCGGGCCCGGCCTTCGACGCCTATCGCCGCGCCTTCCGCCCCTCCGATCAGTTCGAAACGCCCCACGCCATCCTCTGCGTCGCCGTCATCTGCGCGCCGACCGACGAAGAGGCAAAACACCTTTCCAAATCCATGGAATTGATGTGGCTGCGCCTGCGCTCGAACGACCCGCAAAAGATCGCTCCGCCCGAAGACGCCGACGCCCATCCCTGGACCGCCTCCGAGCGCGCTTTCGTCGAAAGCCAGTCCAATCTCTGGATCGTGGGCAGTCCCGAAACCGTCAAGGCAAAGATCGCCGAAAAGGTCGAGGAAACCGCCGCCGACGAGGTCATGGTCTCGACCACCATCCACGACTACGAAAAGCGGCTGGAAAGCTACCGGCTGCTGGGCGAGGCTTGGGGATTGAAGGGGGCATAGCGCAGGGCGACGTCCTCATGGCGGGTTTCCCGCCGAAAGACCCGTCCCTCCGGATCGTGGCCGATGGTGAGCAGTGAAGCGCCGTCCTCCCAGGCGAGCGACACATCGTCCCCATAGGCGGTAAACACATTGCCCGCGCCGTCGGGCTCGGCGCCCGGCGGCAGCAGCGATACGTTGACCGACAGCCGGGTCGTGGCGCCGCAATCGCGGGTATAGGCAAGAGCAGTCCACCGTCCATCCGGGGAGAGGACGCTGTCGAGCATGCGATTGCTGCAAAATTCGATACTATCGACCCACCATGCCGCGCCACCGGCCGCGAGAGCGATGAGCACCAGCGGAACGGCCATCCAGGCCCCGAGCGTCCTTTTCCCCATGACCATGCTCCATTGAACAAGCCCTTTGAGAAATGAGACGCCCGGCGCGCGCCTGGGCTTGGTCCTATCCCAGCTTGGCGATAATCGCGTCGCCCATCTCAGCCGTCGTCACCTTCCGGCACCCCGTCTGCATGATGTCCCCGGTCCGCAAACCATCCTCGAGCACGTCCGAAATCGCCGTTTCCAGTCTGCCCGCCAATTCGATCATCCCGAACGAATAGCGCAGCGCCATGGCAAAGCTCGCGATCATGGCGATGGGGTTGGCGATCCCCTGCCCGGCGATATCGGGCGCCGAACCGTGGACCGGCTCATACATCGCCTTGCGCCGCCCGGTTTGCGCATCGGGCGCGCCCAGCGAGGCCGACGGCAGCATGCCCAGCGAACCGGTGAGCATGGCGGCGGCGTCCGAAAGGATGTCGCCGAACAGATTGTCGGTGACCATCACGTCGAACTGCTTGGGATTGCGCACCAATTGCATCGCCGCGTTGTCGGCGAGGATCTGTGTCACCTCGATCTCCGGATAATCCTTGGCGGCCGCCTTGACCACCTCGTCCCAGAGCACGCCCGATTTCATGACGTTCCGCTTGTCGGCCGAATGGACCTTCCTGCCGCGCGTCATCGCCAGATCGAACGCCACCCGCGCGATCCGGTCGATCTCATAGGTTTCGTAAACCTGCGTATCGACGGCCCGCTTCTGGCCATTGCCCAGATCGGTGATCTCCTTGGGCTCACCGAAATACACCCCGCCGGTCAATTCGCGTACGATGAGGATATCGAGCCCCTCGACAAGCTCGCGCTTGAGCGAGGACGCATCGGCCAGCGCCGAATAGCAGATGGCGGGCCTAAGGTTCGCGAACAGCCCCAGATCCTTGCGCAACCGCAGCAACCCGGCCTCGGGGCGCACCTCATAGGGCACGTCGTCCCATTTCGGTCCCCCCACCGCCCCGAAGATCACAGCATCGGAAGCGAGCGCCTTTTCCATGTCTGCTTCGGAAATCGCCACCCCATGCGCGTCATAGGCGCTGCCCCCGACCAGTCCCGTCTCATAGGTGAAATCGGTCAGCCCCACCCCATTGAGATAGGCGATGAGCTTTTCGACCTCGGCCATGATCTCGGTGCCGATGCCGTCTCCGGGCAGAAGGAAAAGGGTGTTGGATGCCATCAATTGAACCTCGGGATTTTGGATTTTCGTTCGTCAGATCCAGGGACGGCTTTCGGCCATCTTGTTTTCGAACCCGCCGATCGTCTCGTCCTTCTTGAGCGTCATGGCGATGTCGTCGAGCCCTTCGAGCAGCACCTGCTTGCGCGCCGGGTCGATGTCGAACGCGATAGTGCCCCCGTCCGGCCCCGAAATCGTCTGCGCTTCCAGATCGACCGTGAGCGTCGCATTCGATCCGCGTTCCGCGTCGTCGAGCAGCAATTCGAGCTCGGCGGGCGTCACCACGATCGGCAGGATGCCGTTCTTGAAGCAATTGTTGTAGAAGATGTCGGCAAAGCTCGTGGAAATCACGCAGCGGATGCCGAAATCGAGCAGCGCCCAGGGCGCGTGCTCGCGCGAGGAGCCGCAGCCGAAATTGTCGCCGGCGATGACGATCTTGGCGTCGCGATAGGCGGGCTTGTTGAGAACGAAATCGGGCTTTTCGCTCCCATCCTCATTGTAGCGCATCTCGGAGAACAGCGCCGTGCCGAGCCCGGTGCGCTTGATGGTCTTGAGATACTGCTTGGGGATGATCATGTCGGTATCGATATTGATGATCGGCATGGGCGCGGCGACGCCCGTCAATGTCGTGAACTTGTCCATGACAATTTCTCCCATAAGACGCCGGACCGGACCAACCGTACCCGGCGGTACGTTCATGCAGTCTCTACTGCAAACCCGTCCTCTTGCCAAGCAGGATGGCCACAGTAAGCTGTCCACCAGCTTTTCGAGCCGAGGACCAAAGATGACGCCGCACAATCACGCCAAGCCCGGCGACTACGCCGAGGCCGTCCTGCTGCCGGGCGATCCCCTGCGCGCCAAATGGATCGCCGAAACCTTCCTCTCCGATGCCCGCCTCGTCAATTCCGTGCGCAATTGCCTGGGCTATACCGGCACGTGGAACGGCAAACCGGTTTCGGTGCAGGCGACCGGCATGGGCCAGCCCTCGACCGCCATCTATGTGCACGAGCTTTTGAACGTCTATGGCGTCAAGACCATGATCCGGGTGGGCACCTGCGGCGGTCTCAACACCAGCGTCAAGGTCCGCGACGTGGTGATCGGCGCCGCGGCGACCACCGATTCCACCATCGTCAAGGGCACCTTCGGCAATTACAATTACGCTCCGGCCGCCGATTTTTCCCTGCTCCGCGCCGCCGACGACGCGGCCCGCGCCCATGGCAAGACCGTCCATGTGGGCGGCATCGTCTCCTCGGACGTCTTCTACCACCCCGCCGGCCTTGCCGCCTATGACCGCCTCATCGAGCACGGCGTCCTGGGCGTCGAAATGGAAGCGGCCACCCTCTACACCCTCGCCGCCCGGTTCGACGCAAGAGCCCTCGCCATCTGCACCATGACCGATTGCCTGATCACCGGCGCCGAAATCGACGCCGAGGCCCGCCAGAGCTCGCTCAAGGACATGGTCGAAATCGCGCTGGATGTGGCGACGGGCGACTGATCGAGCCGATTTGCGATGCCGGAGGACGAGGCACAGGCTGCACCCCCCTCATCCGACCGCTTCGCGGCCCCCTTCTCCCACCAGGGGAGAAGGGGAGCTGAGGTTGTGGGAGCGTCAGTGCTCACCAAAAGAGCCCCCTTCTCCCCTGGTGGGAGAAGGGCCGGGGATGAGGGGGCGCTGAGCTTGCCACAGGCGACATTGCCCCTAAGGCAAATCAATGCCTGAAATGCCGCGTCCCGGTAAACACCATCGCCAGCCCCGCCGCGTCCGCCGCCGCGATCACTTCCTCATCGCGCACCGAACCGCCCGGCTGGATCACCGCCGTCGCCCCGGCCTCGACCAGCGCCTCGAGCCCGTCCGCGAACGGGAAGAACGCATCCGAAGCCACCACCGACCCCTGCGTCAGCGCTCCCTCGATCTCCGCGGCCCGAGCCGCATCGATCGATTTGCGATGCGCCGTGCGCGCCGAATCCACCCGGCTCATCTGCCCGGCGCCAATCCCCACAGTCGCCCCGTCCTTCACATAGACGATGGCGTTGGATTTGACGTGCTTGGCGACCTTGGCCGCCACCAGCAGATCGGCCATCTCCTCTTCGGTGGGCGCCCGCTTGGTCACCACCTTGAGCTCGTAATCGTCGGCATTGGCGTTGTCGCGCGTCTGGACCAAAAGGCCCCCGGCCACCGAGCGCACCGTCAGCCCCTCGGCCTTGGGGTCGGGCAACGCGTCGGTCAAAAGCAGCCGCAAATTCTTCTTGGCCTCGACGATCTCGATCGCCCCCTCGCTGGCGCCCGGCGCGATGATCACCTCGGTGAACAGCTTGACGATCTCGGTGGCCGCCGCCTCGTCGAGCGGCCGGTTGAGCGCGACGATCCCGCCAAAGGCCGAAACCGGATCGCAACGCAGCGCCGCCTCATAGGCCTCGACAAGCGTTGTCCCCTGCCCCACCCCGCACGGATTGGCGTGCTTGATGATCGCGACAGCCGCCGTCTTGGCCGGATCGAACTCGGCGACCAGCTCGAACGCGGCGTCGGTATCGTTGATGTTGTTGAACGAAAGCTGCTTGCCCTGCACCTGCTCGGCGGTCGCAACGCCGGGACGGTTCGACCCGTCGGTATAGAACGCCGCCCATTGATGCGGGTTTTCGCCATAGCGCATGGTTTCGCGCAATGTGCCCGCAAAGCTGCGCCATCCCAGATCCGGCGTATCGAGCGTTTTGGCGAACCAATTGGAGACCGCCGCGTCATAGGCCGCCGTGCGCGCATAGGCCTTGGCGGCGTATGTCTGCCGCCTCGGATAGGGCACTTCGCCCTGGTCCTTGAGCGCGGCCAACACGTCGTCATAGTCCGCCGGATCGACGATCACCGTCACGTCGCCATGGTTTTTCGCCGCCGCCCGGATCATGGCCGGCCCACCGATATCGATGTTTTCGATCACCTCGTCGTAATCGGCGCCCTTGGCTACGGTTTCGGCAAAGGGGTAAAGGTTCACCACCACCAGATCGATGGGCGAGATGTCGTGGATGCGCATGGCGCTCTTGTGCGCCTCGTTGGAGCGGATGCCCAACAGCCCGCCATGCACCTTGGGGTGCAGCGTCTTGACCCGCCCGTCCATGATCTCGGGAAACCCGGTGACCTCGGAAATGTCGATGACGGGAAGCCCGGCGTCGGCCAGCGCCTTGCGCGTGCCGCCGGTCGAAACGATTTCGACCCCAAGCCCCACCAGCGCCGTGGCGAATTCGACGATGCCGGTCTTGTCGGAAACCGAGAGCAGCGCCCTTTTGACCTTGGTTGAACCGGCCTGAGCCATGAAAAATCCCGCCATGCTTTGATTGGAAAAGATGTGGGGCGGCCTATCACGGTTTGCAGCGGGTGGAAACTGCGCGATTGGGCGCAATCGCGCCCATCGTCTCGGGATTGCCGCGTCAGGATTGCCGCGTGAACACCCAGGCGATTTCCGCCTCGTTGCGGGCCGGTCCGTGCAGCACGATCTGCCGGGTCTTGACCAGCCCGAAATGGGCCGAATGGCGCACGCTGTCCTCGATGTCCGCCGACGCGCCCTCCCAGAGGAAGGCCCAGCCCTCGCCATTGCGATAGACCAGCCGGATGAGGTCCTCCCCGTCCCAGCGCTCGGTCACCACGCCCGGCGCCAGATGGAAGCGGATCGAGAAGGTGCCGTGCTGGCGCGCCGGCCTGTCGGTGGCCAGAAACCTGTCCTGCCCCACCAGCGTCTGCCCGCCACCCATCAGGGTCAGCCGCCGGACGATGTCGAGGCCATAGTGGTCGCGATAGGCACCCAGCCGCATCTCGATGGAATTTTCCCCCGCATCGAGCCCGATCTCCGGCGCCGCCCCCCGCGCCAAAAGCGTTCCGTTCCGCGCGATCCGCGCGCTCGAAATGTCCTCGATGGTCGGCGCGCTATGGGCCGAAGTGTGCCGGAAAAGGTCGCGGCTTTCCTCCAATTGCGCCGGCGCCGGCCCGCAATTGCCAACGACCAGCGTCGACCCGCACGCATATTCGAAGCTCAGCGCGCCGGCATGGGCATCATGGGCGAATTGGGGCGGCGGCAATTGCCCCGTATCTGCGACCAGCTTTCCCGGCCCGTCGACAAGGATGCCATAGCCGCCGCACAGCCCCGATCCCGTGCTGCGGACGCCCGATTGGGCGGCGATCGCCAGCGTCAGCTCCACCGGAACCTGCCCGCAGCCATTGGCATAAATGGGCTCGCGCGTTCCCAGCACCAGCTTTTCGAGCGCCCGATGCATGGCTTCGATACGCCGGGCGATTCCCCCCGACAACGCCCCGTGACGCTGCCCGAGCAATTGGTTGACCGGAATGATCTCGCTCAGGATCTGGATCTGGACGAAGGGGTTGCGGCTGCGCGTCAGCCCGTCATCGTCGAGATTGGCTTCCAGCAGACCCGCGAGCCTTTGGGCATGCTGATCGAGCTCCCGGCTTTCCTCGGCCTCGCTCAACGCCGCCCCGAGCAGCGCGATCTCAACCATCAGCCGCGTCAGGGGATCGCTGGCCAGCGAGGCCCGCACCTTGAGCGAAGCGATCTGCACCGACAGCGAGCGGGTGAAGGCGCGCATCTGGTCGGGCGTCGCCCCCTCGGCGATCAGCGAAAACGATTTGAGCCAGTTGAGCACCCGGCGGGCCGTGATGAACAGGCTCCAGGCATCGCGGTCGAACTGGGAGAACCGGGCGATCCAGTCGAGCACCAGCGTGCGCGCGAAGGCGCGTTGGCCCATATCGGTCAGTGCCGAAAAATGGCGCAGCCAGCCAAAGCCGTGAAGATCGGCGAACCAGTCGTCGGCCTCGGTGTCGATGGCGAAGGGGGAAGCGCCGCCGGTTTCCACGAGACGCCCGGCGAGCAGATATTTGCCCTCCATCATCTCGATCACCGTCTGGGCGTCCGCCGGCCTGAACTCGGCCAGCCGGGGCACGAATTTGCCCGCATCGGCCCCCGTCCAAGTCCAGGAAAACAGCGCGTGGGTCACCGTGCGGTCGGCCAGACCCAGGCCCGCCCGTCGCAGACCGATACGCAAAACTTCAAATACGCCCATACCCGAACCCTACTCGCAGGACCGAGTGTACCATCACCTTCACGTTAACCACAGGCCAATGGCAGCAATTTTAGCCAATTAGCCGGGTTTTTTGACCAGTCGCGCCATGAAAAAGCCGTCTAGGGCCCCGCCCGTTCCGCCTGCCGGATCGAGCGCCGGCGTGAGTCGCACAACGCCCTGCGGGGTAATCGGAGCGCTCCAGCCGTCCAGTTCGGCCGCCGCGATGGGATCGAGAACGAAATCGGCAAGTTGGTCTTGCGCCCATTCGATCTGGCTCTCGCCCTCCTCGCGTTCGAGCGAGCACACGCAATAGACCAGCCGCCCGCCCGGTTTGACCAGGCTCGCCGCATGGGCCAGCATCCGGCGCTGCAGCGCCACCCGCTCGCCAATGCCCTTTTCGTCCCGGTGCCAGAGCACTTCGGGATGCCGCCGGAAGGTGCCGGTCGCCGAACACGGCGCATCGAGCAGCACGGCGTCGAACAGTGGCCCTGATGCATACTCGAGCGCATCGCCCACCACGAGCTCGGCGGCGAGCCCCAGCCGGTCGAGATTGGCCGAAACGCGCTCCATGCGTTCGGCGGAAATATCGAGCGCGGTGACCTTGGCTCCCGCCGCCGCCAGTTGCGCGGTCTTGCCGCCCGGCGCCGCGCAGAGATCGAGCACGGTTTCGCCCGGCCCGACAGCAAGCAGCCGCGCCGGAATGGCGGCGGAAACATCCTGCACCCACCATTTGCCTTGGGCAAATCCGGGAAGGTCGGCAACGCCCGCGTCGCGCGACGTCAACCGCACGCTCGTGCCGACCAATGGCTCGGCACCAAGCTCAGCCGTCAGTGCGGCATCGGACGCCTTGAGGGTCAGATCGAGCGGTGGCGTCTCGACAAGCCGTTGGGCAAAAATCTCGACCGCCGGCCCGCCATAGGCCTCCCTCCAGCGCGATTTCAGCCAGTCGGGGATCAAAAGAGCGTCCGGCAAATTCCCATATTTCGCCTGATCGCGCTGGATCGAGCGCAGGGCACCATTGACCAGCCTGTCGAACCGCCCGGCCCTTTTATCGGCCCGCGCCGATTCGACGGCCAGATGGATCGCCGAATGGGCCGGGATCTCGTCCATGTAAAGCAATTGCGCGATGGCGATCCGCAACACGGCCTCGAGGATACCCGCCCGCTGCGGCACGCCCTTGGCCAGAATCTCCTTCAGCACAGCGTCGATCTGCCCATGCCGGCGCAGCGCTATGGTGACCATGCGGTTGGCCAGCGCCCTGTCGCGCCCCTCGGCCAGCCTGTCGCCGCCGATAGGGGCGAAGGGCTTGCCCTCCAGCACGTGCCTGAGATGAAAAGCGGCCTCAAGCCGAAGCTTGAGGCCGGGCAGATCGCGTTTGTCAGTCAAATATCTAACCCCAGGGTCCCGCGCCGTCATCGTCCTGGCGCGGCCGCGTGCCGGGCGTGCGCCAGCTCTGGCCGGGCCGGACATTGGCCTCGACGGGGTTTACCCGTTGGCGCGGCGTTTGACCACCGCCCCCGCCCGAAACCCGCGCCATATCCATCAGCGCCTGGATACGGTTCTCGACGGCGGGGTGGGTCGAAAACAGATTGTCCATCCGCGCGCCCGAAAGGGGGTTGGAAATATACATATGCGCCATGGCCGGCGCCCGTTCGGCGGCCATGTTGACAGTGCGCTTGCCCGCCGCCGAAATCTTTTCGAGCGCAGTGGCCAGCGCCATCGGGTCGCCGCAGATTTGAGCGCCGTCCTTGTCGGCCTCATATTCGCGCGTCCGGCTCACCGCCATCTGCACCAGCATCGCGGCGATGGGCGCCAGGATCACCATGGCGATGGTGCCGATCATCCCCATGGGGTTGTTGTTGTCGCGGTTGCCGCCGAAAAACAGGCCGAACTGGGCCAGCATCGAAATCGCGCCGGCCAGCGTCGCGGTCACCGTCATGGTCAGCGTATCGCGGTTCTTGATATGGGCCAATTCGTGCGCGATCACCGCCGCCACCTCGCGGCTGTCGAGATATTTGACCAGCCCGGAGGACACCGCCACCACGCCCTTGTCGGGGCTGCGCCCCGTCGCGAACGCATTGGGCTGGTCGGTTTCGATCAGATAGAGCTTCGGCATGGGCAGCCCGGCATTGTCGGCCAGCCGCTGGGTCATCTGATAGAGCTCGGGCGCCGAGCGCGGATCGATTTCCCGCGCCCCCTGCATCGAGAGCACCATCTTGTCCGAGTTCCAATAGGCGAAGGCGTTGGTGCCCAGCGCGAAAAGAAAGGCGATGGCCATCCCGCCCGTCCCGCCGATCAGATAGCCCACGCCCATAAAGAGCGCGGTCATGCCGGCGAGCAGGATCGTGGTTCGCAATGCGTTCATCATCGTCCGACTTTCAGAAACAATAATTGCCTATTATGATGGGAACCCATGAGGCGACTCACAAGTCCCCGTGTGCCTAAACTTGAGCGTTCAACACCGGCAACCTTGCATGAAAACAGCCCTCAACACCAAGCGTCCTGACCCCGAAATCGCCCGAAAAGCGCTCGCCGAAGCCCGCGCCCGCCGCGCCGAGATCGACGCAAAAGCCTCCGATGCCCCCCGCGAACTCGACGGTCGCGGCGGCCTCGACCCGGCCCGCTACGGCGACTGGGAGGTCAAGGGCATTTCCTCCGATTTCTGAGGCGCAGCCTTGGCCGCCATCGCCTTCTTGCTGGCCTGGGTGCGCTTTGTAACCCGCAATCCATAGGCCAAAGCGAACTGCACCCCGAGCCCGGCCCCGATCAGCACCAGATCGCTCAGCAAGCTCCGCTCGATCCCCGCATTGATGGCCTGCAGCAGCACCGAGAGCACCGACCCGGTAGCGAAAACCGCCAGCCCGTTCTGGCCCAGCAGCCGCAACGGCTCGACCCATCGGCTTTCCGAAGCCGCATAGACCCAAGCGAAGCACGAAAGCACATAGGCCAACGCCAGGAAATGGCTCAGCCGCAGCACCGCAACGAAGGTCTTGTCGAACGAAACCACGTAGAACGGCACGCCCGCACGGCCGAGCTCCGCCATGAACCGGTTGGCCGCAGGCCCCACCCCCGGCACGTGCTTCCAGACGATCGTGGCGATGAGCCAGGCGCCGCACAGCCACAGCAGCCAGCCGATGCGCGGCACGAAGCGCTCGCCGCGTTTGAGAAATATCCCCGTCAAAAGCCCGAGCACGAAGATGATCTGCCAGGAGAGGGGATTGAAGAACCAGCCGCCCGGATTGGGATAATTGGGCAGATTGATGCGAAATTGTCCGGCCAGCAGCCAGACGAGGACCGACGCGGCCAGCAGCAGATAGGGCCGCCGCATCCCCACCCAGATCAGGAGCGGGGTCACCAGCAGCAAGGTGAGATAGAGCGGCAGGATGTTGAAATAGCCGAGCTGGTGCCCCAGCGTCGGAATCCCGATCAAAACGCCCAGCGGATTGGAAAGGGCCGGCCGCAGATTGATGGTGGTCAAAAGCTCGTAGAGCCCGAACCACAGCGCCGCCGCCGCGAAAATGCCGATCGCCATGGCGGTGGTCGAAAGATGCACGAAATAAAGCGTGCGGGCCCTGGCCCACACCCGCGCCACCCCCGGCCAATAAGGGGCAGCCAGAAAGCCCGAGCAATAGGCGAGCCCCGCCGCCGTCCCCGAAAGAAACACGAACCCTTCGGCGGCGTCCGAGAACCCCCAATTGCGATTGGTGAAATGCTCGAGCGCATTGCCGGGCACGTGGTTGATGAAGATCATCACCAGCGCCAGCCCGCGCAGCACGTCGATGCGGGGATCGCGCACCGACCGCATCGGTGCTTCCGGCATCGGCCGGCCCTGCGATTTATGCATGCGTGGGCGCGCCTTCCCTCAACGCGTGGCTCCTGGTGTCGGGCTCGGCCCGAACGCCACTCCATGAGGCGAGGATAGCATCGCGTTCCGCCACGATGGGAGACCTCTCGCCCTCTTCGGGGGCAAGAAAGATCGGCCCGGCCATGGGTTTTGAGGAAAACCAGATGAGCACGGGCGCGATGACCATCGGCCCGGCCACCGGCACCAGCCAGAACAGGATCATGGGCGTGAAATAGGCGGCGCCCGCCAGCATCACGGTCCCGATCAAAACCATCGTCCGGCTCGCCATCCACGCATCGGCGAACGGTAATTGCTGGCTACCGCGCCGCGTCGCCGGCCAGCCGCCATCCGCCCCCGTGAGCACCTGGAACACCGAACGGGTCTGGAACAGCAGCATCACCGGCGCGATGATGCTCGACAGCACGATCTCGACAAGAACCGACGCCGTGGCCGCCCCCGCCCCGCCATGCCGTTTCACCCGCCCCGAAACGATAGCCTGGATCAGGATCAGCAGCTTGGGCAAGATCAAAAGGCCGAAAATCCCCACCAGCAGCGTGATCGCCTTGGAGGTCTGGTCGTCGGGAAACACCGGGAAAAGCTGGTAAGGCTCAGGGAAATAATCGGGCGGCGGCGCGAAATAGGGCGCAATCAGGCTCAGGATCAGGAACGCCGCCCAGATGGGCGATGAGATATAGGCAAGGATGCCCTGGACGAAAACGAACCGGCTCCACCCCGAAAGCCCCGGCGCCCCCAAAAGCTTGGTGTGCTGGAGGTTTCCCTGGCACCAGCGCCTGTCGCGCTTGGCGAATTCGACAAGATTGTCGGGGCCTTCCTCGAACGATCCCTCAAGATCGGTATCGAGCCGCACGATCCAGCCATTGCGCGCCAGAAGCGCCGCCTCCACGTAATCGTGGCTGAGCACATGCCCGCCGAATGGCGGCTTGCCGCTCAAGACCGGCAGCCCGCACGAGCTGGCGAAAGCCTGGGTACGGATCATAGCGTTGTGCCCCCAGAACGGGCCTTCATGGCCGGCCAGAAGCGCAATGCCGCGCGCAAAAACCGGCGAAAAGAAGCTCGCCGAAAACTGCACGGCCCGCCCGAACATCGAATGCGCGTTGATGATCCGGGGCAGGGTCTGCAAGAGGCCGAGCCAGGGTTCGGCCTCCATGCGCCGCGCCATCTCGACGATGGTCGCGCCGTCCATGAGACTGTCGGCATCCAGAATCAGCGAAAATTCATACGCCCCGCCCGAGCGGGTGATGAAATCCTCGATATTGCCCGCCTTTTTGCCGGTATTTTCGGCGCGGCGGCGGTAGAACATACGCCCCTTGCCCCCGCTTTCCTCGATCAGCCGGGCAAACCAGCTCTCCTCGGCCCGCGCCGTCTGCGCGTCGCGGGTGTCCGAAAGGATGGCGAAGTCGAAAAGTCCGGTCATCCCCTGCCGGGCGATGGAGCGATCCATGGCCAGAACGCGCGAAAACGTCTCGACCGGGTCCTCGTTATAGATGGGAACCAGGATTGCCGTGCGCCCGCGCACCCGTTCGGCAACCTCGCGGTTGTCATGGACGCGGGGGCGATAGAGCAGGCCGACGACGCTCTGGCTTGCGCCCCAGCCCAGCCAAAGCGTCGATATGGCAATCAGCGCCAGCCGCACCAGATCGAGCGCATCGAGCCCGTTGGTTGCGGCGAACTGGATGAAGAGCGAAGAGGCGGTCGCGCTCAGGCCGAGCGAGAGCACGATGGCGATCGTGCGATAGAACCGCGCCCGCGCGCGGACCGCGTCCATCCCCTAGTGCCCCCGGCGCAGGCCGGCTTGGTCGCGCACGAACAGCGAGAAAAAGCGCATCAGCGCGACCCGGACCCTGCCCGGACGCTCAAGTTGTTGCTTGGGCATCGGCATGGGGGCATGCGGAAGAGGATCGAACGCGTTCATCATTCACCCATCCATTGATAGAGCCAGGTTTCGGTAAGTTTCTGTCCGAACCCGCGCACATGGCCCACAAGTTCGATCGCCTGGCCTCCCGTGACGCTCACGTCGATCACAAGACGCCAGATATCGGTATCGTCGACTTTCTTGAGGACGAGAGACGCGATCTCGCCGCCAGACACCGTAACGACCGGTTCGACGTCTTCGTTCCCCGCCTCGACCCGGCCGAGCATCCCACCCTGGAAATCGACGACGAATTTTCTCAAATCCGGCGCGTTCTCGATGCCCGAAACCCCGCCATGTCCGGTGCGGGTTTCAAGCACATGGGCGATATCGAGCGTCTCATCGACATCGAGAGCGCCCCAGCGCATGAGGTAGCGATATTCGCGTTCCTCGCCGGCCAGCGCGGGCTGTTCGGGTATCCAGAACGCCACGATATTGTCGTTGACCTCCTGGTCGGAGGGGATTTCCACCAGCCGCACATGGCCCGCGCCCCAATCCCCGATCGGCTCGATCAAAAGCGAGGGGCGGCGCTCGTAATGGGCTTCGGCGTCCTGATATTGCGCAAAGTCGCGATCGCGCTGGAACAGCCCGAAGCCACGCGGATTGGTCTCGGCGAAATACGAGCTTCCCAGCCGCGGCGGATTGTTGAGCGCCCGCCAGAACCTGTCCCCATCCGCGCGCCGGATCGCCAGCCCGTTGCTGTCATGGACCTGCGGGCGGTAATCGTCGAAATCGGAACGGTTGGTTTCCGCGTAAAGGAACATCGAGGTCATCGGCGCGATGCCCAATTGCTCGATATCGGCCCTCAGGAACAGCCGGGCCGTCACCTCGATCTGGGTTTCCTCGCCCGGACGGATGTCGAAGCGGAAGGCGCCCGTTACGCTCTGGCTGTCGAGCGCGGCGTAGAGCACCACATTGCGCTGCCCCGGCTGGGGCCGCTCGAGATAGAATTGCGAAAAGCGCGGGAATTCCTCGCTCGAGGACAGTCCTGTGTTGATTGCCAGTCCACGGGCGCTCAATCCATAAAAATTGTCGCGCCCCAGCGCCCGGAAATAGCTCGCGCCCACAAACGAGATCAATTCGTCAAGGAACCCCGGCCGGTTCAGCGGATAGTTGAGCCTGAAGCCCACGACGCCGGGAAATTCCGCGCCCTCGTCCTCGATCCCCTCGACGGGGCCCTGATAGCGAAAATCGTCGAACCCGAAATCGAAGGGACGCGCGACCCCGTCAATCACTTCGAAAAGATCGACGCGCTCCTTGTAGAGCCAGCCCGGATGGAAGGCATGGACGCGGAACTGGTCGCCCTCTTCCGCCCACCGCGCCTTTTCGGTGTTGAACTGGATATGGCGATAGCCGTCGTAATCGAGTTCGCCAAAGGGTCCGGGCAGATCGGTCGAGGGCGGCTCGAAAGGCTCGGCGGCCATGGCGCGCATCCGCTCGGTCAAAAGATCGAAGGAAAATTCCTGGCCCTCGGGCTCGGCCGGCTGCGCCTCCTGGCTTGAAGCGGCCTCCTGCGCGAAAAGCCCCCCCAGAGCGGTGGTGCTCAGAAGGAAGCTTGCGGGAAGAGCGCCCAGAATGAAACGGCGCGACGGCGAAAATTTTTTAGCTGCAATAACGTGCATGAACTCTTGTACTCGGGGCAACGGCGCCCGATGGCCGCGCGCCGAAATGTCTCGTGATTACAACGCCGGAAAAGGACTAAGCCAGCGCCAAACGATGAAGGACCCTGAAGGTTCCTGCATGCCTCTCCTTCCGAAAACGCATGGCTCGGTCCTTCACGGGCACGTGATGACTTCGCCATCGAATCGGGCGATTCGATGACTGCGAGGCCCAACCCGGGCAATCTGCCGCGGTGCCGTAATGAAATATTAAGGTTTTCGCCGGCCGCTCAGCCCAAAAGGCCCAGCACCACGCCCTGAACGATCATCACGCCCAGCAGATACACCCCGTCGATCAGCGCCAGCGACCAGCGCATGCCCTGATAGCGATGGTTGAGGATCATGGCGGGCATGAGAAATCCCACCCACAGATGCACGCCCACGATCACGGCGTTGGCAACGCTCATCTCGCCCATGATCATGGGGGTGAGAAGCGCCAGGAAATAGGCCATGACCAATTGCATGGCCCCGCCCCAGATAAAGGGCGTCGCCTGCCCGCCCGATCCGGCCATGATCTGCTCGACGGTCTTTCCCGTCGCCGCCAGCCATTGGCGCGACAATGCGATATACCACCCCGCCCCGAGCGCCATCGAGGCGATCATTGCGATCAGAACGGCCAGCCAGTTGACGTCGAGATAGTCCATGATGCCCTCCGCCCCGGCGGGTCGGGCGCCCCACGCCCGAATCAGCCCGCCAGGCACGCCTCAATTCTGCGCCCATCGCACCCGTCCATCAATGAAGATAGTATGGGCGAGGTCGGGGCGACGAAGCTACGCTTCCACCCCGCCCATCGCGCAAATGATCTTCCATTCCTCATCGGTCACCGGCTGCACCGACAGCCGCGAATGGGTGACCAACACCATTTTTTCCAGCTCCGGCACCGTCTTGATCTCGTCGAGCGTAACGGGCCGCGCGAAAGGCTTGACCGCTTCGATATCCACGCATTCCCAGCGCGGATCGTCGGTCGTGGAATCGTGATGGATTTCATTGGCCACCCGCACGACGCCCACCACCGCCTTTTCCTTGACCGAGTGATAGAAGAACCCCAGCTCGCCCTTCTTCATGGCCCGCATGTTGTTGCGCGCCGCGTAATTGCGCACCCCGCCCCATTCCTCGGGCCCGCCCTTTTTCACCTGATCATCCCAGCCCCAGGTCTCTGGCTCGGATTTGAACAGCCAATACGCCATCGCCTAGAGCCCTTCCGGCCGTTTGATGACCCAATTCCAGGGACGCACGACAACGCTCTCGAACACCCCGGCCAGTGCATAGGGATCGCGCGCGACGAGCGCTTCAGCCTCGGCCTTGTCGGCGGCGGTGACCACCATCAGCGAGCCGATGGCCTTGCCGTCATCATCGAGAAACGGACCGGCCAGCACCATGGCGCCGGCATTGTCTTCCCAGAACTGGAGATGGGCGGGCCGCGTCTCCATACGCTTGTCGAAATGATCGGCCTTGTCGAGCGCGGTTACCGCGAACATCTTGGTCATCGTTTACCCTTCCCTCTTGAGTGGTCTTCGCATGAGCATGGGCACGATCGTCTCGATCCGCGCCCTGCCCGAAATCAGCATATCCACCGCCCCGATTAGCGGCGCATCGATCCGTTCGCGTTCCGCCACGGCCCTGGCGACGGGCGCTGTGAACAACCCCTCGGCCAGCCCCATGCCTGAAGCGCCGATCTCGGCGACCGTCCGCCCCTGCCCCAGCGCCACCCCGAACCGATAATTGCGCGAGGCGTCGGATGTGCAGCTCAGCGCCAGATCGCCGATTCCCGCCAGCCCGGCAAGCGTGGTTTCATTGCCGTCGAGCGCGACGATCATCCGTCCCAGTTCCGCAAAAGCGCGCGCCAGGAACGCCGAGCGCGCCGAAAGCCCCAGCCCCGCGCCTTCGATCGCCCCCGCGCCCAGCGCATAGACGTTCTTGAGCGCCCCGCACATTTCCACCCCGGTGATGTCCCCGCTCGCATAGGGCCGGAAGCGGTCCGAGGCGAGCAGCATCGCCGTCTCTTCGGCCTGTTCGGCATCCGGACCGGCCAGCGTCACCGCCGTGGGCTTGCCCGCCGCCACGTCATGGGCAAAGCTCGGCCCCGACAAAACGAAGGGCACCGCTTCGGGCGCCATCTCAGCCAATATCTGGCTCTGGCGGTCGTTCGACCCCGTTTCGAGCCCCTTGGCGCACAGGATCACCGGTTTTCCGGCCAGCGCATCGGCTCCGATCGCCCCAAGCGTCGCCCGGGTCGCCTGGGCCGGCACCACCATGAGCAGTGCATCGGCCCCTTCGAGCCCCTCGACCCCCGTCCGGGCAACGAGCCCGGGATCGAGCGCGATATCGCCCAGATAGCGGCTCAGCCTGTGTAACGTATTGATTTCCTCGGCAGCCTTGGGATCGCGCCCCACCAGCGTCACGCTATTGCCGGCGATCGCCGCCGCCTGGGCCAGCGCCGTTCCCCAGGCGCCCGCGCCGATGACGAAGATATTCGCGCTCAAGCCGCGCCCCCCAATTCGTCCAGCGGCCAGCGCGGCCGGGCCGCCGCCTCGAACCCGTCGACAAACCCCAGCGCCAGCCTTTCGGCCCCCGCCCAGGCGATCATCGCTCCATTGTCGGTGCAGAGCGCCGGCGGCGGGATGACGAGCGTCGCTCCTCCTTCCTCGGCAACAGCACGCAACGCGGCGCCAATCGCCTTGTTTGCAGCGACACCCCCCGCCACCACGAAAATGGGAACTCTCTCGGGATAAAGCTCCGCGAACCGCTCCAGCGCCTGCCGCGACCGCACGGCGACGATCTCGGTCACCGCCGCCTGGAAGCTCGCGCAGAGATCGGCGATATCGGTTTCCGACACCGGCGCCACCGCCTCGGCGGCCAGCCGCAACGCGGTCTTGAGGCCCGAAAACGAAAAATCGAGCCGCTTTTCCCTCAGCAGCGGCCGGGGAAGGTCGAACCGTTTCGCGTCCCCGCCCATCGCCGCCTTTTCCACTTCCGGTCCGCCCGGATAGCCCAGCCCCAAAAGCTTGGCCGCCTTGTCGAAGGCCTCCCCCAGCGCGTCGTCAATGGTCGAGCCCCAGCGCTCGTAATCGCCTACACCCTTGACCAGCACGAATTGGGAATGCCCCCCCGAAACCAGCAGCATCAGATAAGGAAATTGAACCCCATCGGTCAGCCGCGCCGTCAGCGCATGGCCTTCGAGGTGATTGACCGCAACCAGCGGTTTGTCCGAAGCCGCCGCCAGCGCCTTGCCGGTGGTCAGCCCCACCAGCACGCCCCCGATCAGCCCCGGCCCCGCCGTCGCCGCGATCCCATCGACCTCCGAAAGCGAAATCCGCGCCTCGGCGAGCGCGCGTTTGACGATCCCGTCCAGATGGACCACATGCGCCCGTGCCGCCAGTTCCGGTACCACCCCGCCAAACGCCCTGTGCTCCTCGATCTGGGACCGCACGATGTTGGAAACGATCTCTCCGGTCCCGTCGGCGCGGCGCCGAACGACCGCTGCGGCGGTTTCGTCGCAGCTTGTCTCAATCCCCAAAACGAGCGTATCGCGATCCATTGCGGCGATCTGGTCTCTGGCCTATGGCTGTGGTCTGATGGCACAAGGCGGATCGCAATCCGCTCCCCGTGCGTTTAAAACGTTCATGAAAAAGCGCGCACATCTGTGACACCTGCGAGGCCATATTGCAATCTTCCGCCACCACCCCCGTCCTCACCATCGGCACGCGCGGCTCCCCCCTTGCGCTCAGACAGGCCGAAGAAGTGCGCGATCGCCTGATCGCGCTGCACGGGCTCGACCGGGACGCCATCGCCATCAAGGTGATCAAGACCAGCGGCGACATCATCCTCGACCGCCCGCTCGCCGAAGTGGGCGGCAAGGGCCTGTTCACCAAGGAACTCGAAATCGCCCTGGCAAGCGGGGAGATCGATCTCGCCGTCCACTCGGCCAAGGACGTGGCGACCACGCTCCCCCAGGGCATGGTGCTCCCCGCCTATCTGCCGCGCGAAGACGTCCGGGACGCCTTTCTCTCGCTGGTCGCCAAAAGCCCCGACCATCTGCCCGAAGGCGCGCTGATCGGCAGTTCCTCGCTGCGCCGCCGCGCCCAGATGAAACGCTTCCGCCCCGATTTCCGCACCGTCGAATTCCGCGGCAACGTCCAGACGCGTCTTCAAAAGCTGGCCGACGGCGTGGCCGACGCAACGCTGCTCGCCATGGCCGGCCTCAACCGGCTGGGCGAAGCCCATCGGGTGACCCACACTCTCGATCTCGCCCATTTCCCGCCCGCCCCGGCCCAGGGTGCCATCGTCATCGAAACCCGCACCGATGACGGCGCCGCGCGGCGTTTGGTGGAAGTCCTCGACGATCCCGATACGCGCCTCAAGGTCGAAGCCGAGCGCGCCTTCCTCAAGGTCCTCGACGGCTCGTGCCGCACCCCGATCGCCGCGCTGACGACGCTGGACGATGGCAAGCTGGCTCTGTTCGGCCAGATCCTCTCCCCCGACGGTTCGGAAGTCCATGAGGCCGAACTGACCGGCGATGCCGATGCCGGCATCGATCTGGGCACGCGGCTGGGCGAAAAGCTTCTCGCCCAGGCCGGTCCCGATTTCATCGCACGGTTGAAGCAAGGCTAGGAGATGGCTAAGCGCGGCATCCTCGTCACCCGCCCCCACCCCGACGCCGAGCGCACCGCCGCCGGGCTGGCCGCGCTCGGCCTCGCGCCTGTCGTCGCGCCCATGCTCGAAGCGCGCTTCACCGGCGCCGCCCTCCCCGATGCCTCCCCTTTCGCGGCGGTTGCCTTTACCTCGGGCAATGGCGTGCGGGCCCTCGCCGCCCATCCCGAGGGCGAGCGCTTTTCCGCACTCCCCGTCTATGCGGTCGGCGAGCACACAGCCAATGAAGCCCGCGCCGTCGGTTTCACGCGCGTTCTGGCCGCCAGCGGCACCCTGGACGATCTTTGCGCAACCATTCTCGCCAACAAGCCCGCCGGCCCGCTCTTTTATCCTGCTCCCCTGCACCAAAGCGGCGACCTCGCCGGACGTCTGGCCGCCGAGGGCATAAAGGTGGAACACCGCATCCTTTACGAAATGCACGCCGCCACCGCCCTCCCCCCGGGCCTTGCCGAACGCCTCGGCGACGGAGCGATCATCGGCGCGAGCTTTTATTCCCGCCGCACCGCGCAAATTTTCGCCGGCCTCCTTTCGGGCCCCGAACACGCCGAAATCCGGGGCACTCTCCATTGCCTGTGCCTGTCCGAGAACGTCGCCCAACCCCTGATCGAAGCCCATTTTCCCCGCATCGGTCTTGCCGACGGCCCCTCGCACGAAGCGATGATGACGCTGACCCTGGCTTTTGCCCAGGATCAAATCAGTCCATGATAAGGACACAACCCAAGAACACTTAAGAACCCGCCAAAAACCAATCAGATGAGGCAGGCAGCGATGGTCGAAAAGAAATCCGGTCCGGTCAAACCCCCGATCATCGACGCCAAGCCGCGCACCTCCGCCACGTCCGCGTCGGCAAGAAAAGCGCCCGAGACGACCACCGCTTCTCCCCAAACCCCCGACCCGGCGGATGCTCCAAAGCCCGCCGTGGAAAAGGCCCCCGCCGACAAACCGGCGGCTCCCAAGGCGAGCAAAGAAGCTCCCGCTCCCAAATCCGACAAGACCGGCCCGGAAACGCCCAAACCCGCCGCATCGCCCACGACCCCGGCGCCGCAATCGCTCCCCCTGGGCCCGCTTCTCGCCGCCACCGCCGGCGGCGCTCTGATCGGGCTGGCCCTGGCCTATGGCCTCGCCAGCTTCGGGCTCTGGCCGCAATCGGGCGACGACCCGGCGCTCGCGGCTCTGGAGTCCCGGACCGCCCAGCTCGAAGCCGGCCTTTCCGAACGCGATGGCGAAACCGCCGAATTCGAAACCCGTCTCGAAGAGATCCAGGCCCAGCTTGCAGCGTTCGACGCGCCCGAACTGGTCTCCACCGAAGGGCTCGCCGCCCAGGCCGATCTGGAAACCTTGACCAGCCGGATTTCCGATCTCTCGTCGCGGGTCGAGGCCATCGCCGCCGGCGCCTCGGGCGAAGACGCGACCGAAATGGCCCAGAGCCTTTCGGGGCTGACCAGCCAGATCGACACCCTGACCCAGCGTCTCGACGCCGTCGAACCCCAGGTCGCCGAAACCGCCCCCGCCCTGCAATCGGCAATGACCCGGCTCGATGATCTCGATGCCCGGATCGCCGACCAGTCCGATTTCGAGGCCGTATCCTCCGATCGCGACCGCGTCGCCCAACTCCCCGCAGCACTGGGCGCGCTCGAAACCACCATTGCCTCGGGCCAGCCCTTTTCCACCCAGATCGCGCAGGTCGAAACTCTTTTGCCGGCCCTCGAAATTTCCGACGACGCGCGCGCCGCCGCCGCGAGCGGGGTAACCCCTGCACCCGACCTCCTGGCCCGCTTCCGCGCGACCATCCCCGCCATGCTCGGCGCCCTCCCCCCCGACCCGCAGGCCAATTGGGCCCAAACCCTGCTCAATCAGGCCGCCTCGACCCTCGCCCTGCGCCCCACCGACGGCGATTCGCCCCAGGGGCTTGTGGGCCGCACCGAAGCGGCGCTCGCCGCCGGCGATCTTGCCTCCGCGCAGACCGCCTTTGCCGCCCTCCCCCAGCCCATGCAGGCCGCCGCCCCCGGCTTCGATCGCGAGCTGGCCCGCGCCCAAAGCGCCCAGGCTCTGCTTGAAACCGTCCGCGGCGCCGATCCCGTGGCGGAGGCCGCTCAATGATCCGTCTCGTCGTCTATCTCGCGCTCAGCCTTCTGGTCGCGCTCGGTGCCGCCTGGCTCATCGCGCTTCCCGGCACCGTTGAGATCGCCTTCGGCACGTGGCGCATGAGCCCGGGCCTGGGCACGGCGCTCTTTGTCGTCATCGCGGTAATCGTCCTCGCCATTCTCGCCTGGGCCGTCATCCGGCGCCTGATCGGCGCCCCCGCCGCCCTCGCCCGCGCTAATGCCCGTCGCCGCGAGAAGGCCGGCGTCGAAGCACTTTCCGACGCCATGATCGCACTCCAGGCTGGCGAATTTTCCCGCGTCCGCATGCTGGCCCGCGACGCGCAATCCAAACTTCCCGACAACCCCGCCGCCCGGCTGCTCGAAGCCCGCGCCGAGCTTGCCCTGGGCGATCTCTCCTCGGCCCGCGAGCACTATCGGGCATTGATCTCGAGCGACCGCACGGCGCTCGCCGCGCTGTCGGGCCTTTACGAACAGGCCCGCACCCAGAACCGCACCGGCGCCGCCATCACCTTCGCGCGCAAGGCCCTGGCCATTTCTCCCAGCCTCGACTGGGCGTCCGAAGCTGTGTTCGACGACCTCGCCACCCGTGGCGCCTGGGCCGACGCCCTGGAGATGAGCGCATCCCTCCCCGCCCGCACCCGCGCGCAAAAAGCCGCCAAGAAGCGCCGCCAGGGTGTGCTCGAAACCGCGCTGGCCATGGCGATCGAGGAAACCGAACCCGATACCGCCTATGAGCACGCCAACAAGGCGCTCAAGGCGATCCCCGATTTCGTGCCCGCCGCGCTGGTCGCCGCCCGCATCCTCATCAATCGCGGCGACACCCGCCGCGCCTCATCGCTGCTGCGCCGCGTCTGGCGCGCCAGCCACCACCCCGACGCCGCGACCCTCTATGCCCACGTAAAACCCGGCGCCTCGGCGCTCGAACGCCTCAAGCGCCTCAACACCCTGATCGAAACGCCCGAGGGCCATCCGGCCGCCGCCATCGTCCTCGCCCGCGCCGCCATCGACGCCTATGACTGGAGCACCGCCCGCAACGCGCTGGCCCCGTTCCTGGGCAAGACGCCGACTCGCCAGATGTGCCTGTTGATGGCCGAAATCGAGGAAGGCCAATCGGGCGACCAGGGCAAGGCGCGCGAATGGCTGGCCCGCGCCCTTACCGCGCCCGCCGACCCCGCCTGGACCGCCGATGGCGTCACCTCCGACGATTGGGTCCCCGCGTCCCCCGTCACCGGCCGGCTCGACGCCTTCGAATGGAAGGTTCCGCTCGAAACGCGCACCCCAACCCGCGCCCTTCCCGACGCCACACCCGATCCCCTCCCCATCCCGGCCGAACCGGCGGAAACCCAACCTCAACCGTGATCGGCAAAAAGGCGGGTCCGGCCCGCCTTTGCCCTTGCGAATTGCCCCGGCCCCCAGTAAAAGGACGCCCATTCGCCTCCGGGCCATGCCGCTTTAGCTCAGTTGGTAGAGCACATCATTCGTAATGATGGGGTCGCGTGTTCGAGTCACGCAAGCGGCACCAGTTTCCCTCGTTCGAAATCATCCGTTCCTTCACCCCGCCTTTGCGGGGCTTGCGGTCCCCTTGCCATGCGCGGACAATAGTGGACTTCCGGCACGCAAAAGGATGAGCGAAATGTCCAATAATACACCCGCCATCAACGTCGAAAAGGCGCTGTCGCGGCTTGAGGGCTGGGAGCTGACACCCGAAGGGGCCATCGCCAGAAGCTTCAAATTCGCCGATTTCACCCAAGCTTTCGCCTTCATGACCCGGGTCGCGTTCCTGGCTGAAAAGGCCAATCATCACCCCGATTGGTCCAACAGCTATAACCGCGTCGAAATCGCGCTCAAGACCCATGACAAGGACGCGATCACCCAAAAGGACATCGATCTGGCGACCGCCATTTCGGCCCTCTGAAACCGGTCAGGACGCCGGATCGGGCCTTGGGGTCCGCAGCGCCACGCGCCGCACACCGAGCCAGCCCAGATAGAGCGCCAGGGCGATCGAGAGTGTCTCGTGATAGACCGCGAGATCGGGCACGAAAATCCGCGCCGTATGGCCGACCGCGAGCGCGCCGGGCACCAGCGCCGCGGTGGCCGGCGCTCCGGGCGCCTTGCTGAAGTGAATGGCGAAGGCCAAAAGCCCCGCCACGACGAACGCCAAAGCCAGGAGATAGAAGGGCGTAAAGACGATATCTGCGTGCCCGACCGTTCCTTCCGCCATTGCCCCCACGACCCCCGAGGTCAGGACGATGATCATCACCATGGCAAAGGAAAACGCCCCGAACGCCGACAGCACGATCCCCACGCGACCCGGCTTGACCATGCCCGGCAGGTCCTTGAGCGTCCAGATGCCGCAACCGGCCAACACCATCCCCACGGTCGCCACGCTCCCCCCCAGCACCGTGATCTGGGCTCCGGTGAGCATGATGGCTTCCCCGAGCGCCCAAAGAGCACAGCCGGCAAGCAGGATCGCGGCAAGAATCATGGCGTGGCGGTTTCCGGTTTTTTCCAACGCTCGCGCCCGGGAGGCGCCGAGCGGCATGAACTCATCTCGATAAGCGGTCGGGCCGGTGCTGGGAACGTGACAAATCTGCTCACCGGCTAGGGCAGGACGCAAGGGATCGCTCCTCGAGCGGTTTCAGGTCTTAGACCGGCGTTTGGGGAAAAACAACATTGTCCGGACCTTCCGTCACGACCCGCATAGCGCGATATGCCCCCCTGTGGCAGGTAAACGACAGATGGCAAAATCCTTGATCACGCCCCCGCGCGACCGCTTGAGCCCGCCGCTCGCGCTCCTTACCCTTGGCCGCATAATCTTTCTGTCGCCCTCAAAATGAGCCGGTTCATGTTCGAATCCATCGCCCGCCTGTTCGGCCAGTCCGAAAAGAACGCCGCCCAGCCCATGGAACCGCGCCTCGCGGTCGCCGCGCTGCTCGTGCATCTGGCGTCCGTCGATGGCGCGTCGAGTTCCATCGAGGCCAAGGCGATCGCCAATGCGCTGAAGGACCATTACGGGCTCGACGAGGCCGAAGTGAAAAAACTCCTCGCCGAAGCGCGCCGTCGCGACCGCGACGCTGTCGATTTCTACCAGTTCACCACCCGTCTGGCCCGGCTCGAGGACGCCGAAAAGATGGAGATCATTTCAATGATGTGGCAGGTGGTGTTCGCCGACGATTCCAACCATGAGCTGGAAGACAACATGGTCTGGCGCGTGGCCGAGCTGATCGGCGTCTCCTCGCGCCAGCGCACCGTGCTGCGCAACCGGGCCAAGCGCTCCACCACCCCGCCCGACGCCGCCCCCCAGGACGAAGAAGAGGCCTGACCGGCCGCCCCCATCCCTCGCATTTTGCAACACCCGCAATTGCAAAATGCGAAAACCTGACCGCCTCCTTCGCTCCACTTCGACTCAAATTGCAGCAATCCCGCCCGATTGCGCTCCATTCCTGCGAACTGGCACGCCACATGCATTGCCCTTCCCATCCGGAACTTTGTGTGTTGCGTACCGGGTAAACTCTTGCAAAGGCCCTTGCCTCGCGTATCTGAGGCGGGCCTTTTTTCTTGAGCTCAAGAAATGCCGGCTCGGGCGGCGACCATTTCTTTTCCCGTTCCGCCGCTCTATATAAAGCCGATCGCGAAAAAGGGACCGCCAATGCTGTTTGGACTTTTGCAGTTTGTCGACGTGGTGCTCAGCCTCGTCATCTTCGTAATGATCGCCCAGGTGATCGTGAGCTGGCTGTTGGCCTTCAATATCCTCAACATGTCCAACCAGTTCGTGGCCACCATCGCCAACGCGCTCTGGCAGCTCACCAATCCGCTCCTTTCGCCCATAAGGCGCATGCTGCCCAATTTCGGGGGCCTCGACATCTCCCCCATCGTGCTGTTCCTGGCGATCTATTTCATCCGCCTCGTGGTGCTCTATCCGCTGATGCGCCAGGTCGCCATGCAGGGCCTCTGAGGACACCCCTCCGGCCGTGAACGCCCCGGCCTTCTATGTGCTCTCTCCTGACGGCGCGCGGCTTTCGCTGCGCGTCACGCCCAACGCCCGCACCGAGACCGTCGACGGCCCCGAGCTGCGCGCCGACGGTTCGTGCGCGTTGAAAATCCGCGTCACCGCCCCGCCCGACAAGGGCGCCGCCAACGCCGCGGTCTTAAAACTCCTCGCCAAAACCACCGGTCTTCCCAGATCCGCCTTCACGCTGGTGAGCGGAGAAACCAGCCGCACCAAGCTCATCGCCATCGCTGGCGATCCCGATGTGCTCTCTCCCATCCTTGCATCCCTCGCCTCCCGATAGGTCAATACTGATGCTTGGCCGTCTCTATTTCGATTCAATGCGATAAGACCAAATAAGCCAGTAATCCTGACCAAAATAGCGCAAAGAATATCGATTGCCTCGATCGATCAGTTCCGCCTATCCTTCGCGCTGAGCTGTGCTCGCGCGCAGGTCTCCGCCCATCCCGGGGAGAGGGAACATTTCGGGATGGACGGATAAGGAAAATAAACCGGACCGGGCGGAAGTTTTGGGGCCTTTGTCGCCGCACCCTTCCTGTGCCCTTTCCGGGCACAAAGTGAGGGGAATAAGACTATGACTTTGGCCTTGTGGCTGATTATTGCTTGTGGCGTCCTCTCGGTCGTCTATGGCATCGTGACAACGCGTACGCTTCTTGCCGCCGATGCCGGCAGCGCGCGCATGCAGGAAATCTCGGCGGCGGTGCGCGAAGGGGCCACCGCCTATCTCAAACGCCAATACACCACCATCGCCATCGTCGGCGTGGTGATCCTTATCATCGCCTTCCTGCTGCTCGGCATCTACGCGGCCATCGGCTTCCTGATCGGCGCGGTGCTTTCGGGCGCCGCCGGCTTCATCGGCATGCACGTGTCGGTGCGCGCAAATGTCCGCGTCGCCCAGGCCGCCACCACTTCGCTGGCCGGCGGGCTCGATCTGGCCTTCAAGTCCGGCGCCGTCACCGGCCTGCTGGTCGCCGGGCTCGGCCTTCTGGGCGTCACCGTCTATTTCCTCATTCTCCTCGCGCTGGGCTTTGCAGCCACCGACAGGACCGTCATCGACGCGCTGGTCGCTCTGGGCTTCGGCGCTTCGCTGATTTCCATCTTTGCGCGTCTAGGCGGCGGCATCTTCACCAAGGGCGCCGATGTGGGCGGCGACATGGTCGGCAAGGTCGAAGCCGGTATCCCGGAGGACGACCCGCGCAACCCAGCCACCATCGCCGATAATGTGGGCGACAATGTCGGCGACTGCGCCGGCATGGCCGCCGATCTGTTTGAAACCTATGTGGTGACCGTGGTCGCCACCATGGTTCTGGCCGCCATCATCCTGCCCGCCGAACTGCAACTGATCGGCATGGTCCTGCCCCTCGCCATCGGCGGCGTCTGCGTCCTGACCTCGATCGTGGGCACCTATTTCGTCAAGCTCGGTGCCTCGGGCAACATCATGGGCGCGCTCTATAAGGGCATCATCGCCACCGGCGTCCTCTCGCTGGTCGCCCTCGTCCCCGTCATGTGGCTGCTGTTCGGCGACATGGGCATGACCATCACCGTGGGCGAGACGGTCTTCACGCCCTGGGCGCTTTATTTCTGCGGCATCGCCGGGCTGGTCATCACTGGCCTGATCATCTGGATCACCGAATATTACACCGGCACCGGCCGCCGCCCGGTCAATTCCATCGCCGAGGCCTCGATCACCGGCCACGGCACCAATGTCATCCAGGGCCTTGCGGTTTCGCTCGAATCCACGGCACTTCCGGCCCTCGTCATCATCGCCGGCATCATCGTCACCTATTCGCTGGCCGGCCTGTTCGGCATCGGGGTGGCCGTCGTCACCATGCTGGCCCTGGCGGGCATGGTCGTGGCGCTCGATGCCTTCGGTCCAGTCACCGACAATGCCGGCGGCATCGCTGAAATGGCCGGTCTTCCCGACGAGGTGCGCAAGAACACCGACGCGCTCGACGCTGTCGGCAACACCACAAAGGCCGTGACCAAGGGCTACGCCATCGGCTCGGCGGGCTTGGGCGCGCTGGTCCTGTTCGCCGCCTACACCCAGGACCTTTCCTACTTTATCTCCACGGCCACCGAGGGCAATTTCTTCTTCGGGGTGGGCGAGGTGAGCTTCTCGCTCGCCGACCCCTATGTCGTCGTCGGCCTGCTGTTCGGCGGCCTCTTGCCGTTTCTTTTCAGCGGCATGTCGATGACCGCCGTGGGCCGCGCCGCGCAATCGGTGGTGGTGGAAGTCCGCCGCCAGTTCCGAGAAAACCCCGGCATCATGGAGGGCACCACCAAGCCCGATTACGGCCGTGCCGTGGATATGCTGACCAAGGCCGCCATCCGCGAGATGATCGTCCCCTCGCTGCTTCCGGTTCTTTCGCCCATCTTCGTGTTCGGGGTGATCCTCCTGATCGCAGGCAAGGCCGCCGCCTTCGCCGCGCTCGGGGCCATGCTGCTCGGCGTCATCGTCACGGGCCTCTTCGTCGCCATCTCGATGACGGCGGGCGGCGGCGCCTGGGACAACGCCAAAAAGAGCTTCGAGGACGGGTTCACCGATTCCACCGGCCAGACCCACTACAAGGGGTCCGAAGCCCATAAGGCCTCAGTCACCGGCGACACGGTGGGCGATCCCTACAAGGACACCGCCGGCCCCGCGGTCAATCCGATGATTAAGATCACCAACATCATCGCCCTGCTGCTCCTGGCCGTGCTTCACTAGGGAAAAGTCACAATCACGCGAGCCGGGCAATTTCGCCCGGCTCTTTTTCGTTCCCACCGATTGGGACAGCCATCCTGACAAATACCAAGGTCGTATGTCCTTGAATTTCAAAGAACATATTGGACTTATCCGGCAGGCCGGAATAGCCTCTCCACCATAGCGGATAAATGTTGGGGATACGGGGACGATGATCGAAACCACCGAGACCATGATGCGCCAGTGGCGCGACCGGCTCACCCATATCAAGACCGAAAGCGCCGCGCTTTTCGGCTTCATCGCCAACGCCCTGCGCTCGGCCGACGAGCAGGATTTGGCCCTCTACGATCCCGAAACCCTCGAAACCCTGCTCCGCCGCACCTTTTCCGAGATCGGCCGCCGCACACCGGGTGAGGCGGGCATCGAGATATGGACACCCGAAACCCTCGACGGCACGACGATCATCGACATCCATTCGGCCGATACCCCCTTCATCGTCGATTCCGCACTTGCCGCCATCCGCGCCGCCGGCGGCGCGATCCGCTTCATGACCCACCCCGTCGTCGCGCTCGACACCGCCACGACCCCCTGGCAGGTCCTCGAAACCCCCACCGAAACCTCACGCAACGAAAGCGTGCTCCAGGTCCATATCGACACCCCGGCCGATCCCAGAACCATCGAGACGATCCGCCTAGAGCTCACCCAGACCATGGCCCAGGTCCGCGCCGCCGTCCTCGACTGGCGCGACATGCTCGAACGCCTGCGCACCGTCGTCGTCTCCTACCGCTCGCACCCGCCCCAGATGCGCGAGCCCGCCCTCACCGAGGCGGTCCATTTCCTCGCCTGGCTCGCCGATCACAATTTCACCTTCCTGGGCATGCGCGAATATCGCCTCTCCGGCGAAGATGAACGAAAGACCCTCGTCCCTCTCGAAGGCTCGGGCCTGGGCATATTGCGCGACCCCGATTACCTCTATCTGCGCGAGGGCAGCACCTATTCGCATATGAACGCCCAGCATCTGGCCTTCCTTGCCACCGACGAACCGCTGATGGTCACCAAGGCCAATCGCCGCGCACTGGTCCACCGCCGCGTCCATATGGATTACGTCGGGGTCAAGACCTTCGATGCCGAGGGCGCCATCACCGGCGAATTGCGCATATTGGGGCTCTTCACCTCAGCCGCCCAGGCTGTTCCGGCCACCGAAATCCCGCTCCTCCGCCACAAGATCGTCGAGGTCGTCCGCCGCTCGGGCTTTGATCCGCGCTCCCATGCCGGCAAGGCGCTGATGGCCACGCTCGACAGCTATCCGCGCGACGAGCTGTTCCAGATCGCCATCGACGAGTTGGCTGAATTCGCAACGATCATCTCCACGCTTGCCGACCGCCCCCGCGTGCGCGTCCTGCCGCGCATCGACAGGTTCGACAATTTCGTCTCAATCCTCGTCTATCTGCCCCGCGACCGGTTCGATTCCACGGTCCGCGCCCGCATCGGAGAACATCTGGCCACCCGCTACGAGGGACGCCTTTCCGCTTTCACCCCCGATTTTCCGGAGGGCGATCTGGCCCGCGTCCATTTCATCATCGGCCGCAATGGCGGAGAGACACCCCGCCCGGCCCGCGAGGATCTGGAAGCCGAAATCACCGAGCTGACCCGCACCTTCGCCGACCGCCTGCTCTCGTCCGCCCCCCATCCCACGGCGATCGCCGACTACGCCAACGCCTTTTCCGCCGATTATCAGATCGCCCATTCCCACACCGACGCGCTCGACGATATCGCCATATTCAAGGCGCTGGGCCGCGACAATCCCCTCGCCCTGCGCCTCACCCCCGGCGATGACGGGCCTCAAAGCTTCATCCTCAACGTCTATCACCGTGCCGATCCGATCCCGCTGTCGGCCCGCGTGCCCATGCTCGAAAATTTCGGCTTCCAGGTGGTCGACGAGCGCACCTTCACCATCCACCCTCAGGGCCGCGAGCCGCGTTTCCTCCACGCCATGGCGCTCGAAATTACCTCCGGCACGCCCCTCGACCTCTCCAGTTCCGCCAGCCGCATCGAGGAGGCGATCCTGGCGGTATCGCGCGGCATCGCCGAAAACGACGGCTACAACCGCCTCACCCTTCTCGCGGGCCTCGCCCATCCCGACGTCGCCCTCCTGCGGGCGCTCGGGCACTATCTCAAGCAGGTCGGCATCGCCTTTTCCCAATCCTATATCTGGACAGCGCTCGCCGCCCACCCGGCCATCGCCGGCGCGCTCGTCGAGCTCTTCCACACGCTGCACGACCCCCATCTGCAAGCCGACCGCACGAAATCGGCAACCGAGCTTCACGAGCGCATCGCCACCGGGCTCGACGCCATCACCTCGATCGATGAGGACAGGATCGTCCGGCGCCTGCTCAACCTCATCGAAGCGAGCGTCAGGACCAATCTCTACCAGCGCGTCGACGGCAAGCCCCGCCCCGCCCTCGCCATCAAATTCGACACCACCCGGATCGACAAGCTGCCCGAGCCGCGTCCCTGGCGCGAAATCTTCGTCTATTCGCCCCGTCTCGAAGGCATCCACATGCGCGGCGGTCCCATCGCGCGCGGCGGCCTGCGCTGGTCCGATCGCCCCGAGGATTTCCGCACCGAAATCTTGGGGCTGGTCAAGGCCCAGATGGTCAAGAACGCGGTGATCGTCCCGGTCGGCGCCAAGGGGGGCTTTGTGCCCCGCCGCTTGCCGCCAAACCCCGACCGCGAAACCTTCATGGCCGAAGGCACCGCCTGCTACGAAATCTTTATTTCCAGCCTCCTCGACGTCACCGACAATCTCGTGGGCGACACGGTCCTGCCGCCCGAAACGGTCTTCCGACGCGATTCCGACGATCCCTATCTGGTGGTCGCCGCCGACAAGGGTACGGCGAGCTTTTCCGACACCGCCAACGCCATCGCCACCTCTCGCGACTATTGGCTGGGCGACGCCTTCGCCTCTGGCGGCTCGGCCGGCTATGACCACAAGAAGATGGGCATCACCGCGCGCGGTGGCTGGGAAGCGGTCAAACGCCATTTCCGCGAAATCGATATCGATATCCAGACACAGGGTTTCACAGTGGCTGGCGTCGGCGACATGAGCGGCGACGTCTTCGGCAATGGCATGTTGCTCTCGGAGAAGATCCGCCTCGTCGCCGCCTTCGACCACCGCGACATCTTCCTCGACCCCGATCCCGACATCGAAAAGAGCTTTGCCGAACGCCGCCGGTTGTTCGACCTGCCCCGCTCGAGCTGGCAGGATTACGATACGACCCTGATTTCAGAGGGCGGCGGCGTCTTTTCCCGACAGTCCAAATCCATCCCCCTTTCCCCCGCCATCCAGTCCCTGCTCGGTCTTTCGGCGGCAAGCGCCAGCCCGACCGAAATCATGTCGGCGATCCTTAAAACCGATATCGATCTCCTCTGGTTCGGCGGCATCGGCACCTATATCCGCGCCTCGGACGAAACCGACGCCCAGGTGGGCGACAGGGCCAATGACGCGATCCGTATCCCCGCCGATGCCGTGCGCGCCAGGGTGGTGGGCGAGGGTGCCAATCTCGGCGTCACCCAGCGCGGCCGCGTGCAATACGCGCTTGCTGGCGGGCGTATCAACACCGACGCCATCGACAATTCGGCCGGCGTCAATTCCTCCGACCTCGAAGTCAACATCAAGATCGCGCTTTCCGACCTCGTGCGCTCGGGCGAACTCGAGCTCGAGGCTCGCAACGCCTTCCTCACCGAGATGACCGATGAGGTGGCCGAGCTGTGCCTGAGGAACAACTATCTCCAGACCCTCGCCCTTTCCCTCGCCCAGCGCCGGGGCATGGCCGATTTCCCCGACCTCGTCGATTTCATCGAGGATCTGGAAAAGGCCGGCGAACTCAACCGCACCGTCGAATACCTCCCCGAGGATCAGACCCTTGCCGAGCGCGCCGCCTCGGGCGCTGGCTTCGCCCGCCCCGAGCTGGCCGTGCTGCTCGCCTATGCCAAGCTCGATCTCTACGGCAAGCTCCTCGCCTCCCCGGTTCCCGACGATCCCTATCTGGCGCGCGAGCTGTTCCGCTATTTCCCCCCAACCCTCAAGGCCCGCTTCCCCGACGCCATCGAAATCCACCGCCTGCGCCGCGAGGTGATCGCCACCGTCCTTTCCAACGCCATGATCAATCGCGGCGGCCCGGCCTTCGTCTCGCGTCTTTCCGCGATCACCGCCGCCGAATCGGGCGCCATCGCCCTGGCCTATGCGGCGGCCCGCGACAGCTTCGAGCTTCAGGATCTGAACGCGGCCATCGACGCGCTCGACACCCGCATCTCGGGCGAAACCCAGCTCGCGCTCTACGCCGAAGTGCAAAGCCTGCAGGTCGCCATGGCCTTGTGGTTCCTGCGCAATGAGGAGTTTTCCGAGGGTCTTTCCGGCCTGGTCGAGCGCTACCGCTCCGGCGTCGCCGCCATCGGCACCGCGCTTGCTGGCCTTGTCTCCCCCGATCTCGACCAAACCACCGCCCGCCAGCAGGAGGCGTTCCAAGCCGGCGGCACCCCGCCCGATCTCGCCCGCCGCATCGCCGCGCTGTCGGTCCTCTCGCTGGCTCCCGACGCCATCCTCGTCGCCCGCCGCTGCGAGGCCGAAGTCCTCGACGCGGCCAAGGCGATGTTCGCGGTGATCGAAACCTTCGGGCTGGGCCGCCTCACCGAACATGGCGCCGCCATCGATGCCGCCGACCGCTTCGACCGCATGGCCATCGACCGGGCATTGGCCAACCTCACCCGCGCCCTGCGCGACCTGGCCGCCGATATCCTCTCGGCCGGCGACGGCCCGGTCGAAACCCGCATAAAGGCCTGGAAATCCCCGCGCCAGACCGCCATCACCCGCATGGCCGCAACCATCGCCGATCTGATCGAGGGTGAATTGACAATCTCCCGCCTCTCGGTCGCCGCCGGCCTGCTGAGCGATCTGGCGCGAAGCTGACAGCGGGCTTCAAACGCCTTCGACCGCCCACGCCCCGACCCGGACCGGGTCCTGGCTGGCGCAATCGAAATCGGGCACCAGCTCAGCCGCCGCTTCCCGCGCCAGGGCGTTGGCCTCGGGATTGGCGCGCGCGTCGATATGGGCAACCTGGCAGGTATTGCCCTCCTCGATCCGCGTGACGACCAGCACCTCGTCGGCCGGATCGCCCTCCTCATAGCCGTCGAGATAGAAGCGCTGGATGGCCGCCACCGGGATCGGACCCATCTCTTCATCCTCGGCCACCAGCCATTCGAGGGTCACCCCCACCGAATTGAAACGCATGAAGCGCTGCTCGAAGGCTTTTTCGTCAAAGGCCGAAAACCCGAAAGAGACAACGAACCGCAGGTCGCGCTCGGCGACGAGCAGCGGAAAGCCGCGTAGTCCGGGACAGGCCCAACCTGCTCCCGCCTCATAAACGAAAACCGTCGTGCAGTCCTCCAAATCGATTTCGGTATATTGGCTGCGCATCTCCTGCGCCCAACCGCTGGCCGAGACCCCGGCAACCAATACCGCAACAAGAGTTCCCTTCGCCATCGTTCCCATCATCGCCCCTGTCTCGCCCTTCCTGCCTTGGTGCAGTCAATATGGCTTGCATTGATGGGTCCCGATAGGCAAAAAGCTGCCCGACCCTCCTCCCTCCCAACCAGGAAACCAACGGCATGAATATCGACGCCATCCCAGTGGGCAAGAACCCGCCCGACGACCTCAATGTCATCATCGAAGTCCCCCTTGGCGGCGAGCCGATCAAATACGAGATCGACAAGGATTCCGGCGCGTTGTTCGTTGACCGCTTCCTCTACACCCCCATGCGCTACCCCGGAAACTACGGCTTCGTCCCCCATACGCTGTGCGGCGACGGCGACCCGCTCGACGTAATCGTATTGAATTCCCGCCCGCTGGTCCCCGGCGCCGTGGTCCGCTCGCGCCCGGTCGGCGTATTGTTCATGGAAGACGATGGCGGCCAGGACGAAAAGATCCTTGCGGTGCCCGTCTCCAAGCTCACCAAGATGTATGACGGCATCGCCGACGTCACCGACCTGCCCGAAATCCAGGTCGAGCGCGTCAAGCACTTCTTCATGCACTACAAGGACCTCGAACCGGGCAAATGGGCCAAGATCGACAGGATCGGCGGCGTCGACGATGCCCGCCGAGTGATCCTCGACTCCATCGAAATGGCCAACAAAGGCTGATCCTTCTGGGGGTGGGGCACCTGCCGCACCCCCATTATCATTCCGGAAATCCAGCGCAACCCGGGCCGGACTCTCACGCGCCAGTTATCTTCGGACCCTTGACCGCACGCCCTCCTCGCGCTTAAATACCCGCAACCGTACCCGAGAGTACGCCTGAACCTCACTGACTGGAATTTGCGAGCCGATGACCCCGAGGACTCTCTACGACAAGATCTGGGACGACCATGTAGTGGCCAATAACGAGGACGGCACCGCCATCCTCTATATCGACCGCCACCTCGTTCACGAAGTCACGAGCCCCCAGGCCTTCGAAGGGCTCCGCCTGTCGAACCGCAAGGTCCGCGCGCCCGAGCGCACGCTCGCCGTGGTCGACCACAACGTGCCCACGACCGATCGCAGCCTGCCCAATCCCGATCCCGAAAGCGTCACCCAGATCGCCGCGCTCGCCGAAAACACCCGCGATTTCGGCATCGAATATTACGACGCCTACGACATGCGCCAGGGCATCGTCCATATCGTGGGCCCGGAACAGGGCTTCACCCTGCCTGGCATGACCATCGTGTGCGGTGACAGCCATACCTCCACCCACGGTGCCTTCGGCGCCCTGGCCCATGGCATCGGCACGTCCGAAGTCGAGCACGTCTTGGCCACCCAGACGCTGATCCAGTCCAAGGCGAAGAACATGCGCGTCACCGTCAACGGCTCGCTGCCGGACGGCGTCACCGCCAAGGACATCATCCTCGCCATCATCGGCGAGATCGGCACCGCCGGCGGCAATGGCCACGTCATCGAATTTGCCGGCCAGGCCATTCGCGAGCTGTCGATGGAAGGCCGCATGACGGTCTGCAACATGACCATCGAAGGCGGCGCCCGCGCCGGCCTGATCGCCCCCGACGAAAAGACCTTCGCCTACGTCAAGGACCGCCCCCGCGCGCCCAAGGGCGCCGCTTACGACATGGCCCTCGACTATTGGAAGACGCTGTTTACCGACGAAGGCGCGGTGTTCGACAAGGAAGTGGTGCTCGACGCCGCCAACCTTCCTCCGATCGTCTCCTGGGGCTCATCCCCCGAGGACGTGATCTCGGTCCTGGGCACCGTGCCCAACCCCGACGACATCGCCGACGCCAACCGCCGCGCTTCCAAAAAGCGCGCGCTCGAATACATGGGCCTCGTCCCCGGCACCAAGATCACCGACATCGAACTCGACCGTGTGTTCCTGGGTTCGTGCACCAATGGCCGCATCGAGGATCTGCGCGCCGCCGCCGCCGTCATCAAGGGCCACAAGGTCCACGACCGGGTCAACGCCATGGTCGTCCCCGGATCGGGGCTGGTCAAAGCCCAGGCCGAGGCCGAAGGGCTCGACAAGATTTTCATCGAAGCCGGGTTCGAATGGCGCGAGCCGGGCTGCTCGATGTGCCTGGCCATGAACCCCGACAAACTCGCCCCCGGCGAGCGCTGCGCCTCGACCTCGAACCGCAATTTCGAGGGCCGCCAGGGCTTCAAGGGCCGTACGCACCTCGTCAGCCCCATCATGGCCGCCGCCGCCGCCATCCGCGGCCATTTCGTCGACATCCGCGAGTGGCCTAAGCAGTAATGAGTGAGCCCTCCGAAGGCGATGCCAAATTCTGGGGGCCGCTCCCGGCCCCCTCCCTCGATGATTTCGAGGCGCTCGCCATCGAGGCTCTGGAGGCTCTCCCCGAGCCCTTCCGCTCCATGTCGCGCGACGTCGAATGCCGCGTCGCCGAATTTCCCACCGAAGAAATCTGCAAGGATATGGAGCTCGACAGCCCCTTCGATCTGATGGGCTTGTTCGAGGGCATCGGTTTGACCGATGACGGCGTCATCCCGCAGACAGGCCAGATGCCCAACCGCGTCTGGCTCTACCGCCGCCCCATTCTCGACTATTGGGCCGAGCACACCGACACGCTGGGCGAAATCGTCACCCATGTCCTCGTCCACGAAATCGGCCACCATTTCGGCCTCTCGGACGACGACATGTACGCCATCGACGACGGCCTGCGCTGAACCCAATTCCTCGTCATCCTCGCGCGCGACCCGAGGAACCATGCCGCAAACTCCGGGCAGTATCCCCTACGCCCCGCCCTTCTCCGCTTCCTTCCGGCTCATGAACCGGTAATCGGCATAGGTATCGCCCTCCAGATCGTCATCGACCACCAGCGCCAGATCCTGAGCCTTGAACGCTTCGTACCAATCCTCCCAGCTCACAAGCTCGAACCCGGTGGTGGGCCGGTCAGGCCCTTCATTGTTGTCGGCATTGAGCATGTGCTGGTCGAAAGTGAGGTTCAGGAGATACTGGTCCTTGCCCCCGGGCGCTGGCATGTCGGCCATGATCGGATTGCCGCCGCGCCCCTCGGTCCATGTCCTGATATCGGCCAGCTCGGTCAAAACCTTCGCCATTTTTTGTCTCCTCATGTGTTCGCCGCATGGAACAACGGCCAACCGCCCCGATCCGTTGCGGCGGGCTTGGCAGAGGCGTCCTGATCTGCTTAACCCAATACTCGTCGGCGGACCCTGGTTCGTGCCATATTCAGTCGCCCCACAAGGGGCGAGCAGTTCCGCGGGTTGAACCATGAGCGGCGCAAATCTTGTTTTCTGGGTGATCGTTGCCCTGTGCGCCATCCAATCGGCGGCGTTCCTGGCGCTCGCCCGCTTCGATCCGGTCAACCGGCCCGCCCTCTGGTTCGCGGCGGCCTTCGCCGCCGCCGGGTTGAGCTATCTGGGCGAGATCGTCCTTGCGGCGGGCTTTGCCCCTGGCCCCACCCGCATGGTGATCGCCCTCGCCATGGCGCTGATGTTCGTCCTTGTCGCCTATGGGCTGGCCCGGCGCTACCGCGTCGAAATGCCTGCCGGCAGCGGTTTTGCCATCATCGCCGCGTCAACGATGCTCTATTATCTGATCCTGGATCTGCCGCGCGCCGATTTCACCCGCCAGATGCTCTATCAGATCCCCTATGCGCTGCTGAGCCTTCTCGCGCTCAGCGTCATCGCCCGCGCCCGGGGCAAGGTCTGGACCGACTGGCTGTTCATCGTCCTTTTTGGCCTCCTCAGCCTCCATTTCCTCGCCAAACCTTTCCTCGCGCAATGGACCGGGGGCGTGGGCGCCGAACCCACCGGCTATGCGGGCACCATCTATGCGGGCATTTCCAGTGCCTCGGGTGCCATCCTGCTGCTCATCCTCGCCACCTCCGGCCTGGCCCTGATGGTGGAAGACACCGCCAAGCGCCTCGTCCGCCGCGCCGAGCGCGATCCGGAAACCGGGCTTCTCAACCGCGCCGGCTTTACCGCCCACACCAGCCGCCGCGTGCTGGCGCTGGCCCAGACCGAGCGCCCCGACGGCGACCGGCTCGACATGGCCCTGACGCTGATCGCCATCGATCGCCCGGCCCGCTCCCGCGAACGCCCGGTCGCCGCCCTGGCCGCCCTCATCGCCGAAACCGCCCCCAAGGGCGCGCTGGTGGGCCGCATGGCCGATTTCGAATTCGCAATCCTCGCCCCCGGCAGCAATTTATTTGCCGCCCGTCACACCGCCGAAATCCTGCGCAAGAAGGCCCGCGATCGGCTGGGCGAAACCGTCCCCGGCCTGACGCTCGGCATCACCGAGCGCGAACCGGGCGATGCCTATCCCGACCTCCTCGCCCGCGGCCTCTGGGCCCTCGACGAGGCCGAACGCGCCGGCGGCAACTGCGTCCGCCTCGCCGCCCATTCCGGGCTCGGAGCAACCGCCATCAGACAGGGTTAGGGGCTGCGGCCAGCGCGGTTTCCTCCATCTCTTCCATGGTGAGGAAATAAAGCATGTCGGGCGGCGTCTCCATCGCATGGACCCACAGCAGCGGGTCGATCCCCATCTCATCGAGATAGCGTGCGATCCGCGCCGTCATCGCCTGCGCGTCGCTCATGGCCTGCGCCGAGCCGATTTCCGGCCCGTCGGTCCCCGCGTAGATCTGATGCACCCCCACGGCGGCGCTTTCCGAGATCAGCCGCTCGACCCCGCCCGCCAGCACCAGCGGGCAGGACGATCCGCAAAGCGCGCCGTCCCCAACGGCGGTCGCAAACCCGTTCTCCCGGATCATCCTTCCGATCGAGAGCGCATCCTCCACCGACCCGCCCGGCGAATTGAGCGCCACCGTCTCGACATAGTCGCCACGCGTGTCGATTTCTTCGGCAAACTGGTTCGCCGCCCCCGGAACGATGGTCCCCGACAGCATCAGGACGCCCCCGCCGACAAGTTCGATCGACAGGGGCTCGGAAAGCTGTTCGGCGGGCGTCGTGATATGGTCGAGCGGGCGATAGGCGGGATTGTCGGGGTCGATCTCGGGCCGCTCGACCGCCGGCAGCAGCGGATCGCCCGGCACCACCGCCAGATCGGCCGGTTCCATCCGGTTGAGATCGGAATAATCCGAAAACAGCACCCAGGCCGTCCCCGCCAGCATGGCGTAAAAGGCAGTACGCAGGATCGCCCCGTCCTCGATTGCGGCGAGGGCATCGACGACCCGTGCGCCAAACCCCTTCCGCGGCGTCTCCCCCAGACTGGTCATGGCCGTTGCGGCGCCTCGGTGCGCTTGCGCTGGTTGAGGCCCGGCAAGGGCGTAACCGTGTCGTCCCCATCGGCGCGGATCGGTTCGGCGGCGACCGGGGGCGCCTCCTCTCCGTCATGTGCCGCCTCGGGTTGCGGCTCACTTTCGATATCGGGCAGGGGCTCGGCGGGCGGCAGGCGGCTCGCCATCATCTGGTTGTGGAGCGCCACGGCCCGCATCATGTCGGCCGCCGTCAGCGTTTCGGCGTCATCGAGCGATTCGGCGTCCCGCCGCATCGCCGAATGGGCGACCGAGAGCAGCAGCACCAGCACCACCGGCAGGAGGTCGATCGAGATCGCCCCGGCCCAGGAGGGGACGAAATCGGAGGCATAGCGCAGCACCGCCTCGGCCGAGGATAGCGGCACGAAACGGCGCGGTTCGACCGCCGGCTCGGCCATGATGGCCTGGGCGGCCTCGACCAGCGCCGCCGATTGCGCGTCCACGGCGCCCCGGATATTGGCCATCGCCGCGTCCTGGCGCACCACAAGCCCGGCATTCTGCCCATCGGCCACCGGCGCGATGAAGCCCAGCGAAATATCGTCGGCGGCCCGCGCCACGGAAGGGGCGACCGAGGTTTCCTGCAGCGCCGCGATCACCCCGGTCAGTGCCACGATCTCGGCGGCGAAGGCATCGGCCCGGGGCTGCACCTCGCCGGGCGCCGAAACCAGTTCGCGCATCGCCGCCAGATGCTCGCTTCCGGTGGCAAACAGCGCCGCCGCCCGCTCCTGGGACTGGGCGATGGTTCCAGCCAGCGCCGTCATCTGCGTGCTCATCTGGCTCAAAAGCTGCACCACCGAACCCGACCCCGAAGTGCCGGTCAGCGCCCCGCCCTCACGCTCTTCCTGAGCCAGCGTCGCGAACCGATCCGCCGCCCGCTGCACGTCGGGCAACAGCGATTGGGCGGCCAGCGCATTGCCGTGCGCGGCGTCCAGATCGCCGGTGTAGTTTTCCAGCGTCACCGCCATATGCTGTTCGAGCGCCGCCGATCCGGCCAGCGCCGCCGCGTTGAGCCAGGAGCTCATGGCGACGATCATCAGCGAACCCAGCGCCATGATCGCGGCCATCAGCAGCCTCTGGCTCATGGTGCGCATCAACGGCAGGAACCGCATCATGTAGCTCCAGAACACATAGATGCCCACCGACACGGCGACCGAATAGATGATGGCGGCGAAAAAGACGAAATTGGCGTCCCCGTCCAACAGCCCGCGTACGCCCAGATAGGTATAGACCCCGCTCGCCAGCGCCAGAACGGCAAGCGCGAAGCGCGAGGTGACCTCGAGCCCCTTGATCGTCTGCCCGATCCGGGCGGCGTTGTTCTGGCTTGCCATTGCGTGAGGTCCCCTCGGCCCAATCGATTAAGCCAATCTTAACAGGGAAATCCCGGCGAAATCGAGATGGCGTCGACGCCGAAAGAGGCACCCAATCACAACCACCCCTGTGGCGATTGCCGGCCTGGACGCGTATCATGGCCACAAGACCGTTCAAAAAGGAGGAAGCAGAAATGAGTTTTACCCGCCGCCAGACGCTTGGCCTCGGCCTCACCGGCCTTGCGGCCCTGGGCGTTACCACCATCGTGCCCCGTACGGCCTTCGCCCAGGCCGATGGCGATCTCTACCCTTCCGAGGCCGGCGATTTCTTCGTCCACCCCATCGCCCACGCCTCGCTGGTCCTCGAAACGCCCTCGGGGGTGATCTATGTCGATCCGGTCGGCGGCACCGAGCCCTATTCCTACCTCCCGCCCCCCGATCTGATCCTGGTCACCCACGAGCATGGCGACCATTTCGAGCTCGAAACCCTCGAAGCGCTGATGGGCGAGGCGACCGAGATCATCACCAATCCCGCCGTCTTCGCCATGCTTCCCGAAGCCCTTGCCGCCCGGGCGCGGGAAATGGCCAATGGTGATACCGACAGCTTCGGCGACATCGCGATCGAGGCGGTCCCGGCCTACAACACCACCGAGGACCGCCTGCAATACCACCCGCAAGGGCGCGACAACGGCTATATCCTCACCATCGGCGAGCGCCGCGTCTATATCGCCGGCGACACCGAGGACATCCCCGAGATGCGCGCGCTCGAAGACATCTTCGTCGCCTTCGTGCCCATGAACCTGCCCTTCACCATGGACGTTGCCCAGGCCGCCTCCGGCGTCGCCGCGTTCCTGCCCACCTATGTCTATCCCTACCACTATAACGACAGCGACCTCGACCAGTTCGAGCAATTGCTGCTCGACGAAATCGGCGGCGGCACGGAAGTGGTGCGCGGGGAGTGGTACTGACTGAAAACGGCAAAGAGAGGCGCGGGCTATCCCGGGCCTCTCCCCTCGTCCTCTCCGCGAATGCCGAAGATGCGGTCGCCTTTATCCCCCGCCGTGTCATTCCGGGATTTATTCCCGGAATCCAGCAGAGACGCCCCCACATGCACGAAGGTGCCCTTATTCCTCCGGCTCGGTCGTCACCATCAGCGGAAACCCGAACTGCTGGCTCAATTCGATCGCCTCGTCCGCCTTGGTCTCGGCGATTTCCTTGGTATAGACGGCGACCACCGCAGCGCCCTTCTGGTGGGCGGTCATCATTATCGATTCCGCCTGCGGTTCCCCCATCCGGAAAACCGATTGGAGCACCTTCACCACGAATTCGCGCGGCGTGTAATCGTCATTGACGAGGATCACCTTGTGCAGCTTGGGCCGCTCGGTCCTGATCCTGGTTTGCGTGCGTTGCTTGGTCGATGTATCGCTCATCGCGGCACCTCGTGAAAAAACGATGGGCAGAGCGCCGCCAATATAGGCCCGCCCTGCCCGCTCATCAAATCAACTCGCCGCCGACTCCGCCGCTGCCGCCCGCGCGGCGCGCTTGCGGTCATGCGGGTCGAGGTGGATTTTGCGCAACCGCACCGATTGCGGCGTCACCTCGACATATTCATCGTCGGCGATATAGCTCAGCGCCTGTTCGAGGCTGAGCTTCTTGGGCGGCGTCAACCGGATCGCCTCGTCCTTCGAGGTGGTCCGGATATTGGTCAACTGCTTGCCCTTCAAAACGTTCACTTCCAGATCGTTCTCGCGATTGTGCTCGCCAATGATCATGCCCTCGTAAACGTCGACGCCCGGATCGATCAGCATCGGCCCGCGATCCTCGAGGTTGAACAGCGCATAGGCCACCGCCACGCCCGTCGCATTGGAGATCAGCACCCCGGTGCGCCGAATGGGCAACGGCCCCTTGAAGGGCGCGTATTCGTGGAACACCCGGTTGAAGATCGCCGTGCCGCGCGTGTCGGACAAAAGTTCGCCCTGATAGCCGATCAGCCCGCGGGTCGGCACATAGAGCCGCACGCGCGTACGCCCCTGCCCCGAAGGCCGCATCTCGACGAGATCGCCACGCCGTTCGGTGAGCTTCTGGACGACGACAGAGGAAAACTCGTCATCGACGTCAATGATCACTTCTTCGACCGGCTCGAGCTTTTGCCCGTTTTCTTCCTTGAACAGCACCTTGGGGCGGCCAAGGCAGAGTTCAAACCCCTCGCGGCGCATGGTTTCGATCAGAACGCCGAGCTGAAGCTCGCCACGGCCCGCGACGTCGAAACTGTCATTGTCGTCGCCCGGGGTCACCCGGATTGCCACATTGCCCTCGGCCTCGCGCATCAGGCGGTCGCGGATCACCCGGCTCTGCACCTTGTCGCCTTCGCGGCCGGCCAGCGGGCCGTCATTGATCCTGAACGTCACCGAAAGGGTGGGGGGATCGATCGGCTTGGCCTCGAGCGCCTCGGTCACCTGCGGAATGGCGATGGTATTGGCCACGGTCGCGGTTTCGAGCCCGGCCAGGGCCACGATATCGCCCGCCTTGCCTTCCTCGATCGGCTCGCGCTCCAGCCCTCGAAAGCCCAGAACCTTGCTGATCCGGCCTTTTTCGACCACCTTGCCGTCGCGGGACAGCGCATGAACGGCATCGCCGGGTTTTACCGAACCCGAATGGATACGTCCGGTCAGGATGCGGCCCAGGAACGCATTGCGCTCGATGCTGGTCACCAGCATCCGGAACGGGCCTTCCTCGACCTGGGGTTCGGTGAAATGAGCGAGGACCTTGTCGAGCAGCGGCCCCATGGAATCCTTGGGCCCTGCCGGCTCCTCTGCCATCCAGCCCTGTTTGGCCGAACCGTAGAGTACGGGAAAATCGAGCTGCTCGGGGGTGGCGTCGAGCGAAACGAACAGGTCGAAGATTTCGTCGAGCACTTCGTCATGACGCTCGTCGGGCTTGTCGATCTTGTTGATCACCACGATCGGCCGCAGCCCGATCTGGAGTGCCTTGGACAGCACGAATTTGGTCTGGGGCATCGGCCCCTCGGCCGCATCCACCAGGATCACCGCGCCATCGACCATCGAGAGGAACCGCTCCACCTCGCCGCCGAAATCGGCGTGGCCGGGCGTATCGAGAATATTGATCCGGTGATCCTTCCAGTTGAGCGAAGTCACCTTGGCCAGAATGGTGATACCACGCTCTTTTTCCAGATCGTTGGAATCCATGACGCGCTCATCGACGCGCTGGTTGTCGCGGAAGGTGCCCGACTGTTTGAGGAGGACGTCGATCAGGGTCGTCTTGCCATGGTCGACGTGGGCAATGATCGCAATATTGCGCAAGCTCATAAGGTGGGGCAGCCATTTTTTGGGGGTTTAGAGTGGCAGCCCTTAACCCAGCAGCGGCTTATAAACAAGAAAAAACGCCGCAAGGCAGGCATGCACACTCGCTCGCCCGAGAATTTGGCAAGCTCGGCGCACCCCTCATCCGACCCGGCTCCGCCGGCCCACCTTCTCCCTCAAGGGGAGAAGGGTACCCCTTGCAACGTTTCGGCAAGACCTCAAGCGCCGCCCAAAAGAGCCCGCCCTCTCCCCTTGAGTGAGAGGGGTTGGGGTGAGGGGGCGCTGAGCTCCAACGCACCCTCACGTCAGCATGGCCCAGCAAAGCCGCAGGAAAAGCCCTACTTCAAGCTCCTCGGCTTGTCCCCGCTCTGCCACAGTCCCAGGCCAAAGCCATCGGGGTCCAGAAAGTCGGCGCTCCATCCCCCCGGCGCTTCCTCGATCGGGGTGACGATCGTCACCCCCTTCTCCGCCAGCGCGGCGACGATATCGTCGATCCCCCCATCGACCAGGTCGAAGACCAGCGCCGGAGTATTGCCGCGCTTGCCCTCCATCTGGAAAAACACCATCTCCAGCCCGCCATCGAGCTCCCCCGACAGCCAGAAGGGCTCCGCCCCCTCCTGCCGGGTGAGCCCGATCCCGAGCACGTCATTGTAAAAGCTTTCGGTGCGCGCGATGTCGGCGACGTAAAAGACGATCGAGGCGCGATGCGGTTTGGGCAGCATTGTCGGTTCTCCTGGACGTTGAGAGGATCAAACACCCCCTGTTGCCGCCACCTCCCGTTTCGTGAGGCCGACCGGCGGATTTTTCAGACGAGCGAACGGAACTCGCTTGTCATTCCCTCGTCGTTGGACAGGCTGAAGGTCCCTGGCTCGTCCCCCGCCGTCTCGGTAAAGCAGAATTCCTGCGGACCGGCGTCCGAGCGCAGGCACAGCTTGCCGTCCGCCCTCCGCCAGCTGCCCGTATCGACGGGCTGGGGAATGTTGTCGGCCATATCGGCATAGGTGCCGTCATCGTTGAACACCATGCGGGTCACCGTTCCGTCCGGCTGGGTCGCCGCGTAGATGCCCGGCTCCATCGGCCCTTCTTCCGCGCTCGAACATCCGGCGAGCACAAGCGCCAAAATCATGATCGAAAATGTTTTGTTCATACCAATAGTCCCCTTCGGATATGGTGTCCGGCACCATCCGCCATGGGCCGGAACGGGCGTTTTCGTCGGTTTCCGAAAAGCGCCCTAGGAACGACGCCGCACGACAAGGATATGGCCGTCCGGGTCATGGGTCGCAAACGCCCCACCATGCCGGCGCAGCGCCGGCGCGAGCGCCTGCCGGATCACACCGTAAGCCAGATCGAGATTGAGCCCAATCATTTCGGCCGGCATGACCACGCCTTTTTTCCCGAGCGCCACTTTGAGCGCCCGTATCCTCTGGCGCAGCGTCGTATCGTCCAGGCCGAGAAGATAGGCGATCTCGATCCGCGAATGTCCCGAAACGGCCAGCGCCGCGACCACCCGCAGGCTTTTGGGCAATCCGGTCAGGATGCCGGCCAGCGGCTCGCCTTCCTGCCGGTCCTGCTGGCGTTCAGCCTGCTGCCAGCGCGCTTCCCGCTCCCGCCGGCGCACGGCGCTGCGGGCATCGAAAGCGGCGCGCCTGCGGATCGCTCCGGCCATCCAGCGCCGGTTGGCCTGCTGGGAAAAATCGTCCCGCCCGGCCTCGACCGCCGCGATCAGCACCTCCTGGACGATATCCTCCGCCTCCGCGCTGCGCCGCGCATGACGACGGGCCCACGCGACGAGTTCGGCATAAGGCAGCGAATGGCGCATCGAAAACCCCGGTTCAGCCCGCCCGACGATAGCGGCGAGCAGCCGATCCCGGCAACTCAAAACCTGCCTGTGCCCAAACCCCTCCCGTACCACGGGGCAGCGTTGCGGATTGCCGGGTCAAGCCCGACAATGACGACGGAGAGGTCAGGGGCAACGAAGGGAGTTTCTTACCGTAACGTTGCCACCATCACCCCTTCTCCCCTTGAGGAAGAAGGTGCCCCGAAGGGGCGGATGAGGGGTGCGCTGAGCCAGCTATGCACACCGTCGCCAGAAGTGTACCCACTCCCTCCCGCAATACCGGGCAGCAATGCCTACCCCCGCGCCAACCGCAGCTTGCGCGCCCCGAACGTCTTGAGCCGCAACCCGTTGAGCTTGATGAACCCCTCGGCGTCGTGATGATCGTACGTCCCGGAACCCTCTTCAAAGGTCACCAGATCTTCCGAATAGAGCGAATAGGGCGAGGTGCGCGCCACGACATTGGCCGAGCCCTTATAGAGCTTCACACTGACTTCGCCGGCCACATATTCCTGACTCTTGTCGATCAGCGCCTGGAGCATTTCGCGCTCGGGCGAGAACCAGAAACCATTGTAGATCAGTTCCGCATAGCGCGGCATGATCTCGTCTTTCAGATGCGCCGCCCCGCGATCGAGGGTGATCGATTCGATCCCCCGATGCGCCCCCAGCAAGATCGTGCCGCCCGGCGTCTCATAGATGCCCCGGCTCTTCATGCCCACGAAGCGGTTCTCGACAAGATCGAGCCGTCCCACCCCATGCTTGCCGCCCAGTTCGTTGAGCTTCGTCAGGAGCGCGGCTGGCGACAGTTTTTCGCCATTGACCGAAACCGCGTCACCCTTCTCGAACCCGATGGTGATCGTTTCGGGCTCATTGGGGGCATCCATCGGATCGACAGTACGCTGATAGACGTATTCGGGCGCTTCCACGCCGGGGTCTTCGAGCACCTTGCCCTCCGAGGAGGTGTGCAGCAGGTTCGCATCCACCGAGAACGGCGCTTCGCCGCGCTTGTCCTTGGGCACAGGAATCTGGTTCTGCTCGGCGAATTCGATCAGCTTGGTGCGGCTCTGCAGATCCCATTCGCGCCAGGGCGCGATCACCTTGATGCCCGGATTGAGCGCATAGGCCGAAAGCTCGAACCGCACTTGGTCGTTGCCCTTGCCCGTCGCGCCATGGGCGATAGCGTCCGCGCCGGTTTCCTCGGCGATCTCGACCAGGCGCTTGGAGATCAGCGGCCGCGCGATCGAGGTGCCCAGAAGATAGACGCCCTCGTAAAGCGCGTTGGCCCGGAACATGGGAAAGACGAAATCGGCAACGAATTCCTCGCGCAGATCCTCGATGCGGATGTCCTTGACGCCCATCATCTCGGCCTTCTTGCGCGCCGGTTCGAGCTCTTCGCCCTGCCCCAGATCGGCGGTGAAGGTCACCACTTCGCAATCATAGGCCGTCTTGAGCCATTTCAGGATGATCGAAGTGTCGAGGCCCCCTGAATAGGCGAGAACCACTTTCTTGATGTCTTTGCTCATGGCCGAACTGTAAACTGGGTTGATGAGACGGGAAAAGTCGGAAACCGACCGACTGAATTTGCCGGACACTAATCAGATCGGGTCGGGACTGTCCAGAACACCGAGCGTTTCCAGAAAAGAACCCCGCAAAAATCGGGTTGCGCTTGGCGTTTGGCACGAGCATGTTCGCAAACGCCATATAGGCGCGTCGATCACGCGCATACTCCCCCATCTGGACCCGTATATGCTGGTACATGTCCCCGACCTCGCCATCATCCTGAGCTTCGCGCTCGCCGCCATCGTCCTGGCCATCACGCCGGGTCCCGACATGGCGCTGTTCATCTCGCGCACCGTCAATTTCGGGCTAAAGCACGGATTTGCAACGGTTTTCGGCGCCCTGACCGGCATCGCGGTGCACACAATGCTCGCCGCCTTCGGCATCTCGATCCTGATCGTCACCGCCCCCGCCGCCTTCTGGGCCCTCAAGATCGTCGGCGCTATCTACTTGTTATGGCTTGCTTTTTCCGCAATTCGCTCGGGTTCCGGCCTCACCGTCGCCAAGGCGGGCGACAAAATCCCCAGCCTCAAGAACTCCTATTTCACCGGGCTGGGCATCAACCTCACAAACCCTAAGGTCGCCTTGTTCTTCGTGACCTTCCTGCCCCAGTTCGTCTCGGCTTCCGACCCTTACGCAGCCCAGAAGCTGATCTTCCTGGGCGCTGAATTCGTGGTCCTCTCGCTGCCGATCGTTATCGGAATCGTCTTTGGCGCCCAATGGCTTACCGGCACGCTGATGCGCTCGCCGCGTATCCAGAAGGCACTCAACTGGTCGTTCGCCGCCGTCTTTGCGGCCTTTGCGGTGACGATCCTTACGGCGGAAACGCGTAAATGAGTGCTTCCAGAAAAAGTGGCCTCCACTTTTTCGCTTCGGAAGCGCGAAAAACCAAGGAAACGCGGAGCGTATGAACTATCGCCACGCCTTCCATGCCGGCAATTTCGCCGACGTGGTCAAGCATGTTATCCTCGTGCGTATCCTCTCGTATATGATGCGCAAGGATGCTCCGTTTCGCGTCATCGATACCCACGCCGGGGTCGGCCTTTACGATCTCTGGGGCGATGCGTCCGAACGTACTGCCGAATGGCGCGACGGCATCGCCCGGCTTTTGAGCCGCGATCTGCCCGAGCCGGCCGCCACGCTGATCGCCCCCTATCTCCTTGCAATCAAAGCCCAAAATCGCGACGGCGGCTTGCGCTACTACCCCGGCTCCCCCTTCATCACCCGTCACATGCTGCGGCCACAGGATCGCCTGATGGCCCTCGAACTGCACCCGCAAGACGCTGATCTGCTTAGGGAAAATTTCGCCGGCGACATCCAGACCCGCGTCACCGCTCTCGACGGCTGGGCCGCCATGGGCACCCATCTCCCGCCCAAGGAAAAGCGCGGCCTCGTCCTCGTCGATCCCCCTTTCGAGCAGAAAGGCGAATTCGCCCGCATGGTCGATAGCCTGGAAAAAGCCCACAAACGCTGGCCCGGCGGCACCTACGCCTATTGGTATCCCATCAAGGACCCAGCCGAAGTCACAGCATATACCAAGGCGCTGAAAGCCACGGGAATCCCCAAGATCCTGCGTCTGGAACTCACCATCCGCCAGCCCTCGACCCCGCCGCGCCTGCACGGCACCGGCATGGTCGTTGTCAATCCGCCCTATCTTCTGGAAACCGAAATGCAGGCCATCCTGCCGGTCCTCGCCGATATCCTGGCCGACGAGGGGCGCGGGCGGTTCAGGATCGAATGGATCGCCGGGGAAGACTAGTGGGTAAGGAACATCCTTGTCCCTGGAAAACTTATCCCCATATTGCAGACACCGCTTATCATGGGACCACAGACGATGACCTTTGGAGATTTCATTCGGATCCTGTTTTCGATCCTTATTCCCCCGCTCGGCGTCTTTCTGCGCGTCGGCTTCGGCCTGCACTTCTGGCTCAACATCCTGTTGACCATACTGGGCTATGTGCCGGGCCTGATCCACGCGATCTGGATCATCGCCAGCCACCGCACCCGCGACCGGCTCACCTACGGAAGCTAAACTATTGCTCTAGCTATTCTTTCGTCGGGGCTTGAAGGTCGAATTCATAATAAACCATTCCCTGCCCCGGCGATCCCATATGGGTATACAGCCCATTGGCCGCGTCATTGTCGGTCTCGGTCGCGACCCACGCCGATCCGGCGCCCCGCGCCCGGCCGGCATCGAGCAGCAGGGCCATCAGCCGCGAGGCAATTCCGCGCCGCTGGTGGCTTTCCGCCACCCCCACCTCGTTGATGAACAATTCCAGCGGCTTGTCGGGGTGGAAATAGAACATCCCCGTTGCCATCCCCACCACCTTGTCTCCGTCGGTCGCCAGCGCGATACGGTAGTCGGGATGGGCCAGATAGGCCTTGGCGAGGGCGGGATCGATGGGCTCATCGAAAACGCTGGTATCGGCCGAAATCAGCAGGTCGAGATCGGCTTCTCCGATGAGCCTTGAAACGATACCGTTCTCATTCATAGCATGAAGGCCTCCCGATCCTTCTTTTTCAGCCGCTCCGTTTCGGACTTCAATTGCCCGCAGGCCGCAAAGATATCGCGCCCTCGGGGCGTGCGGACTGGAGAGGCATAACCGGCCCGGTTGACGATATCGGCAAAGGCTTCGATCCGGTCCCAGTCCGAACACACATAGTTCGAACCCGGCCAGGGGTTGAACGGGATGAGATTGATCTTGGCCGGGATGTTGGCCAGAAGCCGCACCAGTTCGCGCGCATCGGCATCCGAATCGTTGATATCCTTGAGCATGACGTATTCGAACGTTATGCGCTTGGCGTTCGACACACCCGGATAGGTCCGACACGCCTCCAGCAATTCCTCGAGCGGCCATTTCTTGTTGATCGGCACCAGCACGTCGCGCAGATCGTCGCGCACCGCATGGAGCGAAATCGCCAGCATCACCCCGATTTCCGACCCCGTCGGCTCGATCTGCGGCACGACGCCGGAGGTCGAAAGCGTGATGCGGCGTTTCGAGATCGACAGCCCCTCGCCATCCGAAGCGATCAGCAGCGCCTTTTTGACATTGTCGTAATTGTAGAGCGGCTCGCCCATGCCCATCATGACGATATTGGTGATCGCCCGGTTTTCGCCGGATGGCACCAGCCCGTCTGTGGGGCGCACGCCGCCGGGGAAATCCCCCAGCCGCTCGCGCGCCATCATCACCTGGCCCAGCACTTCCCCCGCCGTCAAATTGCGCACCAGTTTCTGGGTTCCGGTGTGGCAGAACGAACAGGTGAGCGTGCACCCCACCTGCGAGGAGACGCACAGCGTCCCGCGGTCGCTTTCCGGAATATAGACGGTTTCCACCTCGACCGGCGGCATGTTGGGATGGACGGGATCGCGGAAGCGGAACAGCCATTTGCGCGTGCCGTCGATCGAAACCTGCTCGGAAACGATCTCGGGCCGCCCGATGGTGAACGCCTGCTCGAGATCGGCGCGCAAACCCTTGGCGATATTGGTCATCGCCGAAAAATCGGTGACCCCGTTGACGTATATCCAGTTCCAGAGCTGGCTGGCGCGCATGCGCGCGTCGCGCTCGGAAAGTCCGGTCTCGCCCAAGCTCGCGGCGATTTCCTTCTTGGAGAGGCCCAAAAGATCGCGCGGGCCGGTAACGGCCGGACGCGGCGCCGTTCCATGATCGAGATTGAGCGCCAAAGTCATGGGCTTGGATTCCAAAGGAGTGTGAGGTTTTCGGGGTATATGGACGTGGGGCGGCCCGTTTCAAGGCCAGCGCGGCAAACGTCGTCTGCCCCGCCCTCTAGCACAATCGCGCCCGGCGCGCAAAGCCAGGCTCAGCAGGCCCCGTCCATGGCCCCGGTCGCCGCCGTCGCACCGGAAAGCGAAAACGTCTGGCGCACCGTCTGCCCTGCAAGGCTGGTCCCCTCGATCGTCATGGACGACCCGCCACGGATCGCCTGCACGGCGGCCCCGCTCTGGCTGGGATCGGCCAGCCAGGCCGCATCGTCCTGGGTAAAGAGCGCGAAATTCTGTCCGCCCACCGACAACGTTGCCCTGGCGTCGGGCGCGAACTGATAGCCGGCCACCAGATTGATCTCGGAGCGGATGTTCTGGGCAGGCCGATGGGTGATGTAGAAATAGGCGTCTCCGGAAACCGCCGCCCCCGGTTCGGTCGCTGTGGGTCGCGAAAGCACGAAGCAGATCTGGCCTTCGCTCTCGGTGGTGGCATAGGCCGACCATGCGTTGTGCTCGCCCAGCACGCGCACCGATTGGGCAGTGGCCGGCAGGGACCAGAGGCCCAATGCAATTGCCGCAAGAGCAGGCAGACACGCGATATGATGGACCATGGGCTTCATCCTCAGTCTCATTGGGAAACGCGAAAAGGCCGGGCGGACCCGACCTTGACCAATCGAGGCGCTTTGGGAAAACGCGCCTTTACTGCGGGCATTCCTCATTGGCCGCATTGAGCGCGGCGGTGATCCCGCGCAGCGAATAAGTGTCCACGGTATTGGTGCCGCGCTGGGAGGTGGCCCGAACGACCATGGAAGCGCCGGCGCGCATGGCGCCCACGAAACCCGGCTCGTCCTCGATGGAGGCCAGCCACGCCGATTCGCCCTGGGTCACCATGGGATAGGACCGTCCGTCCACCGATGTCGAGGCATTCGCGTTGCTCTCGTGGATCGGATACCCCACGATTGTCGCCACCTCGTTGCGGTTGGTGGGCCGGATCGTGACGATGAAATGGATAGCGCCGCGATTGACATTGGTCGGTTCGCTCGTCTGGGGCGTCGAGGAAACATAGCAGATCTTGCCGCTTCCATCGGTATCGGTCCACGCCGTCCAGAAGTCGAACGTCCCCAGATTGTCGGCGGCGAAGGCCGCCGGGCTGGCACAAAGCACGACCGCACCGCCGGCCAGGGCGGCAAGCATGCGGCGGATGTGGCTGCGAAACGCAAACGTCATCGCCAAACCCTTCTCTCTTATTCTTCAAACATGCACATGACTGCCGCCGACTTTGCACCCCTATGGTTACCAGAGAGCAAATACGCACGGCTTTTTTCCCACGAGGCGGCAAACTAGGGAGGAATTTGGCCGGAATTTGGCCACCCAGGGCACACGCTCTACACGATGATTTGTGCAGCCAGCCCGCTGAACGCCGGCTGAACGGATCAGGCGGCCAGGGGATAGTCCTGTTCCACGATATAGGGGCCTCCGCCCACCGAATCGCGGCTCGAAAACACCACGAATTCTCCCACGGCAAAACTCATGGCCATGAACTGGCCGGCATGGGCGATATGACGCGCCAGATCGGCGGGACTGGTATCGCGCAACCGGGCGAGCGTTACGTGCGGCACGAATTTGCGCCCGTCGGGCGGCAGCCCGATACGCTGGAGCAACCGCTCCTGGCTCGCCTGCAGCCGCGCCAGCGGTTCGGACGGTTCGACCCCCGCATAAAGCGCCCGCGGCTTATTGCCGCCGAATACCCCCAGATGGGAAATCGTGAGGGAAAAGGGCTCGACATCGGCATGCATTTCGAGCGCGTCATAGACCTCGCCGGCGGTGCGGTGGTCGACGTCCCCGATATAGCGCAGGGTGATATGGTAATTCTCCGGATCGATCCAGCGGGCTCCCGACAGCCCACCCCGCTTGAACGAGAGGGCGAACCCCAGATCGTGGGGAAGCTGCAAACCGGTAAACAGTCTGGGCATGAGCGAAAACCTTCCATGTCCCGGTCGCCCGGCCCTGACCGGGCCGACCGAATCAGAGCCTAGCACATCGATCGGCAGGCGGAATCAAAAACCCGTCAACGGCGCATCGCCGGCCCTCACCGCACCCGGTTTTGCTTGTAATTTCAGGGGCTCGTCTCCATATTATCCATCAACTGGTAAAATCGGGTCCGGCATGAGGCTGGTCCGGCTGCCGGAAAGCCACTTTGCAACGAGGATGGAACACGAAAATGGCACAATACGACCGTCAGACCGTCGCAGGGCGCGTAGGCACGGCCGCCGCCATCGATGAGGGTCTGCGCAGCCATATGCTGCGTGTTTACAATTACATGGGCATCGGCCTGGTCGTCACCGGCCTGGTCGCTTTTTTCGCCAATCAGATGGCCGTCACCGCCGACGCTTCGGCCGCCGCGGCCCAGCTCGCCGATGGTACCTATCTCACCCAATGGGGCGTGCTGCTCTATACCAGCCCGCTGATGTGGGTGGTGGCGCTTTCCCCGCTCGCCTTCGTCCTGGTGCTGTCGTTCGGCATCAACAAGCTCTCCTTCGGCGCCGCCCAGGCCACCTTCTGGGGCTTTGCCGCTATGATGGGCCTGTCGCTGTCGTCGATCTTCATGGTCTACACCGACGCCTCGATCGCCAAGGTGTTCTTCATCACCGCCGCCACCTTCGGTGCGATGAGCCTTTACGGCTACACCACCAAGCGTGACCTTACCGGCATGGGTTCGTTCCTGATGATGGGCCTGATCGGCCTGATCATCGCCATGGTGGTCAATATCTTCCTGGCCTCTTCGGCGCTCGATTTCGTCATCTCGGCCGTCGGCGTGCTGATCTTTGTCGGCCTGACCGCCTACGACACCCAGAAGATCAAGGAAGCCTATGCCGAAAACATCGGCCATGAAGGCCTCGGTAAGCTGGCCCTGATGGGCGCGTTGACCCTCTATCTGGACTTCATCAACCTGTTCATGATGCTGCTGCGCCTGTTCGGCAACCGCGAATAGCGGGCAGCAGCGCCCGATACGGGCGACGAAAACCAAAAAGCCGCGGATCACCTCCGCGGCTTTTTTGCGTCTGGCGTCCGGCTTATTCAGCCACGACCGAATTGCGCAGCAGGCCGATCCGTTCGATCTCGACCTCGACGACATCGCCCGGCTTCATATAGAGCGGCGGTTTGCGCTTCATGCCCACCCCGCCCGGCGTTCCCGTGACGATCACGTCGCCCGCTTCCAGCGTGGTGAAGGTGGAGATATAGGCGATGAGTTCGGGGATGGGGGTGATCATCAGCCCCAATCGGGCTTCCTGGACCACCGTCCCGTTGAACCGGGTAACAAGCGCCAGGTCGTCGAGCGGACCGACTTCGTCGGTGGTCACGAGCGCCGGGCCGAACCCGCCGGTCCCCTCGAAATTCTTGCCCGGAATGAACTGGCTGGTATGGCCCTGCCAATCGCGGATCGAGCCATCGTTGAAGGGCGCATAGCCCGCAATGTGATCGAAGGCATCGGCTGCCGCGATATGGCGCCCCGGCTTGCCCACGACGATCGCCAGCTCGCCCTCATAGTCGAATTTGTCGGAAACCGTTGGCTTTACCAACGGCGCATCATGGGCGACCAGCGTATTGGCAAAGCGGGTGAAAAGCGTCGGATGCTGGGTCAGCGGGCGCCCGGTCTCCTGGACATGATCGTGGTAGTTGAGGCCCACACACAAGATCTTGCCCGGATCGGGCAGCACCGGAAGCAGCGTCACAGCGTCGGATTTGAAATCGGGCTCTTGTCCGGCCACTGCCCGCGCGGCGTCGAAACCATCGGCCGCCAGCATGGCCTTGAAGGTCGCAAAAGGAGTGTGCCGGCCCAGATCGATGATCCCGTCATCGCCCGCAATGCCGAAGGATTGGGCGGCGCCGTGCCGGAAGGAAACAATTTTCATTTTGAGATGGTCCTGAAAGATCGCTCGTGCCCTGAACGCCCCCAAAGGACGGAAGCGCGACGAAACAATGGCTTAGCCCATTTTTCCATCGGGGTGAAACGGGGATTTGTGCCCTATCGCACGACGTAAAGCTGGGGATCGAGCACACGCAACACGGTCGCAAGGTCGTGCCCGCGCTTGAGCACGCGCCCGTCGCTGCCCACAACCATGTACTGGCCCTGCTTGCGCGCCAGCTTGGGGTTTTTCTCCACCACGAAGAGCGGGCGTTCGGACGTACGCTGATAGATCGAGAACATCGCCCGTTCGCGGCCGAAATCGAGGGCATAGTCGCGCCATTCGCCGGCCGCGACCTTGCGGCCATAGACGTTGAGAATGAGGGCGAGTTCCTTGCGATCGAAGCTGACGAGGGGATTGGGCCGGGTATGGGGCGAGGGGGAAGACAGCGTCAGCACGCTCCCCTTCTGGCTGTCATAGCGCTCGTTCAAACCGTGCCGCCCTCCACAACGCGTCGATAAACGGCGATGATCGCCCCGTTCTCGCCCCGGCGCAAGGGGGAGGCCCAAAATGGGCCGGGCGCAAACTTACCTCCAATTGAACCGAATTAGGACACAATCCGTCCCTTCTCATGCCCCAATGCGCCGCTAGCTTACATCCATTGCCTCCAGTTAGCCGGCCTCCGGATCCACCGAGCCCCCAAACCATGGATCCGGCAGGCCGGCGCCCTTCCCGGCCCTTGCCTTCCGGGAAATTATGGCTCTTGGAAGACCTCCTCCAAAGTCGCTTTTCGCTCCCCGTCATCTCTCGATGCGGGGAGTTTGTTTTTATCGGTTAGCGCGAAAAGGCCGAGGCGCCCAGAATGCGGCCGGGCCATTGCCCGTTCTTTTCCTGAACGATCACCGCCGCCCCATCCGAATGGGTGCCCAGGATTTCCTCGAGCGGAATGACGATCTCGGCCCCCTCGCGAGGGTTCCACATGCCGATCGCCTGCCGGCCCGTCACGATGTGGGTATAGGCGAGCGCCCGACCCGAATTCTCCCCGCGCTCGATCTCGACCTGTGCGCTGTCGCGATAGGTGACGATCCAGACGATTGCCGGCGACAGCGTTGCATCGGCGGGCGCCGCGAACGTGACGGAGTCTTCGCCATTGGCGCGCAGCGTCACCGCGAGCGGGGACACGGCTTCGTCGATGGCGCGCTGGGCTTCCACGGCGTCCGACCCGACAACGGCGGTCTGCCCGTTGATCACCATCTGGGGCGTATAGATGCGCATCTTGCCCCAGCTTTGGGCATAGGCCTTCTGCAGCTCCGAATTGGTCGGCAGGGCGAACGTATCCTGCCAGCCGATATAGTCCCAATAATCGATGTGATACCCCAGCGCGACGACATCGGTGCGCGCGCCCAGCTCGGACAACAACGCATCGGCATCGGGGCACCGCGAGCACCCCTGGCTGGTGAAAAGCTCGACCACCGTATCCGCATCGCTGCGAATCTCCACGGCGCCGCTAGGAGCGGCGGCAAAAAAAGGAGCAAGCAAGGCGGCGAGAAAACTGATGGAACGGGCGGTCATGGGCCAGTTTTGTACGCGCTCGCGCCCGGCCCCGCCAGTCAATTGATGGTGAAATTTCCCATCCCGTAAGCCCGGCCCATATCCTCGATCTCGATCAACGCCCGATCGAAACCCGACCAATCGTCCCCTTCGGCGATCGGCGCCCAGATCGCTTCGACCTCCTCGATCAGCATGGTGCGGGGCCCACTTCGGCCGAAATAGGGATGATCGAGATTGGCGTCCGCTGCCGTCTCATAGCCTTCAAGCAGCGATTTGACCGCCGTGAAGCTCTCGCTGGCATAGAGCGGTGCTTGCGGGCTGTCGGCGGCGCGCGTTTGCGATGCCATTCCGCCGCGCCAATCGAAGAACACCTGCTCATAAGCCGGTTTTTCGGCCTCCATGAAGGAGAAAAACGCCGACAGCAATTGGCTGTCCGCCTCCGCGCCGCGCGAAACCAGCCCGAGCCTTTTGACCACCATTTCGGCAAGCGATTTCTGGAAGGCGGGCCAGAAACGGTTGAGCTGGGGTTCGAGCTTTTCGACGCTCGAGACCGCAACGAGACATTCGGCCAACCGGGTCATGTTCCAGGCCACGGCATCCGGCTGCCGCCCGAATGCATAAAGCCCAGTCTCGTCGAAATAGGCCGCCGTAAACAACGGATCGTATCGGGGGAGAAAACGCCAGGGCCCGTAATCGAAACTCTCGCCGGTGATATTGGTGTTGTCGCTGTTGAGCACGCCATGGACGAACCCCGCCCCGATCCATTGCGCGGCAACCCTCGCGACGTTTTCCGCCACCGCCCCGAGCAGGCCGGGCACGCGATCGTCTTCTGGAAGATCGCCAAGCTCGGGATAATAATGGGCGATGACATGGTCGGCCAGCCGCGCGATCCCGGCATGGTCCTCAAGATAATCGAGCCTCTGAAACGTCCCAATCCTGATATGGGAATGAGAAAGCCGCACGAGAACCGACGAACGGGTCGGCGAAGGTTCGTCGCCGCGATAGAGCGCTTCGCCGGTTTCGATGAGCGAAAAGCTCTTTGAAGTTTCCGCTCCCAGCGCTTCGAGCATGGTGGTCGCCAGAACTTCACGCACCCCGCCCTTGAGCGTCAGCCGACCGTCCCCGCCCCGCGACCATGGCGTGGTGCCCGAGCCCTTGGTTCCGAAATCGCGCAGCATTCCGTCCGCGAGATCATAGCCTTGCGCGAACAAAAATCCCCGTCCGTCCCCCAGATCGGGATTGTAGCTCTGGAATTGATGGCCGTGATAGCGCAATGCCAGCGGTTTCTCGAAACTTCCGGGAAGGGGTTCGAAGCGCGCGAAATGGGCAATCCATTGTGCATCGGTCAGCCCCTCAAGCCCCATGCGCTCGGCCCAGCGCTGGTTGCGGTAGCGCAGGATCGCCTGGGGAAAATCGGCGGGCTGGACGGGATCGAAAAACCCACTTCCCAATCGGGAATGAACGGCGGCACCTTTGAACCGGGAGCTCACATCGACTTCCTTCACCCACCCAACGCGGCAAATCCGCCCGGTTTGGCTTAGATGGTTTCGAAGTGAGCGTAAACCGCGCGGGAAATGTCCTCGAGATCGCCCCGCTCGATAAACCCCGAAATGGCATAGGCGATCGGCCCATCCACCCAGCGGAACGTATTGACGCCCCGATCGGCGGAAAACCGGAAGGCTGTGTTGCGCGCGCCGGCGTTGCGGGCCAGAAGGATCGTCGCCCGATCCCCTTGCGCGTTCTCATACATCAGCATCGCCCCCGGTTGCCCGCCCAGCGGCAGGAGCCGCCCCCCCACGAGCTCGAACCCCAGATCGGCGAGACTGGGCGCTGTGAACGGTTTTTCGATGCGGTTGCCCAGCCAGTTGACCAGATGGTCGCGCTCCGACGCATCGACCTCGACCGGGTGTCGGACCTCGCGCACATAGGTGAGAAAAATATCGCTCGCCGCCGCCTCCAGCCACGTTTCTTGCGGACCGGCGGCCTGTTCGAGGAGAACGCCGCGTGCCGCATAGCCCGCCCCGCCCCCCAGCCCGAAGGCGATGAGGATCGCCGCTGCAACCGCCGGCCAATTGCCCAATTTCCGCCAGGGCGTGGCCGGGATATCGGCGGCACCGGCAAAGGCATAGTCCGAAAGAATCTCGGAAAGCGCCGCCTCATTGGCGCGCCAGCTTTCGACCTCTCGGCCCGTTTGCGGATGTTCGGCCAGATGCGCCCGCACCAATGTTTCCCGCTCCGCATCCAGCCGGCCGTCGAGATAGGCGCTGAGATCGGCTTCGGAAACAGGATGCTTATCGGAAAGGGTCATGGGCGTTCGAAGTCATCGATTGGCGAAAGAATGGATGGATTGGTGGGCGAGCAGTTCGCTGAGCTGCCGGCGGGCGCGCGAAAGTCGCGACATCACCGTGCCGATGGGCATGTCGAGGATCGCCGCCACCTCGGCATAGGCGCATCCCTCGATGGCCACCAGCAGCAGCACCGCACGGGCTTCGGGATTGAGCGTATCGAGCGCGCGGACCAGCGTATTCTGCAGCAGCGGATCGGGCTGCGCCGTCTCGTCGGCAAGATCGGCTTCTTCGGCGAGGGGGTAGAATTTCGGTTGCCGAGCGCGGCCCCTGAGCCTGTTGCGGTTGAGATTGGTCATGATCGTATAGAGCCAGGCCCGGCCATTCTCGCCGCGCCATTGCTTTTCGTGTTCGACGGCGCGCAACACCGTGGCCTGAAAGAGGTCCTCGGCCTCTTCCCGGTTTCCCGTCAGCCCGTGGGCATAGCGCCTGAGCGCCGGCAGATGGGTTAAAAGCGCTTCTCGCATCCGGCACGATCCCGGTGCGGCCCGACATGGGCTCGCACCGGAGAGGATACCATCAAGGACGCGCCGCGTCCCAATTGCCGCCCACCCCATCGCCCGACGTCATGCCGGCTTCGGTGTCGTTGATCCAGTAGTAAAGCGGCATCCCGTCCTTGGCCCAGATCAGGGTGCCGTCGGTGCGCTCGACGATGGAATAGGGTTCCTCGGCTTCGTCACCTTCCTCGGCAAAGAACGGCGGCCAGTTTTCCGCGCATTGGTCGTAGCAGTTCGAAACGCCCTCCTCGTCATTGCGGAAGGTGTAAAGGACCATGCCATCCGCATCGGCGATCACTTCGCCGATATCGGTCTCGAGCGTCTGGACATCGGGCGCGGCCAGCGCGGCCCCGGCCGAGAGGGCAAAAGCGGCAGCGCCCGTGGCCAGGCGGGCAAAAAGACGAAGCGACATGATGGTTCTCCCTTTTAGTGCATCAACGGGCCAATGCGCTTCGCGCATGCCCTTACACCTTTGAAAGACACCCCCACCCGCCGGTTTATTCCCCCCGCAATGAAAAAAGCCCGGTCTGAGGACCGGGCTTTCAAATCTTGAAAAGAGATAGAGCTTATTCGCCCTTGTTCTCTTCAGCCGGAGCTTCCGCGTTTTCGGCGGCAGCAGCTTCAGCGGCGGCGGCCTCTTCGGCAGCCTTCTTTTCAGCGGCTTCCTGCGCGGCCATTTCAGCGGCCAGAGCCTCGGCGGCGGCGATTTTTTCGGCTTCACGCGCGGCGCGGGCATCGGCAGCGGCCTGACGCTCATCGGCCTCGATGCGCTTGGTGCGGGCGTTGGTCGATTCGAAAATACGGGCCGACTTGCCGCGACGGTCGCGCAGGTAATAGAGCTTGGCGCGCCGGACTTTACCGCGCTTCAAGACCTCGATGCGGTCGATCATCGGCGAGTGGATCGGGAACACGCGTTCCACGCCTTCGCCATAGGAAATCTTGCGCACTGTGAAGCTTTCCATCAGCCCACCGCCGGAACGGGCGATCACCACGCCTTCATAGGCCTGAAGACGCTCTTTTTCGCCTTCGCGGATCTTGACCCAGACCTTGACGGTATCGCCGTGGGAGAATTCGGGGATGGCGCGTTTTGCAACGAGCGCATCGAGCTGCTCTTTTTCGAGCTGCTGAATGATGTTCATGTCTTTATCCGTTCTATCTTTTCGCTGGAGCCCCTTGGGAGCCCGGTCTTGTTTGGACGGCGGGAAATTTCCCACAAAGTCGAGCGGCCATATACACGCCCGGAGCCTTGGAGTCTAGGACCGATGCGCGCAGTCGGCTGCACAAATGCTGCTGCTGGAGCCTGGGGTGACAATGTGGGGGTGGGGCACCCGCCCTGCCTGAACCTGAGAATGTCATTCCGGAATTTATTCCCGGAATCCAGGCCAGCACCGGCCAGGGCCACCTAAGTCCGTGGCTTGAGCCGCGCCCACAAGTCCGGCCGCCTTTGCTGCGTAAGCGCCTCGGACTGTACCCGCCGCCATTTTTCAACCCTGCCGTGATCCCCAGAGGTCAGAATTTCGGGGATTTCCCGGCCCTCGAAAATCTGCGGCCGGGTATAGTGCGGATATTCGAGCAGCCCGTTCTCGAAACTCTCGTCCGCATGGCTTTCGGCGGCCCCCAGAACGCCCGGCAACAGCCGCACGACCGCTTCGAGCAGTACCATGGCGGCGACCTCTCCGCCGGCCAGCACATAGTCGCCGATCGAGATTTCCTCGAGGTTGCGCGCTTCGATCACCCGCTGGTCGACCCCTTCGAACCGCCCACAGACGATCACCGCCCCCGGTCCCACCGCCAGCTCGCGCACCCGCGCCTGCGTCAGCGGCGCGCCGCGCGGCGTCATGAGGATTTTCGGCCGCGGATCGTCCGCCGGCGCCACATCGTCGAGCGCCGCCGCCAAAATATCGGGCCGCAGCACCATGCCTGCGCCGCCCCCCGAAGGCGTATCGTCCACTGTACGGTGCCTGTCGGTGGCATAATCGCGCAGGAAACAGGTTTCGAGCGACCACGCCCCGTTTTCGATCCCCCGCCCGATCACCGACGCGCCAAGCGGGCCGGGAAAGAGATCGGGAAACAGCGTCACGACCGATGCGCGAAAGCTCATTGGGTCTCGTCCGGATCGCGGTCTTCGGGATCGCGCGGCGTATCGTCCAGCCAGCCTTCCGGCGGCAGGGCGACCACATAGCCCTCGGCGACATGGATCTGGGGCACGACGGCCTTGGTGAACGGCAGATAGACCGATCTTCGCGTTTCGGCCAATTTGACGTCGAGCAGATCGTCCGAGCCGAAATTGGCGATCGCCGTGATCGTCCCCAGCACCGAGCCGTCCGGCTGGCGCACCTCGAGCCCGATCAGATCGGTGTGGTAGAATTCGTCCTCGTCGGGCTCTTGGAGCCGTTCGCGGTCGACATAGAGCGAAACGCCATTGAGCTTTTCGGCCGCGTTGCGGTCGGTGACACCCTTGAGCGTGGCGATCACCACATTTTTGGCGAGCCGCGCCCTGACGATCGAAACCGTTAAGCCATTGCTGTCGGTTTGAAGCGGATCGTAATCGGCGATCGCCAGCGGGTCCTGGGTGAACGCAGTGATGCGCACCTCGCCCTTGATCCCATGGGCCGCACCGATGCGGCCCATGAGGATGCGTGTTTCAGGCTGCTTGGGCCCAACCACCGCAGCTTACTCGGAAGCGGCTTCTTCAGCCGGAGCCTCGGCGGGCGCCTCTTCGGCCGGAGCGGCTGCGGCTTCCTTGGCGGCTTCTTCAGCGGCGCGCTTTTCTTCGGCGCGTTCGAGCGCCTTGGTGCCGGGCTTGCCCTTGTTGGGGTTGTCGCGCGCTTCGCGCTTCAAAAGGCCGGCGGCATCGAGGAACCGCTCGACGCGATCGGTCGGCTGGGCGCCGTTCTTGAGCCAGTGGGTGACGCGCTCGCCATCGATCACGACGCGCTTTTCGTCGCCCTTTTCGAGCATCGGGTTGTACGAACCGACGCGCTCGATGATGCGGCCGTCACGCGGGGAGCGGGCGTCGGCAACGACGACGTGGTAGTAGGGGCGCTTCTTGGAGCCGGCGCGAGCCAGGCGGATCTTGATTGCCATTGTCTTGGTCTTTCGAGTTTAGGAGGTTTAAGGAGGTTACTTCTTTTTGCCCGGCAGGCCGGGCAATCCCGGAAGCCCCGGGAATTTCGATCCGCCAAGTCCGGGAAGCCCGGGCATGCCGCCCGATCCGCCCTGCTTGACGAGCTTGGAAAAATCATCGGGCAGCTTGGAAGGATCGCCGCCCATCTGCTTGGCCATCTGTTCGATCTGGGCCGGGTCCATGTCGGGCATGCCCCCGCCCATCATCTTCTTGCCCATGCCGCCGAACATGTTGGCCAGCCCACCCGCACCGCCGCGCGACACCTTTTTCATCATGTCCGCCATCTGGCGGTGCATCTTGATGAGCTTGTTGATTTCGGAAACCTCGACCCCGGCGCCCGCCGCGATGCGCTTGCGGCGCGAGGCGTTCAAAAGATCGGGCTTTTCGCGTTCCTTGCGGGTCATGGACTGGATGATGGCGATCTGGCGATCGAACATCTTGTCGCCCACCTTACCGTCCGGCAGGTTCTTGGCCATCTGGCCCATGCCCGGCATCATTTTCATGAGCGAGGCCATGCCGCCCATCTTCTTCATCTGCTCGAGCTGGCCACGAAGATCGTCGAGGTCGAACTGACCCTTCTTCATCTTCTTGGCCATCTTCTGGGCGTCTTCGGCCGAAACCGTCGCGGCGGCTTTTTCCACCAGCGAGACGATGTCGCCCATGCCCAGGATGCGGTCGGCGATGCGCTTGGGGTGGAAATCCTCCAGCGCATCCATCTTTTCGCCGACACCGATCAGCTTGATCGGCTTGCCGGTGGCCGCGCGCATCGACAGCGCCGCACCGCCGCGCCCGTCGCCATCGACGCGGGTGAGAACGATGCCGGTGACGTCGACCCTCTGGTCGAACGAGCGCGCCAGGTTCACAGCGTCCTGGCCGGTGAGGCTGTCGGCAACCAGCAGGATTTCGTGCGGATTGGAGACGCGCTTGATCTCGGCGGTCTCTTCCATCAGCTCTTCGTCGATATGAGTGCGGCCCGCCGTATCGAGCATCACCACGTCATAGACGCCGGTCTTCGCCGTCGCGATGGCGCGCTTGGCGATTTCGACGGCGGACTGGCCAGGCACGATGTCGAGAACGTCGACCCCGATCTGGCCGCCCAGCGTCTTCAATTGCTCCATGGCCGCCGGACGGCGGGTGTCGAGCGAAGCGAGCAGGACGCGCTTGTTCTGCTTGTCTTTCAGCCGCTTGGCGATCTTGCCGGTGGTCGTGGTCTTGCCCGAGCCCTGCAGGCCGACCATCAGGATCGGCACCGGAGCGGGGGCATTGAGCGAAATGGGCACCGCTTCCTCGCCCAGAACGGCGACCAGCTCGTCATGGACGATCTTGACCACCTGCTGGCCGGGCTTGACCGAACGGGTGACTTCGGCGCCCACGGCGCGCTGGCCCACCTGCTCGGTAAAGGCCCGCACCACTTCGAGCGAAACGTCGGCCTCGATCAGCGCGCGGCGGACTTCGCGCAGCGCGGCTTGCACATCGGCTTCGCTGAGCGCGCCCCGGCCGGTGATGCCGGAGAAGATTTTGCCCAGACGGTCTGACAGGCTTTCAAACATAAGTCGCTCGTTGGTTCGTATCAGGGATGAGGCGAATATGGGTCACAACGGGCCAAATACAAAGCGCACCCGCGGGCGCAACGCGCTGGCGGATGTTGACCGGATGCCTCTCGGGCAGCCTGGTGACTCGTTATCCATCTTTCCTGACAGAAGGTCGAGGCGGCTTATAGGGGCAGGAGGGAAAGGAGTCAATTGCGCCATGAATCGGGGCAATGGTGGAAATCACCCGACTTTTGCGCCATATAGGCTGGGAAATACTCATACCGATCCGCAAAGCCGATACACAATGACCGCGCCGCTGCCTTATCTCAAGATGAATGGCCTTGGAAACGACTTCGTCGTTCTCGACGCGCGGGCCACCCCCATCGCCCTCTCCACCGACCAGGTCCGGGCCATTTCCGACCGCGATACCGGCGTTGGCTGCGACCAGCTCATCGTCATGGAACGCGACCCCCTGGCCGGCGTCGACGTCTTCATGCGCATCTATAATGCCGAGGGCGGCGAGGTCGACGCCTGCGGCAACGCCACCCGCGCTATCGCGGGGCTGATCGCCGGGGAAAACGGCACCGATGGGGTGACCATCCGCACCAATGCCGGCATTCTCCTCGCACGCATCGATGGCGAGCTGGTGACTGCCGACATGGGCGTCCCGCGCTTTGCCTGGGACCAGATCCCTCTGGCCGAACCCTTCGCCGACACCACCGGCATCGAGCTCCAGGTCGGGCCGATCGACGCGCCGGTGCTGCACACGCCCTCGGTCGTCAATGTCGGCAATCCGCACGCAATCTTCTGGGTCGATGATCTTGACGCCCACGATCTGGGCCGGTTCGGACCCATGCTTGAAAACCACCCGCTCTTTCCCGAGCGCGCCAACATCACCCTCGCCCAGGTGCTTTCCCCCGACCGTATCAAGGTCAAGGTCTGGGAGCGCGGCGCGGGGCTGACGCTTGCCTGCGGCACCGCCGCCTGCGCCACCGCGGTCGCCGCCGCGCGCAAGGGTTTGACCGGGCGCAAGGTCACGATCGAGTTGCCCGGCGGGCCGCTCGATATCGAATGGCGCGCCACCGACGACCATATCCTGATGACCGGCCCCTGGGCCCTCGACGGCGAGGGCGTGATCCCGGCCGCCCTCCTGGCCGAGACCGTGTGATGAGCATCCAGACCATTACATTCGGCTGCCGGCTCAACGCCTATGAGGCCGAGGTGATGAAGGCCGAGGCGGAAAAATCCGGGCTCGATAACGCCATCATCGTCAACACCTGCGCGGTGACCGCCGAAGCGGTGCGCCAGGCCAAGCAGACCATCCGCAAGGCTCGCCGCGACAATCCCGACGCCCGGATCATCGTCACCGGCTGCGCGGCGCAAACCCAAAGCCGCGATTTCGGCGACATGACCGAGGTCGATCTGGTGATCGGCAACAATGACAAGCTCAAAGCCGAAAGCTACCAGCCCATCGCCTTCGGCGTGCCGCTCAACGACAAGGTGCAGGTCAACGACATCATGAGCGTGACCGAGACCGCCGGTCACCTGATCGACGGGCTCGACGGCAGGGCGCGCGCCTTCGTCCAGGTGCAGAACGGGTGCGATCACCGCTGCACCTTCTGCATCATCCCCTATGGCCGTGGGCCCTCGCGCTCGGTGCCCATGGGCGTGGTGGTTGAACAGATCAAACGGCTTGTCGCCAATGGCTATAATGAAGTGGTTCTGACCGGGGTCGACATAACCTCTTATGGCGGCGATCTGCCGGGATCGCCCACCCTGGGCAAGCTGACCCAATCGATCCTCACCCATGTCCCCGCCCTGCCGCGCCTCAGGATTTCCTCGATCGATTCCATCGAGGCCGATCCCGCCCTCTATGAGGCCGTGACCGATCCACGGCTGATGCCGCATCTGCATCTTTCGCTGCAATCGGGCGACGACATGATCCTCAAACGCATGAAGCGCCGGCACAGCCGCGCCGATGCACTGGGAATCGTCGAAAAGCTCCGCTCGCTTCGCCCCGACATGGTGTTCGGCGCCGATATCATCGCCGGCTTTCCCACCGAAACCGATGCCATGTTTGACAACACCCATAGTTTCGTTACCGAAGCCGACCTTACCTATCTGCATGTCTTCCCCTATTCGCCCCGAGAGGGAACCCCGGCGGCGCGCATGCCCCAGGTCGACAAGCGCATTGCCCGCGACCGCGCGGCGCGGCTGCGGGCGCTGGGCGAAGAGCAATTTTCCAAACTCTGCGCCTCGCGGATCGGGCGGCAGGAAAGCGTTCTGATCGAGCGCAACGGCATGGGGCGCACGGAACAGTTCGTGCCCGTTCAGCTTTCGCAAGGAGAGCCCGGCGAAATCATCCCCACATTGATCAGCGGCACCGATGCGGCCGGGCTCGTGGGAGAGCCCGAAAGGCAAGCGGCATGAGCATCGGCCTTTCCGCTAACCATATGTTCAAGGGTGGGCACGACAAGGATAAACGATCCGCGCGCAACGCCCGGTACGACAGGGACTGACGAACAGGCATGGCCGAGACGAAAAAGCCTTCTCTTTGGGACCGCATGCTTGGCCGCAAGACGCCGGCCGAGCAGCAGCCCGATCCGACTCCGGAGTCTCCGGCCCCCGACGAGGAAGACAGCCGCGACGCCGCGCCTCCCGAAATGCAGGTGGAGTGGATCGAAAAGGGCCGCCCCAACGCGCCCGAACACGAGCCCCCGACCCCCGATGATGTGACCGATCCGCTCGACCGCCCCGAGGCGATCGAAGACGAGATCGCGACCGATCCCGAAGCGCCCGCCGCCGAGCCCGCCGAACGGCCGCAAAGCTGGTTTCAACGCCTCAGCGCCGGGCTCAAGCGCTCGTCGGACAATCTGAGCACCTCGATCGGCGCCATTTTCACCAAGCGCCGGCTCGACGAGGCAACCCTTCAGGACCTCGAAGACACCCTGATCGCCGCCGATCTGGGGATCGATACCGCCACGGCGATCACCGAACGCCTGCGCGCCGATAAATTCGACAAGGACATCTCCACCCAGGACGTGCGCGAGGCCCTGGCCTCCGAGGTGGAAGCCGTGCTCGGCCCGGTCGCAGAACCCCTCGCCATCGATCCTGCCAAAAAACCCTTCGTGATCCTCATGGTTGGCGTCAACGGTTCGGGCAAGACCACGACGATCGGCAAATTGACCGCCAAGCTCAAGGCCGAGGGCAAATCGGTGCTGCTGGCGGCCGGCGATACCTTCCGCGCCGCCGCCGTCGAACAATTGCAGGTCTGGGGCGAGCGCAATGGCGTCGACGTCATGACCCGACCCACCGGTGCCGACGCCTCCGGCCTCGCCTTCGATGCGGTCGCCAAGGCCCAGGACGAAGGCACCGACGTGGTGATCATCGATACCGCCGGGCGGCTGCAGAACCGCGCCGAGTTGATGGACGAGCTCGAAAAGATCATCCGGGTAATCAAGAAGCGCGACGCCGGCGCACCGCACGCCACGCTTTTGACCCTCGATGCGACGACCGGCCAGAATGCCCTTAATCAGGTCGAAATCTTCGGGCAGAAGGCCGGGGTCACGGGGCTCGTGATGACCAAGCTCGACGGCACGGCACGCGGCGGAATTCTCGTTGCCATCGCCCGCAAGTTCGGACTGCCCATTCATTTCATCGGGGTCGGAGAATCGATCGGCGACCTCGAACCTTTCAGCGCCGCCGATTTCGCCCGCGCCATTGCGGGCAGGGAGTAGAACAATGGCCCAAAGCCAGCCCAAACCCGCAGACGCGGAGCTTCAGGACCTCAAGCCAGCCCTCACCAAGCTGGCGCTCGAACTGGGTCCCCTCGTCGTGTTCTTCATCGTCAACGCCCAGGGCGAACGGATCATGGAGGCCTTTCCGGTGCTCCGGACCTGGTTCAGCCAGCCCATCATCTTTGCCACCGCCGTCTTCATGATCGCCATGGCGATCTCGCTGGTGCTCTCCAAGATGATCCTGAAGCGCATCCCGGTCATGCCGCTGGTCACCGGCGTCGTGGTCCTGGTGTTCGGCGGCATGACGCTCTATTTCCAGGATTCGCTGTTCATCAAACTAAAGCCCACAATCACCAACGTCCTGTTCGGCTCGGTGCTGCTCGGGGGCCTGCTGTTCGGCCAATCCCTGCTGCGCTACGTCTTCGGCGAAGTCTATAAGCTCCAGGATCGCGGCTGGTATCTGATGACGCTGCGCTGGGGCCTGTTCTTTTTCGTCCTCGCGGCGATCAACGAAATCGTCTGGCGCAATTTTTCCGACGATTTCTGGGTGGCCTTCAAGGTCTGGGGCATCATGCCCCTCACCATGATCTTCACGATGAGCCAATTGCCGCTGCTCACCAGATACGCCCCAAAACCCGAAGACGTACCGTCCCCCGCCGTCGCGGCGGCGGAAGGCGCGCAGACGGAGATGTGAAAGAGGTTTTCTCCGGCCACACCCATCCCCGGTCACCCCGGGCGAAGTCCCGGGGCGAGGTATGCGCAGCGTCGCGATGGAACCGCAGCCTCCGAGCATACCCCCGGCGCAAGGTTTGATGACGACTGGTGGATGGGGCGGGATTACGCCGGCTCGCCCGCCGCTTCGATGGCCGGAAGCAGCACGTTCTGGTAGCTCTCTTCGTCGAGCGGCCCCACATGCTTGAACCGGATCACGCCGTTATCGTCGACGACGAAGGTTTCGGGCACCCCATAGACGCCCCATTCGATACCCGCGCGCCGGTCGCGGTCGGCACCGACCCTCTGGTAGGGATTGCCAAGTTCGGCAAGAAACGCGCGGGCGTTGTCGGCCGGATCGTCGTAATTCATCCCGTAGATCGCAACCCCGCGATCGGCGAGATCCATGAGCAGGGGATGCTCGGCCCGGCATGGGATGCACCATGACGCAAAGACGTTGACCACCACGACGCCGTTTCCGGCCAGATCGGCGGTGGCAAAGCCCGGCTGATCATGCCCTTCAACGGCAGCGAGGTTGAACTCGGGCACCGGCTTGTCGAGAAGCGCCGAAGGCACGAAGCTCGTCGAGCGCCCCATCTGGGTGGCGAACACCGCGATCAGGGCAACGAGAACGACCAGCGGCAGGACCGCCAGCCCGATGCGGACCGAGGGTTTCATTTCGCCTTGCGCGCCTGACGCGCCGCTTCGAGCGTTTCCACCCGTGCCTTGGCCTGGCGGGCAGAAACCGCCGTCCAGCCGATCAGCGCCCCGACCACCAGAACCGTGCCGCCATAGGCGGCAACAAGGAATTCCCAATGTTGTCCAAGCTCGATCATGCGGCACCTCCAGCGGCACGCGCCTGCGCCAGTTCGAGCGAGCGGATGCGGCGGCGCGTGACTTCGGTGCGCATGCGCACCAGATGGAGCGTCAGGAACAACAGGGAAAACGCCACGGTCATCACCAGAAGCGGGGTGAGGATCGAGCCGTCGACCGTCGGCCCATCGGTCCGGAACACCGAGGCCGGCTGGTGCAGGGTCTGCCACCAGTCGACCGAAAACTTGATGATCGGGATATTGATCGCCCCCACCAGCGTCAGCACGGCAACGATCCGCGCCGCCTTGAGCTGATCGTCAAAGGCGCGCCAAAGGGCGATCAGCCCCAGATAGATGAAGAGGAGAACCAGCGTCGAGGTCATCCGCCCGTCCCATTCCCAGAACGTGCCCCAGGTGGGCCGGCCCCACATCGAACCCGTGAACAGCGCAAGGGCGGTGAAGGCGGCCCCGAGCGGAGCGGCGGCCTTCTGGCTCACATCGGCCATGGGATGGCGCCAGACCAGTGTGCCGATGGCCGAGCAGAACATCAAGGCATAGCAGAACTGGCTCAGCCAGGCCGTGGGCACGTGCACATACATCATGCGCACGGTGTCGCCCATCTGGTAGTCGGCCGGCGAACCCAGGAACGAAAAATAAAGGCCGACCGCGAAGGCGAGCGCGGTCACCGCGGCGAGTGGCCAAACCACATGGCGGGTCCATCCCATGAACATGCCCGGATGGGCGATACGGGTGAACCAGCCCGGTTCGGCTGATTTGGGCTGCGTCTGGGCCATCTATTCCCCGGAAATCCTGAGCGCCAGCGCCGCGGCAAACGGAGCAAGCGCAATACTCAAAAGACTGAGCGCGCCAAGCAACAGCAGCGCCTGGGACGATCCGCCCAGCCGCGCCACGTCGAACGCGCCGGCCCCGAAAATAAGCACAGGAAGGCTCAGCGGCAAGACGAGAACGGGAGCAACCAGGCCACCGCGCTTGAGGCCAACTGTCACAGCCGCCCCGATCGCCCCGAAAGCGGCGAGCGCGGGCGTACCCAGCCCCAGCGAAAGCACCGCCAGCCAGAAACGCTCGGCGTCCAGCCCCAGCATCAGCGCCAGGATGGGCATGGCCACGATCAGCGGCAGGCCGGTCAAAATCCAGTGAGCGACCAGCTTGGCCACCACCACCGCTTCGAGCGGCAGGACGCCATGGCGCAATACGGCAAGGCTGCCATCCTCGAAATCGGTCCGGAACAGCCGGTCATTGGACAAAAGCTGGGCCAGAAGCGCCGCGACCCAGATGATGGCGGGCGCAAGCTGGGCCAGAAGCGGACGGTCCGGCCCCACGGCGAAGGGCATGAGCACGCCCACGATGACAAAGAACAGCACAAGGGTCAAAATATCGCCACCCTGGCGCAGCGCCAGCCGCAGATCGCGCCCCATGATCGCGAAAAATGCGCTCATTGCCCGTCTCCCCTCAGCGCCAGGCTCTTGACCGAACCGTCGACCGCGATGTCGAGATGGGTGGCGATAACCGCCAATCCGCCATTGCGCAAATGGGCGGAGATCAATTCGCCCACCCACGCGGCCCCGGCGGTATCAAGGGCGCTCGTGGGTTCGTCGAGCAGCCAGAGCGGGCGCGGCACAGCGACCAGCCGGGCGAGCGCCAGCCGCCGCGTCTGGCCGGCCGAAAGCAGCCCCGCATCGAGCGATTCGAGCCCGCCCAGACCCGCTTGCCCGAGCGCAGCCCCGATATCGGCCCCGCCCGCGCCCAGCATATGGGCCCAGAATTGCAGATTTTCGCCAACGCTGAGCCCCGATTTGATGGCGGGCGCGTGGGCGACATAATGCAGATGCGAAAGCGCGGCGGCCTCGGGGTCCCGGCCGGAAAAATCGACACTCCCCGATTCCGGCGCGAGCAGCCCGGCAAGGGCCATCAGCGCGGAACTCTTGCCCACCCCGTTGGGGCCTCGCAGCATCAGCGCTTGATGCGCCGAAATCTCGAAGCTCAGTCCGGAAAGAATCGCCCGTCCACCGCGCACAATAGAGAGGCCGTTAACGCTCAGGCGCGGGTCCGGCATGTGGGAAAGCCCTCGGTTCGTCATGCCAAAGCTCTATTGAACCAAAGTCCGGGCTGGCAAGTGCAAATTGGATTCATTATAGAGAGGGCGAAAATGGTGGGGGACGTGACCAAACTATCCCGCCTGACGCCTCCGGACGTGCCGGTGGCCATTGCAGCGTTCGTTGAGCAGGTCCGGAAAACCGGTTTTTATCTTCCGACTTCGCATAACGAGGAAAACAACGCGATTGGCCGTTTGGCCCGGTCTCATTCGGGGGTGCCCGCAACCCTATTGAGACAAGGCGGATCGCGTGACCGATAGCTTCAAAGCCAAGACGACCCTCACCGTTGGAAATAAGGCCTATACGATCTTTTCGCTCGCCGAGGCTGAAAAGAACGGCCTGGACGGCATCTCCCGCCTTCCTCACTCTCTCAAGGTCGTGCTCGAAAACCTGCTGCGCTTCGAGGATGGGCGCACGGTCAAAGCCGAGGACATCAAGGCGATCAAGGCCTGGCTCGAGGATCGCGGCAAGGCCGGCCATGAAATTTCCTACCGTCCCGCCCGCGTGCTGATGCAGGATTTCACCGGCGTCCCCGCCGTCGTCGATCTCGCCGCCATGCGCGACGCCACCGCCAAGCTCGGCGCCGATCCGCAAAAGATCAATCCCCTGGTGCCCGTCGATCTGGTCATCGACCACTCGGTGATGGTCGATTATTTCGGAACGCCCGCCGCGTTCGAGCAGAACGTCGAGCGCGAATATGAGCGCAATGGCGAGCGCTACGAATTCCTGCGCTGGGGCCAGTCGGCGTTTGAAAACTTCCGCGTCGTGCCCCCCGGAACCGGCATCTGCCACCAAGTGAACCTCGAATATCTTGCCCAGACCGTCTGGACCAAGACGGAAAACGGCGAGGAAATCGCCTATCCCGATACGCTGGTGGGCACCGACAGCCACACCACCATGGTCAACGGCCTTGCCGTGCTGGGCTGGGGCGTGGGCGGCATCGAGGCGGAAGCGGCAATGCTGGGCCAGCCGATCTCCATGCTGATCCCCGAAGTCATCGGCTTCAAATTCACCGGGAAATTGCCCGAAGGCACCACCGCGACCGATCTCGTGCTGCACGTCACCGAAATGCTGCGCAAGAAGGGCGTGGTCGGCAAGTTCGTCGAGTTCTACGGCGCCGGCCTTTCCAACCTCTCGCTGGAAGACAAGGCGACCATCGCCAACATGGCCCCCGAATACGGCGCCACCTGCGGCTTCTTCCCGGTCGATAAGGAAACCGTCAAATACCTCAACGATTCGGGCCGCGAGCCCGATCGCGTGGCGCTGGTCGAGGCCTATGCCAAGGCCCAGGGCATGTACCGGGCCGACAACGACCAGGACCCGCTGTTCACCGACACGCTCGAACTCGACCTGTCCACCGTCGTGCCCTCGCTGGCCGGCCCCAAGCGCCCGCAGGACCGCGTGGCGCTGACCGACGCGTCCACAGCGTTCGGCAAGGCGCTCGAGGAAATCTCGGGCGGCCGCCGGCCCTATTCGATCCCCGAATCGAAAGGCGAATCGCGCTATGTCGATGAAGGGGCGACCGGTGTTCACGATACACCCGAGGACAACGACGCCCATGGCTATCGCGTCGATGGCGCCGATTACCGGATCACCGATGGCGACGTGGTGATCGCGGCCATCACCTCATGTACCAACACTTCCAACCCCTCGGTGCTGATCGCCGCCGGCCTCGTCGCCCGCAAGGCGCGCGAAAAGGGATTGAAGCCCCAGCCCTGGGTCAAGACTTCGCTGGCCCCCGGCTCGCAGGTGGTGACCGAATATCTCGAAAAGTCGGGCCTGCAGCAGGACCTCGACGCCATGGGCTTCAACACCGTGGGCTATGGCTGCACCACCTGCATCGGCAATTCCGGCCCGCTCGACGACAACATCTCCAAATGCATCAACGACAACGACCTCGTTGCCGTCTCGGTGCTCTCGGGCAACCGCAATTTCGAGGGCCGCGTCAATCCCGACGTGCGCGCCAATTACCTCGCCTCGCCCCCGCTGGTCGTCGCTTATTCTCTGCTCGGCAAGATGACCACCGATATCACCACCCAGCCGCTCGGCACCGGGTCGGATGGCCAGCCGGTCTATCTCAAGGACATCTGGCCCACCTCCGCCGAAATCGCCGAAGTGCTGCGCTCGGCCATCTCCGTCGACATGTTCAAGCGCCGCTATGGCGACGTCTTCAAGGGCGATAAGCGCTGGCAGGAAATCAAGGTCGACGGCGGGGAGACCTATAAGTGGAATTCGTCGTCCACCTACGTCCAGAACCCGCCCTATTTCGAGGACATGAGCCTCACCCCCAAGCCGGTGACCGATATCGAAGGGGCGCGCGTCCTCTCGCTGTTCCTCGATTCGATCACCACCGACCACATCTCCCCCGCCGGCTCGTTCAAGGCCGGCACCCCGGCCGGCAAATATCTGGTCGATCGTCAGGTCAAGCCGATCGACTTCAACTCCTATGGTGCCCGCCGCGGCAATCATGAAGTGATGATGCGCGGCACCTTCGCCAATATCCGCATCAAGAACCAGATGCTCGATGGCGTCGAAGGCGGCTTCACCAGATCGCCTGCCGGCGAAACCGTGCCGATCTACGACGCCGCCATGGAATACAAGGCCCAGGGCACCCCGCTGGTGATCTTTGCCGGCAAGGAATACGGCACCGGCTCGTCGCGCGACTGGGCGGCCAAGGGCACCAACCTGCTTGGCGTCAAGGCCGTCATCGCCCAGAGCTTCGAGCGCATCCACCGCTCCAACCTCGTGGGCATGGGCGTGCTGCCGCTTGTCTTCAAGGATGGCGCCTCCTGGCAGTCGCTCGGCATCACCGGGGATGAAACCGTCTCGATCCGCGGCCTCGCCGACATCGAACCGCGCCAGACCCTCGAACTCGACATCACCTTCGGCGACGGACGCCAGGAATTGGTGCCGGTGCTGCTGCGTATCGATACACTCGACGAGCTCGAATATTACCGCCACGGCGGCATCCTGCATTACGTGCTGCGCAATCTCGTCGCCGCCTGAGGCAGACTGCAAACGAGCAGAGAAAAGGGCAGCTCACGCTGCCCTTTTTGTTTTGGGGTAAGATCAAATCCCAAATATCATCTTGAGGCCGATCACGCCCAGAAACACCAGGATCATCCTGTCGAACGCTTCGGCCGACAGTTTGGAAGCCAGCCACTGGCCCAGCGGCATGAAGATGAAGGTCGGCAGCAGCGCAAAAACCCCCTGCACCAGCCATTCGGGCTCCAGCACCCCCGCAATCCAGAGCGAGGGCGCTTGGACGATCCCCAGCGTGAGGAACATCGCCGAGATGGCGAAAACCAGCGGCTCCCGCCCCAGCCGCATCGCATGGATGAACGTCACCCCGATCGGGGCGGAAATCCCCGTCGCCCCATGCAGCAGGCCCGCTCCCAGCCCGGCCGGCACTGCCCAGCGCCGCGCCGCCTGCCCATCGACAACGAAATGCGGATTGACGATCCGAAGCACCAGATAGCCCACCAGCAGCAAGCCCAGCGTCAGCTCCAACCCCCGCTCGGGCACTGTCGTCAAAAACCAGGTCCCCCCGACGACCCCGATCACGCACGCGGCGAGCATGGGAATGAGAAACCCCGATTTCCGATCATCCCGCGCATGCCGAAACCGCCAGATCTGCCAGACGTTGGAAACGAATACGGGAATAAGCAGCACGGCGATGGCATGCTGGAGGCCGAACAGGGTGGCGAGCACCGGAATGGCGATGAGCGGCATGCCCATTCCGGTCGCCCCCTTCGCAACGGCCCCCGCACCGACGGCGACAAAGATCAGGGCCAGAGTGGAAAAGTCCATGGAGATACGCGCCGGGAAGGAAGGGAAATGCAGCGAACCCAAGAGCTAACCCAGCCTGCTCTCAAGCGCAATTGAAGGGCCCGGAAGATTTTCTCCCCGGCCCGACCGGATTGCGCGCGTGCCTTTCGCCTGAGGCACGCGCGCTTACCGAATAGCCGTCCTTAGAGGATGTTCTTGTAGATCACCCCATCCTTCATGATCACCAGCATATTGTGTTCGGGATCGGCGACCAGCGCCAGGTTTTCCAGCGGATTGCCGTCGACCAGCAGGAGGTCCGCAAAGGCTCCCTCGCTGACGACGCCAAGGTCGCCGGGATAGGGATTGCGATTGCCCGTCAGCAGCAGCAATTCGGCATTCGTCGCCGTCGCCATCTGCAAGGCCTCCGCCGGGGTGAACCAGCGTTCAAGCTGCACCAATGTCGCCCCCTGGGCCTGGGCCAGCAAGGACGAGAACAGGATATCGGTGCCGAAGGCCATCTTAATATCGTACTGTTTGGCCAGCATATATGCACGGTTCGTTCCATGGAGAACCTGCAGGAACTTTTCACTGGATTCGGGCGGCAGGCCCGCTCCCAACAGTTCGTGGAACGGCTGGATGCCCAGCCATACATCGTTGTCGGCGATCATTTGCGCCGTTTCGGCGTCCATCAGATGCCCATGCTCGATGACCCTGACGCCTGCTTCGATCGAAGTCTGGATCGCATCGGGCGTATAGGCGTGAACGGCGACATATGTGCCCCAGTTTTCGGCGGCCTCGACGGCGGCCCGCAACTCTTCGAGTGTAAAGGTCGAAACGTCGAGCGGGCTGAAGGGCGAGGCCACGCCGCCACCCGCGGTCAGCTTCACATGCACGGAACCCTGCATCAATTGCTCGCGCACGCGCATGCGGACTTCATCGGGACTGTCGGCGACCATGGCCATGCCCAGTTCTTCCATGCGCACCAGTTTTCCGATTTCACGCGGCAGATCGGCAAAGGTGCGGAAATCGCCATGCCCGCTGGTAACGGTGATCATCGCCCCCGAGGGATAGATGCGAGGCCCTGGGATCAGTCCGGTATCGATGGCGCGCTTGAGATCGAAGCTCGCGCCGCCCATGTCGCGAACGGTGGTAAACCCGCGCATCAGCGTCGCCTCGGCTTCGACGCCCGCGACGAGATTGAAATAGCCGGGGTTCATGGTGACGTCGGGGGGCACGCCGACCAGCATTGCGTGCCAATGGGCATCGATAAGGCCGGGCATCAGCGTATCCCCATCGCCATCGATAATGGTGGCACCGGTGGGCACATCGATCGGATCGGCCGAGATTTCCGCTATAAGATTGCCTTGGACCAGGACGTTGGAAACTTCCGAAAGCTCGGGCGAATTGCCGTCGAATATCCGGACGTTGCGGAAAAGGATGGCGTCCGAGGTCTCCGCCACCTCCTCGGCTTCTTCTCCATTGCCCGAGAGCGGAGCCAGCAGGTCGAAGGTCGCCAGCATCGTGCCGTCCTCTGCGATCAGCGTGAGGACCTCGCCGCTGCTCTCAAACGAGGCTGTGCTTTCAAGTGCATCGAGGAACGCCTGCTCGACGGCGTGACGCTCATCCTCGCATCCCATGCGGGTCATGAAGCCGTTGCTGATCGAAATCCCCTCGCCGGCGGCAGTGGCCTGACTGCCGAACGTGTTGCAGCCCGTATTGCCATTGATGCTGCCATCGGCATTGAACGTTGCGATCGGCTCGTGTTCGGGAACCAGGGTGACATCGAGCAGGCTGGTGGCCTGCCAGGTGCCGGTCGGCAAATCCCCAGTTGGTGAAGCTTGTGCGCTCAAACCCGCATCCGCAGCAACGCAACTTTCCAGAACGTCACCATCGGGCGCCGTGTGATCGAGGATCATCTCGCTCAGATGCCATGTGTTGCCATCCATTTGCCAATTGAGGCCCCGCTCGGGATCGAGCCCCTGTTCGGTGGCGAAACGGTCACCGGCCGATTGGACGGCATAGAGGTCGAACTCCTGCCCCATATAGGTCAGCGTAATGCCCTCTTGGTCCTGGCCCGATCCAAACCGAACGGTGATGACGTTCCCACTCTCGCACTGAAAGTCCATCTCCGCTTGCGCCTGGGCATTGGCGATCGATCCGACCCCGCCCGTGACCGCAATTGCCACAAGCCCGCCTAGGGCCAGTGCCGGCACAATCGATTGTTTGATCATGTTCACAACTCCCGTTCACCTTCAATTATTGCGCATGTGCATGCCGGACGATTGGTCCCGGCACACGAGGACGAGCCCTTGCCTATTATCGCAGGCCGTCGGATGACCGCTGGCGCCAGGAGCGGACAAAAAGGCTGATCGCATAAACGATCATCAGCACCGCCACGACCCGAGCCAGAAGCGCGGCGGCGGAGAGGGGAACGACAATAATGGCGAGGCCGAACAGCGCGTAGGCCCCGCCGCTCACTACATATCCCCAAAGCGAGCGGTCCGACCGTCTGGGCGCCGACGTCCCGCGCGCCAAAACCGGCGACAGCATTTCGATCACCCCGACCGCGATGGCCTGCAACCCGATCAACCAGCGCAGCACATCGATCGTCATGATGGACAAAAGCCACGGACTGAAGACGATCAACAGCCCCGCCGCGATGGCCGATACGCTGCGCAACAACCCGATCCAGAAGGGAAAATCGCGCCCGCCGGTGTTGAGGCTCGCAAGATTGAGAATGCCGTCGATAAGAAGAATTCCGCCCCCCACAAGCACGACAAAGCGTACGGCGTCCGTCGGAGAGGCAATGGCAAATCCGCCCGCGACGATCATGACGATGCCGCGTAACGCGGTCAGGGTGGTTGCCAGATTGGTGGTCTTTTCGGCCATTTCCCGATCCATTTCGTTTCAGTGTGAAGCGCCGAAGTCCAATTCTAGCCCGCGCGAAGAGGCACGATGCGGATTTCCACCCGGCGATTGAGAGCCCGTCCGGCTTCGGTCGCGTTGTCGGCAACCGGATTGTCGGGTCCGCGCCCCTCGACGAAGAACCGGCGCGGATCGACGCCGAATTGGGCGAGCACGCGCGAGACAGCGGTGGCGCGCTGCTGGGAAAGCTGCATGTTGTAGGCGCGCGTCCCCGTGGAATCGGTATGGCCGACGATATCGACAAGGGACTGGTTGAATTCCTGCAGGACCAGCGCCACCGACCGCAGCGTGGTATTGAACTGGGGCTGCACGTCGAACTGGCTGACGCCGAAGGTGACGTTGGAGGGCATGTTGAGAATGATGTTGTCGCCCACCCGGGTGACCGACACGCCGGTGCCGCGCAATTGGGCGCGAAGCTGGTCTTCCTGCCGGTCCATGTAAACGCCGATCGAGCCCCCGGCCAGGGCGCCGACCCCCGCCCCGATCAGGGCACCGGCCCGTGTATCGCCGCGGGCCGAACCGATCAGGGCACCGGCCACCGCCCCGGTGCCGGCGCCGATCAGAGCGCCCCCTGTCGTGTTGGTCACGCGCCGTTCACCGGTGAACGGATCTGACGTGCAGGCGGCCAGAAGCATGGCGAGGCTGGCTGGCAGCAAGACCAGTTGCGTTTTCATGACGATCTCCCTTTGTCACGTTTTGCTCAAAGCCCGTTGTTCCGGGCATTGATCTTCCAGACGAGCAGCACGATCCCCGCCAAAACCGCAATGACCCCGATGACGGTCATGGGCGTGGACGCGTAATAGATGCCTGCCGCGGCCAGGATGACCCCGACAATGAGCAGCGCCATCGCCACGATCTTCTTGGCAAAGAGCATTTGTGGATTATCTGTCTGCGCAGCCATGATGTTCTCCCTTCAAGTGCTGACATAAAACCCGGACGGTCTAGGGTGGCGGAATTTCGCCCGGCCGGTATTGCGGCAGTCTGCCCGCCGGAATGATGGTCAGAATGGCCAGACCCGACATGATGAGCAGCCCGATCTTGAGAGCGTTCAATCTCGCCTCGGTATTGACCCGTATCGCTTCGGCCTTCTGTTCGTCGCTGGCGTCGGTATTGGCGATGATGGTCTCGAATTGGTCGTTGCTCACGAAGGTGATGTTGTCGAGATCGACCTGTTGCTGCATTTCGACCGGCAGCACCGGATTATCGGCCAACCGGGTCATGACCGCCGCGCTCAGCAGCCCCACCATCAATGCCCCGGCCAACGCCGTGCCGACCGCCGCCGCCAGATTGTTCGTCGTCCCGCGCAGCGAACCCACATCGCCCGCCAATTCCTTTGGCGCCGAGGTCACCAAGACGTTAAAAACCAGCGTGACCAGCGCGCCCTGTCCGATGCCGAAGGCGATGAGGCCGAACAGCACGGGAATGGAGCTCCAGTCGTTCCTGACGACGAAGGCAAGCCAGATCAGCGCCGCCGCGCAAAGGACGAAGCTGAACCGCGCGATCTGCCTCGGGCTGAATTTCTGGTAGAAGCGCACCACCACCAATGCCGCGAAAAACACAGTGAGATTGAACGGCAGCATGGCGACGGCTGTGGCGAGCGGGGAGCGTCCCTGAACGATCTGGATATAGAGCGGCACCGAGAAATTGAGAGCCGCTTCGAGCGCGACCACCGAGAACATGGCGTAAACCGCCGCCCGTTCGGTGGGGGACGCCAGGATGGAAAGCGGCAGCAAGGGCGTCTTGTTGGCCTCTTCGCGCCGCCGGCTCCACATGAAGAACCCTTGCCCCAGCACCACGCCCAGAACGATCATGACCGGCGCCGGCGAGAGCCCGAGCAGGGAAAATGGCGCGTTGGGACCCGCAAGCCCGAAACCCCAGCCATTGAGATTGTTGAACCCGAAGCTGATGAGAATGATCGCACCCGCCGCCAGAATGACGCCGACCCCGTCGATCGTGACATTGGGCCTGCCCTGGTCCGGCTTGAGGCGGAAACTGAGGAGGAAGACGAGCGCCGACGCCCCCATCAGCAGCCCGAACGCCGGACGCCAGCCGATATAGGTGCCCAGGATTCCCCCGACCAGAAAGGCCACGACACCGGCCCCCGCCCGGGCCGAACCGAGCGCACCCACCGCAGTGGCCTGTTGCTGACCGTGATAGTTCTCGGCGATCAGGGCGACCAGCGAGGGAACGATGATCGCGGCGGCAGCGCCGCACAGCGCCTGGGCAATGATCATCGAAGTGGCGTTGGGGCTGAAGGTCATCAGCGCCTGTGCGCAGCCGAACACGACGATCGCCACGCGGAAGACCTTGAGCGTGCCCAGCTTCTGGATCAGTTTGGCGCCGAGCATGACGAACCCGGCCACGATCATCGAATAGGCGACGATACCGGTGGCAATCGTCGTGGGTGGCGCGCCGAACGCTTCCACCATGCCCGACATGGCCACAGGCAGCGAGGCCACATTGTAGGACATAATGGCCTGGCCCAGCGCAATCGCGATCAGCGGAACCCAGGATTCACGCTGTTGAGCCGCTTCTCCATTGACAGTCGTTGCCGCAGTCATCGTGCCCTCCTGCTTGCCCTAAAACGATGTGTTCCCCGGTGCCGAAACCAGCAGATCGAGCCCGAGCCGCTGGGACAGAAACTGGGCCACGAGCTGGCCCCTGACGCTGTTGCCCGCCGCATCGAGCGGCGGCGAAAACGTGCCCAGCCCACCCTTGCCCGGCGAAATGGTGACGATGCCACCGCCGATACCGCTCTTGCCCGGCAGACCGATCTCATAGAGCCAGTCGCCCGAAGTCTCGTACATCCCGGCGGTGAGCATGACGGCGAGCGTATAGTGACAGACATCGGGCCTGACGATCTGCTCGCGGGTGACGGGGTTGAACCCACCATCGGCAAGCGTCGCCCCCATCACGGCGAGGTCGCGCGCGCTGACATCGAGAGAACACTGCCTGGTGTAGAGGTCCACCGCCTCTAGCGGATCGCAATAGAGGCGCCCGGAGCTTTCGAGCATCCAGGCTATGCTGCGATTGCGGAAATTGGTTTCCGACGCGGAGCATAGACTTCGTCATTGACAGCCAGCGTCCGCCCCGCAAAGCGCGACAGCCCCTCAAGGATAAAATTCCACTTGTCTTCGAAAGTGCGCCCCGGCGTCAGGCTCGTCGTGGCGATGGCGCCGGCATTGACCATGGGGTTGGTGCGCCCGCTCGGCGAGCGCTCGATCCCGGCAAGGGAATTGAAGGCATGCCCGGTCGCGTTGACCCCGAGCCTTTCGCGCGCGCCCGTCGCCCCGATCGTCTCGCATATCAGTGCGAAGACGAACGGCTTGGAAACGCTCATGATGGTGAATTCGTGCCCGGCATCGCCAGCGCTATGCACGCGACCCTGGGTATCGACCATCGCGATGCCAAAAAGCTGCGCGGGAACGCGCGCCAGCGCCGGATAGACGGCCGAAACATCGCCCTGATCCACGCCGGAAAACCGGGAATGGGCCTCAGCAACCAGCGCGTCCACCCGCGACGTGGCAGGCAGGGTCCCGGTCGATATGTAGGACTGCTCCGGATCAAAAAGAGGATCAAGCAATTCCATGTCGGCCTCCCTTCGGCCGCATTACCCTGGAAACCCGATGCCCCAAATAATATTTCCAGTCTGCCGCCAAGCGGCAAAACAGCAATATTTAAATTAATAATATTAATATTCTTATGTTTTTGTACGGAGCCGAGTGCATTCGCCAAAACCTCGACCACACGGCAAAATCTAACGGTTCAATACGTTGGAATTTCCCGCCCGGTAGTCAAACTTATTTCCAAACACGAAGAATGGCAAGACGGATGTTTGGAGGCCGCAAAAGACGGAGGCTCCCAAACCCAATCCGCAGCGCCCGCCCGCCTCCCCGGCAGTCAAAATGTGCCCGCCCTTTAAACATCACATGATCACCCCGAGCGCCGCCGTAACTTGGTTTCCGATTCCAGCACTCCTGTCGGATTGGAAAGCGCGGAAATGCGGATGTGAAATAGCCAAAGAACCCCCCATGGAACCGAAATGGAACCAGGGGTCCAACCAAGCAATCGTGAAGTGAATTCCAAACAAGCAAAAAGGGCCTCCCGGCCCTTTGCACCCAAAGCCCTCAGGCTTGGAATTTTTGGAGCGGGCGATGAGATTCGAACTCACGACCCTAACCTTGGCAAGGTTATGCTCTACCCCTGAGCTACGCCCGCACTCCAGTCCCGGCGCGCTCTTGGCGGCACCGCGATGGGCGCCTATATGCCCAACCGAAATGACAATTGCAACCCATATTTTCACTCATCCGATCAAGTCGGCGCCAGCGCCCGAACCGGGCGACGCCCGCTGGGCTTTTGCACGAGCGGTCGGGTTGGTGTAAGGGTCGATCCAACGTCCGGCGCGCCAGACCGCGCGCCCAGCAAAGGGCACGAAAACATGGACCTAAGCCTCAATTCCTCCCAGCCACAGGATACCGGATCGCTGATCGTCGACTCCTCGACGGCGGGCTTCCAGGCCGATGTGCTCGAAGCGTCGCTCACCCGGCCCATCCTCGTCGATTTCTGGGCGCCCTGGTGCGGGCCGTGCAAGCAATTGACCCCCACGCTCGAAAAAGTCGTCACCGCGCTCAAGGGCAAGGTCGGTCTGGTCAAGATCAATGTCGACGAGAATCAGGCCCTCGCGGGCCAGATGGGCGTACAATCGATTCCGGCGGTCTTCGGCTTTGTCGGGGGGCGTCCGGTGGATGGGTTCATGGGCGCGCTACCCGAAAGCGAAGTGACCCGTTTCGCCGATAAGCTGATCGAAATGGCCGCCCGCGCCGGCGTCGGCGGTCCCTCGGAGGCCGAAAGCCAGATCGCCGCGGCGATGGAAGCGGCCCAGGCCGCGCTCGAAGCCGAGGATTTCGAGCGGGCCTACCAGATTTTCGCGACCGTCCTGCGCCACGCGCCCGACAATATCGACGCCATCGTCGGCATCGCCACGGTCCAGCTCAAGACCGGCGATCGCGACGGCGCGCGTGAAACGCTCTCCATGCTGCCCGAGGATCACAACCATCCCGGCGCCCAGGCCCTGGCCAAGGCGATAGCGCTCGAAGAGGAAGCCGAAAAGCTGGGAGACGCCGCCGGGCTCGAACGGGCCATTGCGGCCAACCCCACCGATCATCAGGCGCGCTTCGATCTCGCCATGATCCGCAATGCCAAGGGCGACCGGCTCGGGGCCGCGCAGATGCTGATCGCCATCATGGAAAGCGACAGGGAGTGGCAGGAGGACGGAGCGCGAAAGAAGCTCCTCGAATTCTTCGACGCCTGGGGCGCCAAGGACCCCGCGACGCTCAAGGGCCGCCGCATGCTGTCCTCGCTGCTGTTTCGCTGATTTCCAAACCCGAGCCCGAAAAAAGGAGCCGCCATGCGCCGCCCGGCCTCGATTTCTGAAATGCCGGACATGCTCGCCCTCTTTCCCTTGAGTCGCGCCCTGCTGCTGCCCGGAACCCACCGCCCGCTCAACGTCTTCGAGCCGCGCTTCGTGACGATGGTCGACGACGCGCTGGCCGGCAACCGCATGATCGGGCTCATCCAGCCGCGCGACACCTCCGAGGAAGCGCCGCGCGGCCAGGTGCCGCTCGAAAAGATCGGATGCATCGGCCGGATAACCCATTTCGAGGAACAGGCCGAAAATCGCTATTTCATCATCCTCGAAGGCGTCTGCCGCTTCGCGCCGGTCGAGGAGCTGACAACCGCCACGCCCTATCGTCAGGCGCGGATCGACATTTCGGCTTTCGCCGCCGATTTTTCGCCTTACCTCGGCGAAGAGGCTGTGGATCGGGGCCGGTTGACCTCGGTGCTGCGCACCTATGCCGAATTCGCCGAGATCGACGTCGATTGGGAAGAAATCGAGGACATGAGCACGGGCGAGCTTATCAACCTTGCCGCCATGCTCGGGCCCCACGGGCCGCTCGAAAAGCAGGCGCTTCTCGAAGCGACGACCCTTGTCGAGCGCGCCGAAACCCTCATGGCCCTTGCCGAAATGGAGATGGCGCGGGCGCGCTCCGGCGTCGTGCTGCAATGAGCTCCCCCCCGGCCAAACCCGATGGCGAAGCCGAGCATCCGCGCTACCGGCTCGATCCGCGCACCATCGAAATGCTGGTCTGCCCCATCACCAAGACGCGCCTGACGCTGGCCAATGACGGAACCGAATTGATCTCGATCGTCGCCCGCTACGCCTTCCCCATCCGCAAGGGCGTGCCGCTTCTGGTGGTCGACGCCGCCCGCCGCATCGACGAATCCGAAGTCGAGGCCTTGCGCAACCGCCCGGCCGATTAACGCGGGGTCGGTACTCGGACGCCTTGGCCTGCGGCAGTGGATTTCCGGGAATAAATCCCGGAATGACCGTCTGCGCTTCAGGCAACACCCTGCCCACACTCCCCTGTCACCCTGGGATTTATTGCCGGGGTCCAGCAGCGGACTCTCTCCAGCCCTGACCATTAGCCGAAAGCCGGTTCAGCCTAAGGCGCCAACCCCTTGAGCAGCTTCGCTCCGGACGTCCCCGCCGCCTGGGCCATGAACGCCCCCTTGAGCGGTTCGACCCGGTCGACAAGGGAAAGCCCCAGATCGCGCAGCGCCCGCATGGGCGCGATATCGTTGGAAAACAACCGATTGAGCCCGTCGGTCGCCAGCGCCATGGTCGCGGTGTCGCCGCGCCGCCGGCGCTCGTAGCGCTCAAGAACGTCCAGACGGCCGAAATCCTCGCCCAGCCTGATGGCATCGACAAGCACCTCGACCAGCACCGCCACGTCCCGCAGCCCCAGATTGAGCCCCTGGCCGGCAAGGGGGTGGATGACATGGGCGGCATCGCCCACCAGCGCCACGCGCGGCGCGGCGAACCGATGCGCCAGAACCAGGCTGAGCGGAAAGCTCTGAACCTTTTCGGCGATCTCGACCCGTCCCAACACCGATCCCATCGCCGCCTCGATCCGCAGGGCGAGGTCGCCCGGTGTCATGGCCAGAAGGGCCTGCGCCATATCGGGCGTCTCGGCCCAGACGAGCGACGACTGGTCGCCCTTGAGCGGTAGCGACGCGAAGGGCCCGGCGGGGAGGAAATGCTCATAGGCGACGTCATGATGGGGCTCGGAGTGGCCGATGGTCGTCACCAGCCCCGCCTGGCGATAATCATGGGAAAATGCCTTGATGCCGGCCAATCCGCGCAATGTCGAACGCCCCCCATCGGCGGCGATGACCAGGGTGGCCTTGAGTTTGCGTCCATCCTCCAGACTCACTTCGGCCAGGGCCGGCCCGACCGTCAGACCGGCGACGGCGCCGGGTTCGAGCACTTCGATCGAACTTCCGACCGCCGCGAGCAGGGCCGGCGCGCTCGCCCTGTTGGGCACCATATGGGCGAACGGTTCGCCGGGCGCGGCGCCGTCGGCGAAATCGAGAAACACCGGACGCGCCAGATCGCCCGCGCCCGAATCGGTGATCTTCATTTCGGCGATCGGGTTGGCGGCATCGGCCATGCCCGGCCAGACGCCGATGGCCTCGAACATCTGCCGCACTCCGGTGGCGATGGCCGAGGCGCGCATATCCTGGGGCACCGACAATCGGCGTCTGTCGAGAAGGCCCAGGCGGATACCGGGGACGAAACGCGTCATCGCGATGGCGAGCGAGAGCCCGACCGGGCCGCCCCCAACCACCAGAACGTCCAATGCCTGTGTTTGCGCGCGATCCGCCATGTTCATTCCGTCCTTTCCGAATGGTGCCACCATGCGCCCCCTGCCGCCCCCAAGGCAAGGGGACCGATGCCGCATCGACGCTCGAGAGCGCGATGCCTGTAAATTAGGCATCAAAATCCCGCCTCACAATTTTATGCTCATATTTTATGCATTGCCGAATGTGGCAGGATTGCGTCCGTTAGTTCCCTTTAGAAAATTATCGATGTTTCCCAAAAGCTTAATCCAAAAAATCGGTTTTTGGCACGGCTTTTGAGTCCGTTTGTCCCGTGTCATGTGCGCAATCGGAAAGGGAGCACCCATGAAACTGGTAATCGCCATCATAAAGCCGTCGCGGCTCGAGGAGGTCCGGCAGGCGCTCAACTCACTCGACGTGCACGGCATGACCGTCACCGAGGTCAAGGGATACGGACGTCAAAAGGGGCACTCCGAGATCTATCGCGGCACCGAATACGCCGTTCACTTCCTGCCCAAGCTCAAGGTCGAAATCGCCGTGGACGCCGCCCAGGTCGATGCCGTGGCCAGCGCCATCAAGGATTCCGCCCAGACGGGCCGCATCGGCGACGGCAAGATTTTCATTCTCGATCTCGAACAGGCCATCCGCATCCGCACGGGCGAAACCGGCACCGAAGCCCTCTGACGGTTTGGCGTCCAAAAGGAGAAGAACAATCATGAATCCCAAGACAAATAAATTGCTGGGCATGGCGGCGATAGCATCCCTGCTCATCGCCCTGCCCGCCCTGGGGCAGGACGCTCCGGTCGAGGAGGCCGCAGCAACCCTTTCGGAAGGCGTTTCGGCCGATACCGTTTTCATCCTCAATTCGTTTCTGATGCTTTTCGGCGGCGTCCTCGTCATGTGGATGGCCGCCGGCTTTGCCATGCTCGAAGCGGGCCTGGTGCGCACCAAGAACGTTTCGATGCAGCTTTTGAAAAATATCGCGCTGTTTTCGATCGCCGCGATTTTCTACTATCTGATCGGCTACAATCTTATGTACCCGCTCGGCAACTGGACCATCGGTTCCGATGAGACCGGCGGCTATCTGGGCGCCTTCGGCATCGGCATTCTCGAAGCCGTGGGCGTCACCGCCGACACTGCCGACGATTTCTCCTACGCCGCGACCAGCTCGGATTTCTTCTTCCAGGTGATGTTCTGCGCCACCGCCGCATCCATCGTTTCGGGCACGCTGGCCGAGCGCATCAAGGTCGCGCCGTTCCTGGTCTTCACGGTCGTGCTGACCGCGCTGATCTACCCCATCCAGGCGTCCTGGAAGTGGGGCGGCGGTTTCCTCGACGCCATGGGCTTTCTCGATTTTGCCGGCTCGACTGTCGTTCACTCGGTCGGCGGCTGGGCAGCCCTGGCCGGCGCCATTCTCTTGGGCGCGCGCGCCGGCAAGTACAACCCGGACGGCACCGTCAACGCCATGCCCGGCTCGTCCATGCCGCTGGCCACGCTGGGCACCTTCATCCTCTGGATGGGCTGGTTCGGCTTTAACGGCGCTTCCCAGCTTGCCATGGGCACTGTGGGCGACATCGCCGATGTCGGCCGCATCATGGCCAACACCAATGCCGGCGCGGCCGGGGGTGCCGTCGCCGCGCTCGTCCTCACCGCCATCATCTACAAGAAAGTCGATCTGACCTTCGTTCTCAACGGCGCCTTGGCCGGTCTGGTTTCGATCACCGCCGAACCGCTGACACCGGGCCTGGGCACGGCCTCGCTCATCGGCGCCGTGGGCGGCATCATCGTGGTCTTTGCCGTTCCGCTGCTCGACAGGCTCCGGATCGACGACGTCGTCGGCGCGATCCCGGTTCACCTTTTCGCCGGCATCTGGGGCACGATCGCCGTGGTGTTTTCCAATGGCGACGCCAATCTGGGCGTTCAGCTCCTCTCGATCGTCGTCGTGGGCATCTTCGTCTTTGCGGTGAGCTTTGTTGCCTGGCTCATCCTCAAGACCACAATGGGCCTGCGCCCCAGCGCCGATGACGAAGCGCTCGGTCTCGACAAGGTCGAAGTCGGCGTCGAAGCCTATCCCGAGTTCCGCTAGAGCGCTTCCAGCAAAAGTGGACACCGCTTTTGCGGTTCGGAAGCGCGAAAAAACAAAGACTTAGAGCAGTTGAGCGATTCGAAGAAAAGCGAAAATACTCTAACCGGACTCGGCAACCCGGGCGCACGCGCCCGGGTTCTCCCCGCCGGAGACGGCATGCAGTCCATGCACCTCCTGACCCACATCCGGGAGGCCTTCCCACTCGCAAACCGCGTGGACTGCATCCCTTTTCCGGCCCCTCTCACCGGCGACGAAAAAATGCATCGCCCCGCTAATGAGAGGTTAACCATGCGCGGCTAGGGTTGGGTCGAAAAGTATTGCGTAAACCTGCCGGCAGTTCCGATGACCCTGCATCCTTCGTCGCATATGGACGACAGCCACCGCTCCACTCCGGTGCTCTCGATCACGATCCCCGTGCGTTTCGTGGGCTTGATCGTCGCCGCTCTCTGCGTGCTGAGCCTTGTGGCCATGGCATCCTGGAAGGTCGACGACCCCTCCTTTTCCTATGCCACCGACAAGCCGGTCGAAAACTGGCTGGGCTTTCCCGGCGCGGCGCTCGCCGATATCGGCTTCCAGATCCTGGGGCTGGGCGCCCCGCTGCTGCTCCTGCCCCCGCTGGTCTGGTCGTGGTCGATGATTCGCCGGATCGTGCCCTCCTATCTCGGACTGCGCCTCACCGGCTGGCTGCTGGGAACGATCCTGGCCACCGGCATGTTCGCCTGCATCCCCACCCCCGAAAGCTGGCCCCTGCCGCTGGGGCTGGGCGGCTTTGTGGGCACCGGCTTTACGTCGCTTTTTGCCACCATCTCGGGAGAAGCTCCCGAGGGTTGGGGCGCGATCCTCTACGGCGTCCTGCTGGCTGCCCCTGCGCTCGGCCTCATCTGGCTCGCCTCCCGCTCGCGCGCGGTCTTCGAGGAGGAGCCCTCGGTGCCCGCCAAATCCACCCGCCGCCGCGCCAAAACGCCCGAGCCGGAACCCGAACCCGAGGACACCGATTCGGCCGGCTTTTTCGACGTGGCGATCGGTTTTGCCGCCCATTCCTTCTACGGCACCCGCGCCGCGCTCAAGCGCGTCTTCCGCCGCGGTGCCAAGGAGCAGCCCCTCCCCGTCCGGACCTGGCAGGGCACCGATTTCGAGCCCCAGCTCGACCGCGCCATTCCGCTGGCCCGCAGCCCCGGACGCAGCGAACCGCAATTGGAGCGCGACTGGGACGACGAACCGGCCAATGACGATTACGACGACGATTATGCCCCGGCGCCCGACCGGCGCGCCTCGGCCGACGATATCGCCCGCCTGATCGTCGAGGACGGCCCCGCCGGCCGTGCCCGCGTCGCGGCCCCCGCCCCGCGTCCTGCTCCTTCGGCCCGCCAGGTGCGCGAGGCCCAGACTTCGTTCCTGCCCACCGACGGGTTCGAACTGCCCCCGCTCGAGCTCCTGGCCGCCCCCAGCGGCAACCAGCTCCTGCCCGAACACCACCCCGAAGCGCTCGAAGACAACGCCAAGCGCCTCGAAGGCGTGCTCGAGGATTTCGGCGTCAAGGGCGACATCATCAACGTCCGCCCCGGCCCGGTCGTCACCCTCTACGAACTCGAACCGGCCCCCGGCATCAAATCGAGCCGCGTCATCTCGCTGGCCGATGACATCGCCCGCTCGATGAGCGCCATTTCCGCCCGCGTCGCCGTGGTCCCCGGCCGCAACGCCATCGGCATCGAATTGCCCAACAAGACGCGCGAAACCGTGTTCCTGCGCGAGCTACTGGCCTCGAACGATTTCGACAAATCCAAGTCAAAGCTCCCCATTTGCCTGGGCAAAACCATCGGCGGCGAGCCCATCATCGTCGATCTGGCCCGCATGCCCCACCTCTTGATCGCCGGCACCACCGGTTCGGGCAAGTCGGTGGGCATCAACACCATGATCCTTTCGCTGCTCTACAAAATGACGCCCGAGCAGTGCCGCCTGATCATGATCGATCCCAAGATGCTCGAACTCTCGGTCTATGACGGCATCCCCCATTTGCTGACGCCCGTTGTCACCGACCCCGCCAAGGCGGTCGTGGCGCTCAAATGGGCGGTGCGCGAGATGGAGGACCGCTACAAGAAGATGAGCAAGATCGGCGTGCGCAATATCGACGGCTTCAACGCCCGCGTCGCCGAGGCCGCCGGCAAGGGCGAGGTGATCACCCGCACCGTGCAGACCGGTTTCGACCGGGAAACCGGCGAGGCGATCTTCGAATCCGAGGAATTCGATCTCGAACCGCTCCCCTTCATCGTCGTCATCGTCGACGAGATGGCCGATCTGATGATGGTGGCCGGCAAGGACATCGAAGGCACCATCCAGCGCCTCGCCCAGATGGCCCGTGCCGCCGGCATTCACATCATCATGGCCACCCAGCGCCCCTCGGTCGACGTCATCACCGGCACCATCAAGGCCAACTTCCCCACCCGCGTCTCCTTCCAGGTGACCTCTAAGATCGACAGCCGCACCATCCTGGGCGAACAGGGCGCCGAACAGCTCCTGGGCAATGGCGACATGCTCTACATGGCCGGCGGCGGGCGCATAAAGCGCCTGCACGGCGCGTTCGTGGCCGATGGCGAGGTCGAGGATATCGTCAGTCACCTCAAGAGCCAGGGCACGCCCGAATACCTCGAATCGATCACCGCCGAGGACGAAGACGGCCAGATGGGGGGCTTTGACGACGATGGCGGCTTCGGCGGCTCGGGCGACGAGCTCTACGACAAGGCCGTCAACATCGTGCTCTCCGACAAGAAGGCCTCGACCTCCTACATCCAGCGCCGTCTTTCGGTCGGCTACAACAAGGCCGCGACGCTGATCGAGCGCATGGAGCAGGAGGGCATCATCTCCCCCGCCAACCACGCCGGCAAGCGCGAGGTCCTGGTCGGCGACAACGCGGACGGATATTGAGCGCTTCCAGCAAAAGTGGGCACCACTTTTGCGGTTCGGAAGCGCGATGACAAAAGACTAGAACTCGAAGAAAACGAAAACGCTCCGGTGCGGAACCACAAGGACACACGGGGAGTTTATCGCCGAACCCCTCCCCGGTTCCCGCTCTTGCCGCAATTGGGTCTTACCCCGGCGCTTTGAGCGCTTCCAGCAAAAGTGGAATCCACTTTTGCGGTTCGGAAGCGTGACAAAACAAGGGGCAGACAGCCTTAAATATCGATCGGAGTTTCCGCGATGCTTCGCCTAGCCGCCGCAATGCTTACCACCGTCCTCGCCGTCCTGATGCTTTCCGTGCCGGCTTCGGCCCAGACCCGCACCCTGACGCCGGACGAGGAATTCGCGCTCCAGGAGATTTCCCAGCACAACAGCGCCGTCCGCACCATGGCTGGCCGGTTCGTCCAGATCGACAGCCAGGGCGGCCGCATCGAGGGCACGTTCTGGCTCAAGCGCCCCAATATGGTGCGCTTCCGCTACGCCCCGCCCAGCCGCGAGGAAATCATCTCCCAGGGTTCGGGCTTTTACGTCATCAACCGCCAGGACCGCACCCAATACGCCTATGCCCAGGAACACGTGCCGCTGCGCCAGTTCCTCGGCGACCAGGTGAGCCTCATCAATTCCAATCTCTCCGACGTCATCTTATCGGAAACCCATGTTTCGGTGATGATCACCGATGACAGCCCCATCGGCACGGTGCAGGTTTCCCTGATCTTCGACCGGGCGACAAATGATCTTGTGCAGTGGAGCCTGATCGAACCCTCCGGGGTCGAAACCACCTTCTCGATCACCGAGACCCAGCAGGGCATGGACATTCCCAACAATTATTTCACGATCGATCCGACCTACCGGTCGGTCTCGGCCCCCAACTGATCGTCACCGGGCCGGGGCTTTACCGCACCGGCCCGGATGGCCATAAAGGCGGCGACCCTTTCCAGCTCCCGAGTCGCCCATGCCTTCGCTTGCCACCTGGAACATCAATTCGGTGCGGTTGCGGCTGCCCATCGTCCTCGATTTCCTGTCCCAATACGCCCCCGATGTCCTGTGCCTGCAGGAGATCAAATGCACCAACGACCAGTTTCCGGCCAACGCGCTGGCCGAGGCCGGTTACGCCCATCAGGCCGTTCACGGCCAAAAGGGCTATCACGGGGTCGCCATCGTCTCCAAACACCCGCTCGACGAGATCACAACGCGCGGCTTTTGCGACATTCCCGACAGCCGGCACGTCTCGGCCCGCGTCGATATGGGCCACGGTCCCCTCACCGTGCACAATTTCTATGTGCCCGCCGGCGGCGACGAGCCGGACCCCGACATCAACCCCAAATTCCGCCACAAGCTCGATTTCCTGGCTGAAATGCAGGATTGGTTCGACGATCTGGTGTTCGACGAACGCCAGCTGATCTGCGGCGATTTCAACGTCGCCCCGCATGAAAACGACGTCTGGAACCACAAGCAGCTTTTGAAGGTGGTTTCCCACACCCCGGTCGAAACCGAAGCGCTCAACCGCCTGCTCTCGCGCCGCAATTGGGTCGATCTGGTGCGCCAGCACATCCCCATCGAGGAAAAGATCTATTCCTGGTGGAGCTACCGCGCCCGCGATTGGGAGATTTCCGACCGGGGTCGGCGCCTCGATCACATCTGGGCCACGCACGACATCGCGGAACGCACCCGCGCCGCCCATATCCTGCGCCCGGCCCGCGGGTGGTCGGACAAGCCCTCCGATCACGTGCCGGTTCTTGTCGAATTCGAAGCGCTCTAGAGTGCGATCAGGAAAAGTTGCAGACTTTTCCGGTTCGATCGCACGACCAAACAAATACTTAGAGCCCCAGGCCGATTCAATCGGGCTGGATCAGGCTCTAGCTCAGCCGGTAAATCGGCCGCCGAGCTGGGCGATGGAATCGAGATAGCGCACAAGCTCGGCCCGCAGCGTCTGGGCCACGTCCTCGGCAAGCTCGGGATGATTGCGCAAAAGCTTGAGGAACGGCTCGCGGGGGACGAACAGCGCGACGCTCGAGCGCGTCGCCTTGATGGTCGAGGCGCGCGGCCGGGTGAGCATCAGCCCCAATTCACCCACCAGCGCCACCGGCTCGACGCGGAACCTTCCGCCGCCCTGAGCCTCGGGATCGCTGGCTTCGAGCGCGCCCGACGTCAGAACATAGGCCCCGTCGGCGGCGTCTCCCGCCGAATAGAGCGTATCCCCCGGCCGCAGCGCCACCTCTTCGGCAACGAAGGCCAGAAGGCGAAGCTGATCGTCCGAAAAGGCCGCAAAGATGTCGAGTTCACCGAACGCGGACACCGCCGCCGCTTCGTCCATACCTGCCCCCAAGCCAAGCTTCGAGCGTGTCCGGACACGCAACCCAACTGAACCGAGGCCCTATGATTGCCATATATTGCCGCCCACGCAAAGGCTTAGGCCATTTGGCGTAAAAAACCCGCCCGCCTTTGTGGCAATGGCGTCATCCCAAGCCCCACCCTGTCCTTTATTCCCGGAATCCAGCACAGCACCGGCAAGAAACACAAAATTATCGGGTTTCCTCACGGCACGAGGCGATAGCCCCCTTCCTCGGTGACTAGCAGCCGCGCATTGGACGGATCGCGCTCGATCTTCTGGCGCAGCCTGTAGATATGGGTTTCCAGCGTATGGGTGGTCACCCGGTTGTTGTACCCCCAGACCTCGGCCAGCAGAACGTCGCGTGAAATGGTTTTCGACCCCTGGCGGTAGAGGAATTTGAGGATCGATGTTTCCTTGTCGGTCAGCCGGATCTTGTTGCCGTCCCCGTTTTCGAGCAGCCTCGCCGCCGGCTGGAAGCTGTAGGGCCCGATGGAAAACACAACGTCCTCGCTCTGGTCGTGCTGGCGCAGGGCGGCGCGCATGCGGGCCAGCAGCACCGAAAAGCGGAAGGGCTTGGTGACATAGTCATTGGCCCCGCTTTCGAGCCCCAGCACCTCGTCGGCCTCGCTGTCCTGCCCGGTCAGCATGATCACCGGGGCGCGGAACCCCTCATTGCGCATGATCTTGAGCGCCTCGCGCCCATCCATGTCCGGAAGCCCCACATCGAGCAGCATGAGATCGAAATTGCCCGATTTGGTTTTCTGCCGCGCCGCGGCCACCGTATCGGCCTCGGTGATTTCGAATTCATCATAGCTCTCGAGCTGCCCGATCAGCGCGGCCCTCAAATCGGCATCGTCATCGACAACCAGCAAACGGCGCTTGATCATGGCAAATCTCCGATTCCTCTCGGCCGGTGGCCTATATGCCCCGACACTTTAAAATTCTCACGTTCCAATCTAGGTTTGGACCTTGGCGGCGCCAATCACATGCGCGTTATCGCGCACCGAACAGCGCCGAGCCGACCCGAACCTGGGTGGCACCCATGACGATCGCCGTCTCGAAATCCGCGCTCATGCCCATGGAGAGCTGATCGAGCCCGGCCTGGCTGGCAAGATTGGCCAGTTGCGCGAAATAGGGGCCCGGCGGCGCATCGAGAGGCGGGATGCACATCAATCCAACGATATCGAGCCCATATTGATCCTTGCAGCGGGCGACGAATTGGACGGTTTCTCCAATCTCGACACCAGCCTTCTGGGCTTCGCCCCCGATATTGACCTGCACGAAGCACGGCAGGCGGCGGCCCTGCTTTTCCATCTCGGCGGCAAGGATCTTGGCCAGTTTGTCGCGGTCGACGCTTTCGATGACGTCGAAAAGCGCCACCGCATCGGCCGCCTTGTTGGTCTGGAGCGGGCCGATCAGGTGCAGCACCAGGTCGGGCTGGGCCGCCTTGAGCGCCGGCCATTTGCCCTGCGCCTCCTGCACCCGGTTCTCCCCGAAGTGGCGCTGGCCCGCACCAATCAGCGGCACGACATCGTCTGCGGAAAACGTCTTGGACACGGCGACCAGCTCGACCGGCCCCGACCCGGCAATGCGCGCTGCGGCGCGGTCGATCCGCTTCCTGATCTCGGCAAGCCTCGAAATGGCGGTTTCCGGGACGTTCTGGCTCATGGCAAATGGTTGACCTTCCGGCGCTTTTCTGGTGATGGTCGCCTACCCAATTTCTCGTCTCTTCTCAAGTCTAGGGCCCCGACCGGTACTTTCTATGGCAAACGCTTCCGAGCGCTACAATCCGCGCGAACAAGAACCATTCTGGCAAAAAGTCTGGGCCGACAAGAACACCTTCGTCACCGACAATGACGATCCGCGTCCTCCCTATTATGTTCTTGAGATGTTCCCATATCCCTCGGGCCGCATCCACATGGGCCACGTGCGCAACTACACGATGGGCGACGTCGTCGCCCGTTTCCAGCGCGCCAAGGGCAGGAACGTGCTCCATCCCATGGGCTGGGACGCCTTCGGCATGCCCGCCGAAAACGCGGCGATGGCCAACAAGGTCCATCCGCGCGACTGGACCTATGACAACATCGCGTCCATGCGCAAGCAATTGCAATCCATGGGCTTTTCGCTCGACTGGAGCCGCGAGTTCGCAACCTGCGACGAAGAATATTACCACCGCCAGCAGATGCTGTTCATCGACATGCTCGACGCCGGGCTCGTTACGCGCAAGACCTCCAAGGTCAATTGGGACCCCGTCGACCAGACCGTCCTTGCCAACGAACAGGTGATCGACGGGCGCGGCTGGCGTTCCGGTGCGCTGGTCGAACAGCGCGAGCTGACCCAGTGGTTCTTCAAGATTTCCGATTTCGCCGAGGAACTGCTCGAAGCCATCGATACGCTGGACGACTGGCCCGACAAGGTGCGCACCATGCAGCGCAACTGGATCGGGCGCTCCGAAGGCCTGCGCGTGCTCTTCGAGATCAATGGTGCCGATGAGGACCACAAGACCGTCGAGATCTTCACCACCCGCCCCGACACCCTGTTCGGCGCCTCCTTCGTCGCTCTCTCGCCCGACCACCCGCTGACCGCCCATCTGGCCAAATCCGACCCGGCGCTGGCCGAGTTCGTCGCCGAATGCCGCCGCATGGGCACCTCGGTCGAAGCGATCGAAACCGCCGAAAAGAAGGGCTACTGCACCCCGCTCACCGTGAAACACCCGGTGATCGAAGGAGCGACGCTGCCCGTCTACGTCGCAAATTTCGTTTTGATGGATTACGGCACCGGCGCTATCTTCGGCTGCCCCGCCCACGACCAGCGCGACCTCGATTTCGCCCGCAAATACGATCTGCCCGTGATCCCCGTCGTCCTGCCGCCCCAGACCGAGGCCGCAGGCTTTGCCATCGGCACCGAGGCCTATACCGGCCCGGGCGTTGCGTTCAATTCGGACTTTCTCGACGGCCTCGATATCGACGCCGCCAAGGCGGCCATCGCCGAGCACCTGGAAAAAATCAAGATCGACGGTAAGCCCCAGGGCGTGCGCCAGGTCAATTACCGCCTGCGCGACTGGGGCATTTCCCGCCAGCGCTATTGGGGCTGCCCCATCCCGGTGATCCATTGCGACAATTGCGGCATCGTGGCCGTGCCCAGGGACCAGCTGCCCGTCCGCCTGCCCGAGGACGTCGAGTTCGACACCCCCGGCAACCCGCTCGACCGGCACCCAACCTTCAAGCACGTCGATTGCCCCAATTGCGGCGCCAAGGGCCGGCGTGAAACCGATACCATGGATACCTTCGTCGATTCCTCCTGGTATTACGCCCGCTTCACCGCCCCCCGCGCCGAAACGCCGACCATCCCCGAAATGGCCGACAAATGGCTGCCCGTCGACCAGTATATCGGCGGCATCGAGCACGCCATCCTGCACCTGCTCTATTCGCGGTTCTTCACCCGCGCCATGAGCAAGACCGGTCATATGGACGTCACCGAGCCCTTCAAGGGCCTCTTCACCCAGGGCATGGTCACCCACGAGACCTATAAGGACGCCGCCGGCCAGTGGGTGCCCCCGTCCGATGTCGCGATCGAGACCCATGACGGCGAGCGCGTCGCTCGCTCGACCGCCGATGGCGCCAAAATCACCATCGGCTCGGTCGAAAAGATGAGCAAATCCAAGCGCAACGTCGTCGACCCCGACGACATGATCGCCACCTATGGCGCTGACACCGCGCGCTGGTTCGTGCTCTCCGATTCCCCTCCCGAGCGCGACGTCCAGTGGACCGAGGCTGGCATCGAGGGCGCCTGGCGCTTCGTCCAGCGCATCCATAAGCTGGTCGGCGAAGCGGGCGAAGTGCTCGCAAGCGAGCCTGTAACCATGGACAGCGAGGACCCGCGCGTCCTCGACATCCTCAAAGCCGCCCACAAGGCGACCGCCCAGATCGAAGCCGATCTCGCCGGCCTGCGCTTCAACCGCGCCGTGGCCCAGATCTACGAATTGGCCAACGCCATCCAGCGCTTCATGGCCCAGACGAGCCAATCTCCCTCGCTCCCGAGCCTTGCGGCCCTGCGCGTGGCGATCGAGCGCCTGATCCAGTTCACCGCCCCCATGATGCCCCATCTTGCCGAAAGCTGCTGGCAGACCTTGGGCCATGAGACGATGGTCTGCGACACGCCCTGGCCTGAGGCCGATCCGGCCTATCTCGTCGACGATACCGTGGTCATCGCCGTGCAGGTCAACGGCAAGCGGCGCGGCGAAATCGAAATGCCCAAGGATGCCCCCAACGCCCAGGTCGAGGCAGCGGCCTTGTCTCTGGAGGCGGTTGCGCGCATCCTCGATGGCAATCCTCCAAGGAAAGTCATCGTCGTGCCCAACAGAATCGTCAACATCGTTTGCTAATACAGCAGGAAAACCGCCAGAGAACGAGGATTTCGAGCAAATGCAGCGAGTCGAGAAAAAGCGCAACCACTCCAGCATTCTCCGCGCCGCCGCCTTTGCCCTGGCCGTCTCGGCCCCTCTCGTTCTGGCCGGGTGCACGCTGACCCCGGTTTATGGCGATGCGGCAGCGGCACGATCCGAACTGGCGCTCAACTATGCCGAGCCCTCCAGCCGGCTCGAGCAGATCGTCTATCAGACGCTCGCGGCCCGGCTGCGGCCCGGCGACACAGACGCCCCGACGCTTTCGGCCACGGTCTCCTCGCGTTCAAGCAACGCCGGGCTTTCCGATGTGGCAAGCCCGATGACCGATCGCCAGATGACCGTCACCATCAACTATAGCGTCACCCGGAACGGAACGGTGGTCACCAGCGGCCGCCGCGACGCCAGCGTCGGCTACCAGACCAGCGGCCAGTACCTTGCCGACGATTCCGCGCGTGCCGGCGCCCAGGAACAGGCGGCCCGCGCCGCCGCCGAAAACGTCCGGCTGGCGCTGATCGCGGCCCTCGCCTCCCAATGACGGCGCTCAAGGGCCGCGATATCGATAAATTCCTGGCCCAGCCCGATCTTGCCTCCGGCCTGGTGCTCGTTTACGGCCCCGACATGGGGCTGGTGAGCGAAAATGCCGGCCGCCTGGTGCGAAAATTTGCCGGCGATCCGCCCGATCCGGAAAGCCTTTCCCAGCTCCATATGAGCGAGATCGACGCCGATCCCCAGCGGCTCGGCATCCTGGCACGCAGCCCTTCGCTGTTCGGCGGCGGAACGACGATCCGCATCCGCGGCGCGGCCAACAAGCTCGGCCCCACCTTGACCGAACTGCTCGATGAAGGCGCCCAGGCCGTGTTCATCGTCGAAGGCGGCGATCTCAAGCCCTCCGACGGCCTGCGCAAACTGGCCGAGAGCCGCAAGGACGCCCGCGCCCTGCCCTGCTACGCCGATTCCGGGCAGACCATCGACGCACTGATCCGTGAAACCTTCGCGACGGCAAATATTTCGCTCGAAGCCGATCTGGTGCCCATGTTGCGCGAAATGCTCGGCAATGACCGCCAGATCACTCGCCGCGAACTGGAAAAACTGGTTCTTTTCGCCGGCGAAGACGGCAAGCTCACCCGCGACGACGTCAATCGCCTGTGCGGCGACAACGCCGCATTGGCCATCGATGCCGTCGTCGATGCCATCGCCACAGGCCACGCCCGGCGCTTCGATGAAGCCATGACACGCGCCACCAGCGCCGGCACCGACGCCCAGCGCCTGCTGATCGTTTCCATGCAGCATTTCTCACGTCTGCGGGCCATGCGCGCCGAAATGGACGCCGGCACCAATCTCGATCAGGTCGTCAGCCGGGCAGTTCCGCGCATCCACTTTACGCGAAGGTCAAGCGTCGAACAGCAATTGCGCCTCTGGTCCGACGATGCCCTCGGTTCGGCCTGCAACCGTCTCGCGACGGCAATCGCCGATAGCCGCAAAAACGGCCCGCTCGCCGTTTCGATCGGCCGCCAGGCAATGCTCGCCGTGTGCATGGCTGCAGCAAGACGCTAATGAATTCAAAAGCTTGGCACGATGTTTCACGTGCAACGCGAGAGCGCTTCCAGCAATAAATCCTAGGGTGACGGGGCTTGGGTGTGGGCAGGGTGTTGCCTAAAACTCAGATTGTCATTCCGGGATTTATTCCCGGAATCCAGAGCAGCACGAGCCAAGGCCACCTGAATGTCGATCCAGCCCAGGCTTGACTCAATACGTCAACAACCGCGTACAAACCCCGTCGAGCTGTTCCAGCGTCTTGTAGCGGATTTCCAACTTACCGCCGCGATCGCGATGTTCCAGCGTCACCGACAATCCCAGCGCATCGGAAAGCTGCTTTTCCAGAGCCAGCGTATCGGCATCCTTTGACGAAGGACGCTTTTCGCCCGTCCCGGCCGGGGCCCGGCGCACTTCGCTATCCTTTTGGTGCAATGCTTCCGCCTCGCGCACCGAAAGCCCCGCATCGACGATGCGGCGCGCCAACCCCAGCGGATCATCCGACGTGATCAGCGTCCGCGCGTGGCCGGCGGTCAATTCCCCGCGACCCAGCATGTCCTGCACTTCGCTCGGCAATCGCAACAGGCGCAGGGTGTTGGCAACATGGGAGCGGGATTTGCCGATCACCTGGGCCAGATCGTTCTGGGTATAGTCGAACTGCTCGATGAGCTGGCCATAGCCCTGCGCCTCTTCGAGCGGGTTGAGATCGGCGCGCTGAACGTTCTCGATGATCGCCAGCTCCAGCGCTTCCTTGTCATCGACCTCGCGGATGATAACCGGCACTTCATGCAGGCCGGCCCGTTGCGCCGCGCGCCAGCGGCGTTCGCCGGCGATGATCTCATAGACATCAGGGCCCTGCTCGCTCGGGCGCACTAGAAGTGGCTGCATCACGCCCTTTTCGCGGATCGAATTGGTCAGATCCTCGAGCAATTCGGGATCGAAATCCTTGCGCGGGTTGGAACGGCTGGCGATGATGAATTCGACGGGAAGCCGGCGCGTGCCGGTGCTCGATTCAGCCTGTCGGGGCGCATCGATGGGCTGCATGTCTCCGATGAGAGCGGCAAGGCCGCGGCCGAGACGAGTGGGTTTGTCGTTCATGGTCTTCTCCATCAGGCCGCCCGCAATTGGCGCTCGCGCTTGATCACTTCGGTGGCCAACCGAAGATAGGCTTGGCTTCCCGCGCATTTGAGATCGTAAAGCAGCGCCGGCTTGCCATAGGACGGCGCCTCGGACAGCCGGACGTTGCGCGGGATGACCGTATCGTAAACCAGCGTGCCCATATGTTCGCGAACGTCGCTGAGCACCTGTTCGGAAAGGTTATTGCGCTTGTCGAACATCGTCATCACCACGCCCTGGATCGAAAGGCGCGGATTGAGCGTTGAGCGAATCTGCTCGATGGTCTGCAGCAATTGGCTCAGCCCCTCGAGCGCGAAGAATTCGCACTGCAAGGGCACGACCACGGCATCGGCGGCGGTCAGGGCGTTGATGGTCAAAAGGTTGAGCGAAGGCGGGCAATCGATCAGCACATAGGTGATGGGCTTGTTGTCGATCGTCACCTCGCCCACATTGTCCAGCGCCGATTTAAGGCGAAACGCCCGATCGCGCTCGGCGGCGATGGTCAGCTCGACCCCGAGAAGATCCATAGTCGAAGGGACGATGGCGACATTGGGCACCGATGTCAGTACCGCGGCTTCCTTGACCGTCGCTTCATTGAGCAGCAGATCGAAGGACGAACGCTCGCGCTGCTGGCGCCCCAGCCCCAGGCCGGTCGAGGCATTGCCCTGCGGATCGAGGTCGATGATCAGAACCCGCTCGCCGATAGCGGCCAGGGCCGTGGCAAGATTGATGGCCGTCGTCGTCTTGCCGACGCCGCCCTTCTGATTGGCGAGTGTGAGGATACGAGGATGCATCTGACCTCCGAAACCATATCGGTTTCAAACACCTGAACGCCTTGGGCAAAAGTGAAAACCCGCTTTTGCGGCTTACAAGGCGCGAAATGACCTAGCGCTTCGGACGCAGATTGCTGATCTCGAGGATCACGCCATCCCTGTCCGTAACGCTTCGATGGTTTAACACATCGTAAAGCCAATCTGAATCCGCTGATTTGAGTTCTTCCCCGAATTCGCGCCCCTTATGCAGTACGGCGCGGCTCTCGGGCCGCCAGAACCTATGCAGATACCCCAGCAACAGCGGCATGGGCGCCAGCGCCCTTGAGGTGAAAACATCAACCGATCCAATGGATTGCGGATCGATAGCTTCGATTCGCGCCGTATGGACGGTGATCGGCAGGTCGAATTCACGCGCCGCGGCCCGCAGAAATGCACATTTGCGCGAGTTGGATTCGATCAACTGCATCGAAAACGGCCTGCCCTTGAGGGCGATGGCCAGCGGAAGGGCCGGAAATCCGCCGCCGCTGCCGATATCGACGATATTCAGATTCTCGGTCGAACCATCGATCAGCGGCAGAATCTGGAGCGAATCAAGGATATGGCGATGCCACAGATCGCCCGGTGTTTCACGTGAAACGAGATTCTGGACCTTCTGCCAACGCTGCACGAGTTGCATGAAGGCGTTGAGATCGGCGAATATGCGCGTAACGCTCCGGCCCAAATGACGTTCATAGGCAGCAATGTGCGATTCGGCCGCCGTTTGCTCCGACGCCTTGCGCTCCATCCGACCACGCCGGATCACCGCGAGAATCAGCGTCAACGCCGCCGGCGTCACGCCCTCGATGCGCTGCGCCTGGGCGATGGTCTGCGGTTGAGCAGCAATGAGTTTCTGCTTCATCTCATTGGAGAGGCCGGGCAATTGGGCGTAGTCGAACCAATCGGGAATGGCCCGCGATTCGTCGCGTCGCACGGCTTCCACATCCGCCTTTTGACGTTCGAGATAGACGGCATATTGCGCATCGATGGCGATCTGATCATAAATCGCTGAATTCATTGACGAAATTTCGGGCCAAACGCTTTCGATGTCCTGACGCTCGGTGGTTGGATAGCTCATCAGCTCGAAGGCGGTGCGGCGCACCCCGTCGGCGTTGACGTTGACCCCTGCCTTGCGCGCTTCGGTCGGCGTCGCCGACAGCGATTGAAGCCGGGACCGTGCTGTATCGAGCGCGGACATGCGCCGCTCGTGGTAGGCCCGACGCTTTTCGCCGACCAGCCCGATATCGATGCCGAGTTGGGTCAGCCGCTGATCGGCATTGTCGACGCGAAGCTGCAGGCGGAATTCTGCCCGCGAGGTGAACATGCGATAAGGCTCGGTGACGCCGCGCGAGATGAGGTCGTCGATCATCACCCCGAGATAGGAATTGGTACGCGAGAGAATCAACGGGTCCCGGCCCTTGACGGCGAGCGCCGCATTGGCCCCGGCCAGAAGGCCCTGGGCCGCCGCCTCTTCATAGCCAGTGGTGCCATTGATCTGCCCGGCGAGATACAGGCCCGGCAAGGCACGCAGCATCAGGCTAGGGGAAAGTTCGCGCGGATCGACATGATCATATTCGATGGCATAGCCGGGACGCTTGATCACCACATTCTCAAGTCCCGGCATCGCCTGGAGAAAAGCAAGCTGAACATCGGCAGGCAGCGAGGTCGAAACACCATTGGGATAGATCGTCGTATCATCCAGGCCCTCGGGTTCGAGAAACACCAGATGGCTGTCCTTGTCGGCGAACCGAACCACCTTGTCCTCAATCGAGGGGCAATAGCGCGGGCCGCGCGACTGGATGCGCCCGGAATACATCGCCGATCGGGAAAGGTTCTCGGTGATGATCCGATGCGCTTCGGCGGTCGTGCGGGTTTCAAAGCACGAAATCTGCGGCGTGGTGATCTCGCCGGTCAGCGCCGAAAAGGGCTCCGGCGGCGTATCTCCATGCTGCTCGGCAAGCACCGAGAAATCGATGGATGTGGCGTCGAGTCGGGCCGGCGTACCGGTCTTGAGGCGTCCCAATTGCAGCCCAAGCGCTTCGAGACGCACGGACAGGCCGAGCACCGGCTTTTCCCCTGCCCGTCCGGCCGGGATGGTTTCCTCACCGCGATGGATCAACCCGCGCAGGAACGTGCCCGTGGTCAGCACCACCGCCCTGGCGCCGATCCGCCGCCCATCGAGCATCACAACGCCGGCGATCACTCCATCGGTAACGATGAGATCGTCGACCTCGCCCTCGATGATTTCGAGATTGGGCGTAGCGGAGAGCTCTGCCTGCATCGCCTCGCGATAAAGCTTGCGATCTTCCTGCGCCCGGGGTCCACGCACCGCCGGCCCCTTGCGTCGGTTGAGGACGCGGAACTGGATTCCCCCCTTATCGGCGATACGGCCCATGATGCCATCGAGAGCATCGATCTCGCGCACCAGATGGCCCTTGCCCAGTCCCCCGATCGCCGGGTTGCAGCTCATCTCGCCGATGGTCGCAAACTTGTGCGTGACCAGCGCCGTCGGCACGCCCAGACGCGCCGAAGCGGCCGCCGCTTCCGCGCCGGCATGGCCGCCGCCAACAATGATCACACCGAAATCGCTCATGCCATCCTCAAAGGTGTTTCACGTGAATCCAGCAAGAATTCAACATCGACGTTTCACGTGAATCAACACCACCAACCTTAGGGTCATGTTTCACGTGAATCACTTGCCGATGCAGAAGCCCGCAAACAGCCGATCGAGCACGGCTTCATTGTCCATCAGCCCGATCAAAGCGGCCAGGGAATCGGCGGCACGCCGTAAATCCTCGGCGCAAAGCTCGGGTTGCTCGATCCTGATCAACGCCGATTCGATATGCTCGATCGCCGCGCTCAAGGCCGTCTTGTCGCGCATATGGCTCACAAGACTGGGCTCGACGCCGCTCAATCGGCTCTCAATATGGCCTTCCAGCCGCGCAATCAAGAGGGATATACCCTCCCCAGTAACCGTCGAGAACGCCAGATCGGGGGCGAAGTCTGGCGCGGCAAGGTCGATCTTGCTGGCCGCCGTCCAAACCGGGACGTCCAGATCGCCGATCTCGGGCGTTTCGATGCCGGGAGCCGTGATGACGATGACCAGATCGGCCCGCTCCATGGCGAGCCGGGCCCGCCGAATACCCTCGCCCTCCGCCAGGCTCTCGGTATCGCGCAGACCCGCCGTGTCGGTGAGCGTGACGAGCTGGCCGCCCAGATCGATCGAAACGTCCTTGGTATCGCGCGTTGTACCGGCCTCGGCTGTCACGATGGCCAGATCGGACCCCGCCAAGGCATTTAAAAGGCTCGATTTTCCGACATTAGGCGCACCGGCCAGCACAACGCGAAACCCTTCGCGGACGATGCGGCCACGATCATAACCGGCCAACGCCTCGGCCAGCGCGGCTTTGAGCGTTTCAAGATCATGGGTGAAGTGCGCGGGAAGCTCGAACGGAACGTCGTCCTCGTCAGAAAAATCGAGCCGCGCTTCGATTTCGGCGCGGGAATCGAGCAGCAGGCTGCGCCAGATGACGATCCGTTCGCTCAAACCGCCTTCGAGGCGGGCCAGGGCCTGGCGACGCTGGGTTTCCGTTTCGGCTGCCAGCAGATCGCCCAAACCTTCGATCGCGGTGAGGTCGAGCTTGCCGTTTTCAAAGGCCCGGCGGGTAAAATCGCCCGGGCCGGCCAGGACAATGCCGGGTATCGACGTCAATGCGGCGAGAATGGCTTTCACCCCGGCGGGGGAGCCGTGAACCTGAAGTTCGGCGCAATCCTCGCCGGTAAACGAATTGGGGGCGGGAAAGATCGCGACAAGGCCCTGATCGAGGGCTTCGCCGGTATCGGGATGATGCAAGGTGCGCAACGAGAGATGGCGAGGCCGAGGCAGGGAACCGGCGACGGCCTGGACCGCCGTGAGGGTCGCGGGGCCGGAAAGGCGGATCACGGCGACGCCGGAGGGAAGGCTGCCGGAGGAAAGGGCGACAATGGTCTCGGCTTGCGTCACGGCGTTTCTGGGTCCGGAAGATGTCCCGCAACGACAAACCGTCGCGGGACATGCCGATCAGGTATTCATCGATTCGAAAAATTCGCCATTGGTCTTGGTCTGGCGCAGCTTGTCGAGCAGGAATTCCATGGCATCGACGGTGCCCATCGGGTTGAGGATGCGGCGCAGGACATACATCTTGCGCAGGATATCGGGCTCGACCAGCAGCTCTTCCTTGCGGGTGCCGGACTTGGTGACATCGATCGCCGGGAAGACACGCTTGTCGGAAACCTTGCGGTCGAGGACGATTTCCGAATTGCCGGTGCCCTTGAACTCTTCGAAGATCACTTCATCCATGCGCGATCCGGTATCGATCAGCGCCGTCGAGATGATGGTGAGCGAGCCGCCATCCTCGATATTGCGGGCAGCGCCGAAAAAGCGCTTGGGGCGCTGCAGGGCGTTGGCGTCCACACCACCGGTCAAGACCTTGCCTGAGGACGGCACCACTGTGTTGTAGGCGCGGCCCAGGCGGGTGATCGAATCGAGAAGGATCACCACATCGCGCTTGTGCTCGACGAGGCGCTTGGCCTTTTCGATAACCATTTCAGCCACTTGCACGTGACGTGAGGCCGGCTCGTCGAAGGTCGAGGAGATGACCTCGCCCTTGACCGAACGCTGCATGTCGGTGACTTCCTCGGGCCGCTCGTCGATCAGCAGAACGATAAGATAGCATTCGGGGTGATTGGTCGCGATCGATTGTGCAATATTTTGCAACAATACGGTTTTACCGGTACGCGGCGGCGCAACGATCAACGCGCGCTGGCCCTTGCCGAGCGGAGCGACAAGATCGATGACCCGTGCCGAGCGATCCTTGGTGGTGGGATCGGCCAGCTCCATATTAAGCCGCTCGTCGGGATAGAGCGGGGTGAGGTTATCGAAATTGATCTTGTGGCGGACCCGTTCGGGATCCTCGAAATTGATGGTGTTGACCTTCAAAAGCGCGAAATAGCGCTCGCCTTCCTTGGGAGAGCGGATCTGGCCTTCGACGGTGTCGCCGGTCCTCAGCCCAAAGCGGCGGATCTGGGAAGGGCTGACATAGATATCGTCAGGGCCCGGAAGGTAGTTCGCATCAGGAGAACGCAGAAACCCGAAGCCATCGGGAAGAACTTCGACGACGCCTTCCCCGGTGATATCGACGTCCCGGGTCGCCAATTGCTTCAATATGGCAAACATCAGCTCCTGCTTGCGCAGGGTATTGGCGTTTTCGACTTCGAGCTCTTCGGCAAAGGACTGCAACTCGGCCGGAGATTTGGCCTTGAGGTCCCTGAGCTTCATGAATTCCATGATCAGCCTTCTTAAGGGAGATGGAGAGATGAGGATAAAAAAGGAAGGGAGGGAAGCGGGGCGAAGCGTCTGCCGCCCGTCTCACGGCGAATGCATGAGTTGCGCTTTATTTAGCCATTGGTCAGCTCGATTGCAAGCATAACCGTTTTCGTTTCCGCTGTCGCGTTCAACCGCACGCTAGAAGGGGCGCACGATCACCGCGACAACGATAACGATCATCAAAACGGTCGGCACCTCGTTGAGGATGCGGAAATAGCGCGCCGATCTGGTGTTCTCGTCACGCGCGAACTGCTTCTGGTGCCGGGCGAGAACCCCGTGCAGGCCCGACATCACGAAAACGGCGACCGCCTTGAGCCATGGCCAGCCCTGGGAAAAATCGACGACGCGGAAATGAAAGACCAGCGTCAGTCCGAAAATCCAGGTAGCGATCATCGCCGGCGTGGTGATGGCCCGTAAAAGCCGGCGCTCCATGATCTTGAAGGTTTCCGACTGCACCGAACCCTTTTCGGCGTCCACGTGATAGACGAACAGCCGGGGCAGATAGAACATTCCGGCCATCCATGCGATGACCGAAATGACGTGCAGTGCCAGAGTGATGGCATACCAGTTCATCGCTTGATGACCTTCAAAAGATCGGAAACATGGGCGATCGGGGTTTGGGGCACGATGCCATGGCCGAGATTGAAGATATGGGGCCGGTCCGAAAAGGCCGCAATGATTTCACGGGCCCGCGTTTCCATCTGCGCGCCGCCGGCAACGAGGCGCAGGGGATCGAGATTGCCCTGCACCGTCAGCGATTTGGGCAAGGCGCTTGAGGCGAAGGCGAGCGGGGTCGCGTAATCGAGCCCCAGGACGTTGACCCCGGTTTCGCGCGCATATTCAGCGAGCATTCCCGCCGCGCCACGCGGAAAACCGGTGATCGGCGCGTCGGGGATCGCCTGGCGCACAAGCGATACCAGCCGGCGATTGGGTTCGATCACATATTGGCGGAACGCTGTTTCGTCGAGATTGAGCGCCCAGCTTTCAAAGATCTGCACAAGATCGGCGCCGGCGCGGAACTGGGCAATCAGATATTGGGCCGAAACCTGGACCAGCATGTCGATCAACGCGGAAAAGGCTTCCGGTTGCGTGAGGGCGAAGAGCCGGGCCGCGGCTTGGTCGGGGGAGCCCTTGCCGCCGATCATATAGGTCGCAACGGTCCAGGGCGCGCCGCAAAACCCGATCAGCGTCTTATTGGAAGCAAGTTGGCCTTTGATCCGGTCGAGGGTTTCGAGCACCGGAGCGAGAGCGTCGAGAGCCTTTTCGGGCTTGAGCGTTGCAATCGAGGCTGCATCGACAGGGTCGAGCACCGGTCCTTCTCCCTGCGCGAAGCGGACCGATTGGCCCAATGCGTCGGGAATGACCAGGATGTCGGAAAAAAGGATGGCCGCGTCAAGATCGAAACGCCGCAGGGGTTGGAGGGTGACCTCGCTGGCCAGGGGCGGATTGTAGCAAAGGTCGAGAAATCCTCCGGCCTTTTCACGAACCTGCCGATATTCGGGGAGATAGCGCCCGGCTTGGCGCATAATCCAGACGGGAGGGGTTTGCTGCCTGATGCCCAGGGCTGTGTCGAGCAGGGGTTTGCCGGTGGCGTGAGGGAGAGATTGGGTATTGGTCAACGCGGCGCGCTTCTCATTCTAGATAAGACTCTAAAAAGACTCTTCTTTTTCTTTATGGCTGTGTTTTGCACCAATTGTGCGCTTCCCACAACCATGGGGGGGCAAATGGTCTTGCGGCAGTTGCGCACGGACGGGTGGCGTGAAATTTGGTCCGCAAAACTGGGAAAGTCCGGAGCCGAAAGCCGGGGCCTTAACGCTTTGTTAAGATATGTGGCCTGTGCAAAAGCTTAACGGAAAGTTAACGCGCGCCGACCATGGGCGACCAAGCTTGTTCCCGCAATTGTCCACAGGGGGTCCGAGCTGTCCCCGGTTAAGGAGCTGTTAACCCAATCGGGGACGTTGGGGATAAATCGCGGGGACCTCCCCCTTTTGGCCGATTTGACTTTAACTGTTGAAACTGGTGTGAAAAACACGACCACCTTAGAGCCCCAAAAGCCCCGGCCATGCTGATCCTTGCCTCGAAAAGCCAAACGCGAAGAACGCTTCTGAACAATGCCGGATTGCGCTTTTCGATTGCATCGGCGCCTCTCGACGAGCGTGAAATCGAAGAGCATCTCTTGACCCTCGATCCGAATCGCGCCGCACTCGCCCGGGGACTGGCGGAAGCCAAGGCCCTGGCCGTCAGCGCCGAAAATTCCGATGCGCTGGTGATCGGCGCGGACCAGACGCTCGATTTCGCGGGAAGCGGCTTCCATAAGCCTGCGGACCGCGACGAGGCCGCCGACCGCCTCATGGCGATGGCGGGGCGATCCCATAAGCTTCATTCCGGCGTCGCGCTGGCGCAAGGGGGCGCCATCGTCTGGAGCACCGTCGAAACCGCAACGCTGACCTTCAAGCGGTTTTCCCGGAAAACGCTCGATACGGTCCTTGATCTCGAAGGCGACGCCATTCTTGATTCGGTCGCCGCCTATCGGCTCGAAGGCCCCTCGATCCGGCTTTTTGCCGCCATCAACGGCGATTATTTCACAATTCTCGGTTTGCCGCTGCTGGCCCTGCTCGACGCCCTCGAACACCATGCGCCGCAAACGCTGGAGGTCGGCCTATGAAAAAGGCCTTCGTCATCGGCTATCCGATCGGCCATTCGAAATCCCCCCTGATCCATGGCACCTGGATCGCCGAGTATGGGCTCGAGGCGAGCTATGAGCCGATCGAAGTGGCGCCCGAGGCGCTTGCCGATTTCATCGCCAGGGTCCGGGACGGCGAATTCGTGGGCGGCAACGTCACAATTCCCCACAAGGAAGCAGTGATGGCGCTCAGCGACGAGGTCGATCCGCTCGCCGCAAAGATCGGGGCGGTCAATACGCTTGTGGTGCGCGACGGCCGCATCCTGGGCAGCAACACCGATTACATGGGGTTTCTCGCCAATCTCGACGCGGGCGCGCCGGGCTGGGACCGGGGGCTCGATTCCGCGATCGTTTTGGGCGCCGGGGGCGCGTCGCGGGCCATTCTCGCGGGATTGATCGACAGGGGCGTCGCCCGGATCGATCTTCTCAACCGCACATCGGCCCGCGCCGAGGCGCTGGCGGCCGACTTCGGGGCGTCGGTGCATCCCGGCGCGCTCACCGATTTCGCCGCCCGGGCCGAAAGCGCCGGGCTCGTGGTCAATACCAGCTCGGTCGGCATGGGCGGCACTGCGTTCGAGGGCATCGCGCTTTCCGCCCTTTCACCCCGCGCGGTGGTGACCGATATCGTTTATACCCCGCTCGTCACCCCCCTCCTTGCCCAAGCCGGGGAGAGAGGGTTGGCCACTGTCGATGGGCTGGGTATGCTGCTCCATCAAGCGGTGCCAGGGTTTACTGCCTGGTTCGGAAAAAAACCGGCGGTCACTGCCGAGCTGCGTCGGGCAATTCTGGCCACCACGGGCCAATAACAGGGGCTTACATTTTTCTCATGCTTCGCGTTGTGTTGACGGGCTCCATCGCCACGGGGAAATCGACGGTATTGGCGCGATTCGCCGAACGCGGCATTCCGGTCTATTCGGCGGACCAAGCGGTCCATGAGCTTTACGCCGGCGAGGGCGCCCCGCTGGTCGAGACGCTGTTTCCCGGTACGGTGAGCGAGGGGGTGGTGGATCGCGCGGCGCTGAGCGCGGCGATAGCGGCCGAACCGGGCCGAATTTCAGAACTCGAAGAAGTGATCCACCCGCTGGTGCGCGAAAAGGCCGTCGATTTTTTCGATGCCGCCGAACAGGCGGACGCCGAAATCGCGGTGATCGAAATTCCGCTTTTTTACGAATCCGGATCGCAATATTCGATCGATAGCGTCATCGTCACCCATTGCGATCCGCAAATCCAGCGTCGGCGCGTTCTCGAGCGGCCCGAAATGAGCGAGGCAAAGCTCGATCTGATCCTCTCGCGCCAATTGGCTCAGGATGAAAAACGCGCCCGCGCCGATCATCAGATCGATACGTCGGGAACCATGGCGGAAACGATTGCGGCGACCGACCAGGTCATCGACGCGCTGCGGGCGGAGAATGTGCAATGAATCTCCTGCGCGAAATCGTGCTCGATACCGAAACGACCGGCCTCTCGCCAGCCGGTGGCGACAGGCTGGTCGAAATCGGCTGCGTGGAACTGATCAATCACGTGCCGACAGGCCGGCATCACCATGTCTATATCAATCCCGAACGCGACATGCCCGAAGAGGCGTTCCGCGTGCACGGGCTTTCGGAAGAATTTTTGCGCGATAAGCCCAAATTCTCCGAGGTGGCGCAGGGTTTCGTCGATTTTATCGGCGAGGATACGCTCATCATCCATAACGCCCCCTTCGATATGGGGTTCTTGAACGCCGAACTCGAACGGAGCGGGCTGGCTCGGCTCGCCAATGAGGTGATCGACACGGTGATGCTGGCGCGCCAGATCCATCCGGGCGCCCGCGTCAGCCTCGACGCGCTGTGCAAGCATTACGGCATCGACAATTCCCGCCGCACCCTGCACGGTGCGCTGCTCGACAGCGAAATCCTGGCGGAAGTCTATCTCGAATTGATCGGCGGGCGGCAGGTGGCCCTGGCGCTTTCGGCCGAAACCGAAATCGCCATGCGCGGCGCCGGCACCAGGGCTCCGGCGCGGCCCCGGCCCGTTCCCCTGTCCTCGCGGCTGACGGTCGAGGAAAAAGCCACCCACGCCGCCTTTATTGCCCAGATGGGGGAAAGCGCGCTGTGGCTCAAATATGAGAGCGTGGAAATCGCGGTGGAAGAGCGCTAGGACCGGACCCCGGGAATAAATCCCGGGGTGACAGGAGAATGGGTGGGGCGATGATGTCGCCGCAAAATCAGCTTGTCATTTCCGCTCTCGGGAGCGGCACAGGCCCGAAACGCTGAGTGTCGATTTGATCGGCCCTTAATTGACCGTCGGCTTGGGTTCTTCGGTGTCGGCCGGAGCGCCTTCTTGCTTGGCCTTTTCGGTCGCCGCAGTCAGATTGCGGCGGTAGAGCGCGAGGAAATCGACCGGCTCGAGCAGCAGCGGGGGGAAGCCGCCGGCCTGGATGGTTGAGGCCAGAACCTGGCGCGCGAAGGGGAAAATCAGCCGCGGGGCTTCCACCATCAGCAGCGCGCCGAGCTGGTTCTCCGGAACGTTGCGGGTCCGGAACAGGCCGCCATAGACCAGTTCCACGGCATAGAGCACCTTGCTGTCGCGGTCGGTCTTGACGTTGAGGCCGATTTCGACGGCGTAGACGTCGTCGGCCTGCTTTTTGACCTGGACGTTGATGTTGACGTTGGAGGCGGGATTGCCCTGCCCGGGAACGAGCGAAGCGGGCGCGTTGGGGTTTTCAAAGCTCAAATCGCGCACATACTGGCCCACGATGCCGAAAGCGGGAGCCTGCGTCGCGTCCGGGGTGCCCTCGCCAGCGGCCGCCGGTGCGCCATTGTTCTGGGTGTCTTCAGCCATTGGCCAATCGGTCCTTCATAATCGTTTCTCGGCAGGGCGGCCCGCAAGGCCGCCAAAGCGGTGGGTTTGGCTAGCACTTTTGCGGGGCGCGAACAAGGTTGCCGAGATGGAGCCCGATCCCGATCGGGCCTAGCGGTAATCGTCGCTGTCGAGATCGATCGATTTGTAGGCCGGCCCCGGCTGGGAGGGGCGATAGGTGCTGACAACAACCATGTTGCGGCTCATCAGGTGATAGAGCCAGCCGCGCACCGGCGGGATGAGCAGCGCAAAGCCGATAAGATCGGTGGCAAAGCCGGGAATGACCAGCAATAGGCCGGCCAGCGCGATCATCATCATTTCGGCGAACTGGCGGGCCGGAACCTCGCCGCGCGCCATCATGGCGCGGCTGTCGAGCACCATGCCTAGCCCCTGCCAACGTATGATGAGCACACCGGCGACTGCGGTGAGGATGATGGCGGCGAGCGTGGGCAGGATGCCGATCTGGCCGCCCACCCAGATGAAGCCGGCGATCTCGATGAACGGCAGGGCAAGCAGCGCTAGGGCGATAAAACGGGCCACGGGCTCTTTCGATCCTTTCTCCGACCGACGGTTCGGCTTGAACCTGTGGTGCCGGTGCGGCATTGCTATCACAATAATGCCACCGCAAACTGGTTTGCGAGGGCACGTTTACATATATATAGGACCAAGTGCGCAGTTTGCGACCCGGCGACCGGCCGTGGACCCGACCCCGATTTCGGAGCGAAGAATTTCACTCATGGGCGAATTTTTGGACTTTCCCACCCTCATCGTCATCGTGGTGGCCATCGTTGTACTTTTGCGGCTGCGTTCGGTGCTCGGCACCCGTACCGGCAATGAGCGTCCGCCTTCGGCGCGTTACGAATCGATTTCCCGGACCCGGCCGGACAATGACGAGAACGTCGTCCAGATGCCGCGCCGTAATCCCCAGGACAGCGCCGAGGCCGAACGTGCCCAGCGCAAGCTCGAAGCGGAAATCGAGAAATTCTCGGCCGGCAAGCCCGAGATCGAGAATGGCCTGCGCGCCATAGCCCAGGCCGATCCGGGTTTTTCGCCCAAGCAGTTCATCGAGGGCGCCAAATCGGCCTATGAGATGATCGTCACGGCCTATGCCGCCGGCGACCGCAAGACCCTCAAATCCCTGCTCGACAAGGACGTCTATGATAGTTTCGAGGCGGCGATCGTCGAGCGCGAAGCGGCTGGGCACAAGGTGGAGTTCACCTTCGTGGGGCTCTCCAACATCGAATTCATCGAGGCCGAGCTCGACCGGCGCAATAGTGTCGTCACCATGCGGATCGATGCCGAAGTGGTGTCGATCACTCGCGACAAGGAAGGCGAGATCGTCGAAGGCACGCCTGGTCAGGTCGTGGCCATCGCCGACGAATGGACCTTCATGCGCAACACCCGCTCGCGCGATCCGAACTGGAAGCTGGTCGCCACCAACGACCTCGAATAGAGCGGACAAGGCTGTCGGCCATGGCGCGCAAGCCGCCCGGACCCAGAAAAACCGGACCGGTCCGCGATTGGCATCTGTGGAATGCGGTCGGCCATTCGGTCGACCCGCTTTTGAAACGCAAGAGCGCCGACCCCAAGGCGCTGCTCGAAGCGCTTGAAAAGGCCGGCGAGGAGCCTCAAGCGGGCAAGCCCAGGGACAATTCGCCACGGTTTGCTCGTGCCCCCCTGCCCTCGGCCCGTCCGGTGATTGCCGCTTCAAAGATCGCCGCGTCGGAAAAATCCATCGAGCCCAATTTGAAGCGTCGCCTGGCGCGCGGGTATGAGCCGATCGACGGAACGCTCGATCTCCACGGCATGACCCAGGACCAGGCGCGGGCCGCGCTCGAAGTGTTCGTCCTCTCCCGCGCGGCGCGGGGCGCCAGGACGCTGTTGGTCATCACCGGCAAGGGGATCAAGAAAACCGGCTATCTTCAGATGGAGCAAAAGGGTGTCCTGCGCGAAATGGTGCCGCTCTGGCTCAACGCTTCCGAGCTCGCTCCGCTGGTAGCGGGCGTCGACCCGGCCCATCAGAGCCATGGCGGGGGCGGTGCGCTCTATGTGCGATTGAAACGCAAGAGGCAGATGTGACACCCCTCGGCGCCAAATTGCGAAAACTGCGAGCCGAGCGCGGCATTGCGCTGAAAGACATGGCCAAGGCGCTCAACGTTTCGAGCGCCTATCTTTCGGCGCTCGAACACGGCAAGCGCGGCAAGCCCACCTGGTTCATGGTGCAGCGCATCATCGCCTATTTCAACGTGATCTGGGACGAGGCCGAGGAAATCCAGCGGCTGGCGGAAATTTCCGACCCCAGGATGACCATCGACACTCAAGGGATGGCGCCCGAAGCGACGGAACTGACCAATGTGCTGGGGCGCGAGATCGGCAGGCTCGGCCCCGAGGACTGCAAGGCGATCCGCGACGAGATTATGCGAAGGGCGGTGCGGGGGAAGTAGGTGGGGCGGTAAATCGCCGACATTGCGTTTGCCGCCGTCTCAGCGCACCCTCACCCCCGGCCCCTCTCCCTCAAGGGGGGAGGGGGGCTCTTGTCGAAGCATTTGCGGCATACTTCCCTTCTCCCCTTGAGGGAGAAGGTGGGCCGGCGAAGCCGGGTCGGATGAGGGGTGCTCAGCGCTAGCCGAAAACCCCAGCGCTGCTTTGATCTCAGAGAATATACCGGCTCAGATCGATATCGCCGGCCATCTTGCCCACGGTTTCGCGCACGCGCTCGCCGTCGATGGTGAGCGTGGTGCCGCCCTTGTCGGGCGCGTCGAACGAGATGTCTTCGACCAGTTTTTCGAGCACCGTCTGCAGACGCCGGGCACCGATGTTTTCGACGCTCGAATTGACCGACACCGCGATGTCGGCCACCGCCTCGATGGCGTCGGGCGTGAAGTCGAGGGTGACGTTTTCGGTCCCCATCAGCGCCACATATTGCCGGATCAGCGAATATTCGGTGTCCGAAAGGATGCGGATGAAATCCTCGCGGGTGAGCGCGCGCAATTCCACGCGGATCGGCAGGCGACCCTGAAGCTCGGGCAGCAGGTCGCTGGGCTTGGAAACGTGGAAGGCGCCCGAGGCGATGAACAGGATATGGTCGGTGTTGACCGGGCCGTATTTGGTCGAAACCGTCGTTCCTTCGATCAGCGGCAGCAGGTCGCGCTGCACGCCTTCGCGGGAGGGGCCGCCCGTGACGCCGCCTTCCTTGGCCGCGACCTTATCGATCTCGTCGATAAAGACGATGCCGTGGTTTTCGACGAGTTCGATGGCTTCGAGGTTGATCTTGTCCTGGTCAAGGAGCTTGTCGGCTTCCTGATTGATCAGCGGCTCATAGGCATCCTTGACCTTGACCGTGCGCTTTTGCGTGCGCCCGCCGAAGGCTTTGCCGAACATGTCGGAGAGATTGATCATGCCGATGCCCCCGCCCGGCATGCCGGGCATGTCGAACATGGGATTGCCGGCAGTGGCGGGCACTTCGATCTCGATTTCCTTGTCGTCGAGCTCGTTGGCGCGCAGCTTCTTTCTGAACGCGTCACGCGTCGAGGGCGTCGCCGACTGGCCAACAAGGGCGTCGATCACCCGTTCCTCGGCGTTAAGATGGGCCTTGGCCTTCACCTCGGCGCGCTTCTTGTCCTTGAGGATCACGATGCCGGCTTCGACAAGATCGCGGATCATCTGTTCGACGTCGCGGCCCACATAGCCCACTTCGGTGAATTTGGTCGCCTCCACCTTGACGAAAGGCGCCTGCGCCAGCCGGGCGAGGCGGCGCGAAATCTCGGTCTTGCCCACCCCGGTCGGCCCGATCATCAGGATGTTCTTGGGGCTGACCTCGCGGCGGATGTCCTCGGGGAGCTGCTGGCGGCGCCAGCGGTTGCGGAGCGCGATGGCGACGGCCCGCTTGGCGTCGGATTGACCCACGATATAGCGGTCGAGTTCAGAGACGATCTCGCGAGGGGAAAAGCTTCTGTCAGTCATTGTTGGTCTTCTTTGTCCAAAAAGAGCACCATCAGATGCTCGTCGATATCCTGGTTGCCGATGTGGAGCGCCCGGGGTTCGGTGCCGTAGGTGTTGAACCCCAGATGCTTGTAAAGATGGATCGCCGGAACGTTATAGGCGCCGACTCCCAGATGAAGCTGTCGCAGCCCACCATTGCGCGCGTGCGCGATAAGGGCGGAAAGCGTCGTCTTGCCGATCCCCTGCCCGCGCGCGTCCGGGGCAACGATCATGCCCCAGACATGGCCGCGATGGCTCATCGACGCATGCCGGGGCACGAAATAGGCGACCGCACCCATCAGGCGATCCTTGTCGAGCGCGCCGAAAACCACATTGTTTTGCAGCGTCTGGCGGTGGTCCTCGAGCGTGAGCCTGGATTCGCCCCCATAGCTGGAAGCAAAGGCCCTGGGGTCCGATTTGAGGCCGGCGAGGCGCAGGTCGCGATAAACCTGGGCGTCGCTGGGCCCCAACTGTCGGACCTCAAGGCTCAAGGCTGGGTCTCGAGCGTTTCGAGCGTCAAATCGTTATTGGTGTAGACGCAGATGTCGGCGGCGATCGCCATGGCCTTGCGGGCGATGTCCTCGGCGCTCCTGTCGCTGTCGGCCAGGGCGCGCGCCGCCGAAAGCGCATAATTGCCGCCCGAGCCGATCGCCGCGATCCCGTCTTCGGGCGAGAGCACGTCGCCCGTGCCCGTGAGGATCAGTGTATCGGATTTGTCCACCACGATCATCATGGCTTCGAGCCGGCGCAGATAGCGATCGGTGCGCCAATCCTTGGCCAGCTCCACGCAGGCGCGCATCAACTGGCCGGGATATTGTTCGAGCTTGGCTTCGAGCCGCTCGGAAAGCGTGAACGCGTCGGCTGTCGCGCCGGCAAATCCGGCCAAAACCGTGCCACCGGCCAGCCGGCGAACCTTCTTGGCGCCGTGTTTGATGACCGTCTGGCCGAGCGAAACCTGCCCGTCGCCGGCGACCACCACCTGATTGCCCTTTCGGATCGAAACGATTGTCGTCATATACCCTGACTGCCTGTTTTCGAGAAAACGATGTGTTGGTCATTATTTAGGATTGCGCGCGCTAAATGCAATGCGAGGACATGACGGGCGGGGCTTTCCCCCGGCGGTCCAAGCTGTTAGAGCAATCGCGACGTTTCCCAAGGGGGCAGTGCCATGCGCAAGGCAAAGCTCGATCGCAAGACCAATGAAACCGAGATTTCGGTCGCCATCGATCTCGGAGGCACCGGTGTGCACCAGATCGAGACCGGGGTCGGCTTTTTCGACCACATGCTCGACCAGCTTTCCCGCCATTCGCTGATCGACATGGCGATCCACGCCAGGGGGGATCTGCACATCGACGACCACCATACCGTCGAGGATGTGGGGATCGCCATCGGCCAGGCGCTCAAGACCGCGCTGGGCGACAAGAAGGGCATCGTGCGCTACGGGTCGTGCGACCTGGTCATGGACGGCACCAGATCCTCGGTGGCGCTCGACGTTTCGGGACGGGCCTTCCTTGTCTGGCGCGTGGAATTTAGCGCGCCCAAGATCGGTGATTTCGATACCGAATTGGTGCGCGAATTCTTCCAGGCGCTGGCCGTCAATGCCGGGATCACGCTGCACGCGCAAACTCATTATGGCGACAACAACCATCATATCGCCGAAAGCCTGTTCAAAGCTTTGGCGAGGGCGTTGCGCCAGGCGGTCGAAATCGATCCCCGCGCCGCCGATCAGGTGCCCTCGACCAAGGGCGTTCTTTAAATCGTTCGGGCCATTGGGCCCATCGGGACCGGTCCCATGACCCTCTATTCGATCTATGCCAAGCCCGAAAAAGGGCCAGATGCGCTATCGGTATTGCCCGAGCGGTTCATCTGGACCGCTTTTCTGTTCGCGCCGGTCTGGGCGCTTTTGGCCGGCACCTGGGCCTATCTCGCGCTCTGGATCGTAATCGTCGCGGCGCTCGTCTGGTCGGCGCCCCTGATCGGTGATGGCGCGGCGGCCTCGCTCTACGGCGTCTTCGCGCTCTGGACCGGTTTTGCTGCGTCCCAGATCGCCGCGCGGGCGCTCGAACATCGCGACTGGATCGCCGGCGGGGCATTCGCCGCGCCCGACAAGACGACGGCTGAGCGGCTGTGGCTCGAAAAGACCTATGGGACCCGGCCATGAGCCAGACGATCGCGATCATCGATTATGGGGCGGGCAATCTCAAATCGGCCCAGAATGCCTTCGAGCGGGCGGCCAGAGGCTCGGACGCCGAAATCCTCGTCACCTCCGACGCGCAGACGGTGCGCCGCGCCGACCGGATCGTCCTGCCCGGCGTAGGCGCCTTTGCCGACTGCATGGCCGGGCTCGACGGCGTGGCCGGCATGCATGAAGTGCTGACCGAAAAGGTGATCGAAGGCGGCACGCCGTTTTTGGGTGTCTGCGTCGGCATGCAATTGCTGGCCAGCGTCGGGCGCGAGAAGATCGAAACGCGCGGCCTGGGTTGGATCGATGGTGCCGTGGAAAAGATCGCGCCCACCGACCCCACGCTCAAGGTGCCGCATATGGGCTGGAACACGCTGAGCGTAAACCGGCCGCACGCATTGCTCGACGGGATCGAAACGGGCGAAAATGGGCTGCACGCCTATTTCGTTCACTCCTATCACATGAGCGTTTCCAATCTCGACGAAGTGATCGCCACCGCCGATTACGGCGGCCCGATCACCGCGATCGTCGGGCGCGACAACATCTTCGGCACCCAGTTCCACCCCGAAAAGAGCCAGACGCTGGGGCTGGCGCTCATCTCCAATTTTCTTGTGTGGCGTCCATGATTCTTTTCCCTGCCATCGATCTCAAGGACGGCCAGTGCGTGCGTTTGAAGCTCGGCGACATGGAGCAGGCGACCGTCTTCAACGACGATCCCGCCGCCCAGGCCAAAAGCTTCGAGGAACAGGGGTTTCAATATCTGCACGTCGTCGATCTCAACGGCGCCTTTGCCGGCGAGAGCGTCAATGGGGCGGCGGTGGAGGCGATTCTTGAGGCTGTCGGTTTCCCCGTCCAGCTCGGCGGCGGCATCAGGACGCTCGCCCATATCGAAAACTGGCTGGACAAGGGCCTCGCCCGCGTGATCCTGGGCACCGTCGCGGTGCGCGATCCCGAGCTCGTCAAATCCGCCTGCAAGGCGTTCCCCGGGCAGGTGGCCGTGGGAATCGACGCGCGCGGTGGTAAGGTGGCGGTGGAAGGCTGGGCCGAGACCTCCGAGCTTTCGGCGATCGAACTCGCCCAGCGTTTCGAAGGGGCCGGGGTCGCGGCGATCATCTATACCGATATCGACCGCGACGGGGTGCTCAAGGGCATCAATTGGGACTCGACACTCGAGCTTGCCAATGCCACTTCGATCCCGGTCATCGCCTCGGGTGGCTTGGCCGGCATCGAGGACATAAGGCGCATGACCGAGCCCGATGCGCAAATTCTCCAGGGGGCGATTTCGGGCCGGGCGCTTTACGACGGGCGCATTGATTCACGTGAAGCACTGACGCTTTTGAAAGCCGCCGGGTAATGAGCGCGGGCGCCCGGGCAAAACGATTTCCCGCGATGAGCTATGCGATCGTCCTCGTGGCCATCGTTTTTCTCGCGGCCCTGCCTTTGATTTCGGTCTTTGCGACCTATCTGATTGCCGACGCCAACGCCTGCACCGTCAATGAAGCCGATGTGCATCCTTGCGTGGTGATGGGCACCGATATCGGCGGCCTGCTGTATTTTATGGGCGTGATGGGCTGGTTCATGCTCGCGACTATTCCATTTGGGGCCGTGGCCGTCCTGGTCTGGCTGGTCGTGCTCATCATCCACTATCTCGCGTATCGGGCCGCCAATACCAAACCAGGACCAGACCAATGACTCTCAAGGCCCGCATTATCCCCTGTCTCGACGTCAAGGACGGCCGCGTGGTCAAGGGCGTCAACTTCGTCGATCTCGTCGATGCCGGCGACCCGGTGGAAGCCGCTATCGCCTATGACGCGGCGGGCGCCGATGAATTGTGCTTCCTCGATATCGCCGCCTCCCATGAAGGCCGCGACACCATTTTCGATGTGGTGGCGCGCACCGCCGAGCATTGTTTCATGCCGGTGACCGTGGGCGGCGGAGTGCGGAGCAATGAGGATATCCGCAAGCTTTTGCTGTCGGGCGCCGACAAGGTGTCGATCAATTCGGCGGCTGTTGCCGACCCCGATTTCGTGGCCCGCGCCGCCGACAAGTTCGGCGATCAATGCATAGTGGTTTCGGTAGATGCCAAACAGGTCGAGCCGGGCCGCTGGGAAATCTTCACCCATGGCGGCCGCAAGCCCACTGGCATCGATGCCGTGGAATTCGCCATGGGCGCCGTCGAGCGCGGGGCCGGCGAACTGCTGATCACTTCGATGGATCGCGACGGCACCAAATCGGGCTTCGATCTGGACCTGACTCGCACCATCGCCGACGCGGTGGACGTACCGGTCATCGCCTCGGGCGGTGTGGGCACGCTCGACCATCTGGTCGACGGGATCAAGAAAGGGCACGCTACCGCCGTGCTCGCCGCCTCGATCTTCCATTTCGGCACTTTCACCGTTGGAGAGGCCAAGGCGCATATGGCGGCGGCGGGCATCCCCATGCGGCTCGATTAAGATCGGTCCTGAACTTTTTCCGGCTTGAAGCGGTTGCCCCCGCCCTTTATCCAAGCTCCGCGACGAGGAGACGCCCAATGACATTGACCATCGAAGCGCTCGATGCGCGCCTTGCCGAACGGGCCAGGGCCACCCCGGAGCAATCCTATACGGCAAGGCTTCTAGCCAAGGGCACGGCCAAATGCGCGCAAAAGCTTGGCGAGGAGGCGACCGAAGCGGTGATTGCCGCCGTGACCGGCGATCGCGCCGAACTGGTCAAGGAAAGCGCCGACGTCATCTATCACCTTCTCGTGCTGCTGCGGTCCGAAGGAGTGGCGCTCTCGGAGGTGACCGAAGAGCTCGACCGGCGCACCGCGCAATCGGGGCTGGCCGAAAAGGCCGCGCGCACCGGGCAATGAGAATGGGCAAGAAGATCGGCTACGCGCCCTATCTCACATTTTCGATAGACGAATGGGCCCGCCTGCGCGCCGACGAGCCGATGACGCTCGATGCCGAGGACATCGAACATCTGCGGGCGCTCAACGATCCGATCTCGCTCGCCGAGGCCGAAATCGTCTATCTGCCGCTGACCCGGCTGCTCTCGTTTTACGTGGAAGCCATCCAGGGCATCCATCACGCCTCCACCCGCTTTCTGGGACACAATGGCGCCAAGGTGCCCTTCATCATCGGGGTGGCCGGATCGGTGGCGGTGGGGAAATCGACAACCGCCCGTATCCTGCGCGCCCTGCTCCGTCGCTGGCCGACCTCACCCAAGGTCGATCTGGTGACGACCGACGGGTTTCTCTATCCCAACGCGGTGCTCGAGGAGCGCGGGTTGATGCAGCGCAAGGGTTTCCCCGAAAGCTATGACCGCGCCGCCTTCGTCCAGTTCCTCGCCGCCATCAAATCGGGAAAGCCAAGGGTTGAGGCGCCCAATTATTCGCACCTCGTCTATGACGTCCTGCCCGGCGAGAAAATTACCGTCGAGAGCCCCGATATTCTGGTCGTGGAGGGGCTGAACATCCTCCAGCCCGGCGATCTGCCGCGCACCGGCAAGCCGATCGTCTTCGCTTCCGATTTCATCGATTTCTCGATCTATATCGATGCCGACGAGGATGTTCTGGAAAACTGGTATATCGAGCGCTTCATGAAGCTGCGCAAAACCGCTTTCCGCGACCCCAAGAGCTTCTTTAAACGCTTTTCCGAGCTCTCGGAGGTCGCAGCGGAGGGGACGGCGCGCACCATCTGGCAGAACATCAACCTGCCCAATTTGCGCGAAAACATTCTCCCCACGCGCGGACGGGCCGATCTGGTTTTAAAGAAAGGCGCCGACCACGCCATCCACGAGGTGGCATTGCGGAAAGTCTAGACCGCGATCCCCTCCCCGCGTGCCAGTTCCTTGAGATCGGCGATCGGCCGCGCGCCGTAGTGGGAAATGACTTCCGAGGCCGCGAGGCATCCCAGTTTCAGTGCCTCTTCCATGGACTGCCCGCGCGCCGTGGCGAGCAGGAATCCCGAAGCGAAGAGATCGCCTGCCCCCGTGACGTCGACGACGCTATCCACTGGAAAGGCGGGGACCGAAACGATCTCGCCGTTGCGGATCGCCATCGCACCGCGCGATCCCATGGTGATCGCGGCGATTTCCGCGTCCTCGGCCAGGTGACGCACGGCGACGTTGAGGTCGTCGGTCTCGTAAAGCGCCTTGGCCTCTTCGATATTGGCGAAGACGTAATCCATGGTTTTCGACCGGATGAGATCGAGGAATTCGACGCGGAACCGGTTGACGCAGAAGGGGTCCGACAGCGTGATCGCGGTGGGGCGCTCGGCCTTGTGGGCGTAATGGGCCGCCTTGACGAAGGCTTTTTTCGCCTCGGGGGGATCCCAGAGATAGCCTTCCATATAGGTGATGGCCGAAGCGGCGACAGTTTCCTCGACGATATCGGCTTCAGTCAGATGCTGGCAGGCGCCCAGATAGGTGTTCATGGTGCGCTCGCCATCGGGGGTGACGAGAATCATGCACCGGGCGGTGGCCGGGCCGTCGCGCAGGTAATCGGTTTCGTATCCGATGCCCTTGGTGTCGAAATCGTCCCGGAAGATCACGCCCAGCTCGTCCTCGGCGACCTTGCCCACAAAACCCGCGCGGCCCCCGAGGGCGGCGACGCCCGCTGCGGTGTTGGCCGAGCTGCCGCCGGGGAGAATGGTCTTTTCCGCCGGCATCTTGGCGTAGAGATCGGCCGAGCGCTCCGCATCGACAAGATGCATTATCGATTTGCGCAGGCCCTCGTCGACGAGGAAATTGTCCTTGATGGGGGCGATCACATCGACGATGGCGTTGCCGATGGTCAGGACGTCGAACCGCGTGGTCATCGGTACTCCGGGAGTCTTTGTAACTGAAATTCAGGCCTACCGCTTACGGCATAGGTCGCGCGGGTGCAACCGTGCGCTGTTTGCCCGGCGCGGGCGTTTTGTCGGGAAACCGGCACCATTGGGCGATGATGCAGTGATAGCATTCGGGCTTGCGCGCCTTGCAGATATAGCGCCCGTGCAGGATCAGCCAGTGATGGGCATGCAGGAGATATTGCTTGGGCACGCGCTTGAGGAGCTGGGTTTCCACCGCCAGCGGGGTCTTGCCGGGCGCCAGTCCCGTGCGGTTGCCGACGCGGAACAGATGGGTATCGACGGCGATCGTGGGATGGCCGAAGCCGATATTGAGCACCACATTGGCCGTCTTTCGCCCGACCCCCGGAAGGGCTTCGAGATCCTCGCGGCTGTCGGGAACTTCGCTGCCGTGCTTTTCGATAAGGGCCTGGCTTAAAAGGAAAACGTTCTTGGCCTTGTTGCGGTAGAGCCCGATCGTCTTGACGTAATCGCGGATTGCATCTTCGCCCAGCGCCACCATTTTTTCAGGCGTGTCGGCTATGGCAAACAGCGCCCGGGTCGCCTTGTTGACCCCGACGTCGGTCGCCTGGGCCGAAAGGACGACGGCGACCAGGAGCGTAAAGATATTGACGTATTCGAGCTCGCCCTTGGGTTCGGGATCGTGCTCGGCGAAGGCGGAAAAGATCGCTTCGATTTCGGCTTTGGTGAGAGGCTTGGGCATCGGCGAAGTGATTTGGTGTTTTTCGTCTCGATCCGTTAGACTGGGCGGAAGGGAAAAAGGCAAGCCAGCAATGACCCAAAGCCCGCTCTTTGCCGTACTGCTCACGCCGCACCGCTCGCTCTCCCCGCAAGGGATACGGTGGGTGATCGCGTTCACCGCCGTCATGGCCTCGATTCCCGGCCTGGCGTTTTTCGCCATGGGCGCCTGGCCGGTAGTGGGACTTTTGGGGCTCGATGTGGTCTTGCTCACCTGGGCGCTTACCGCCTCGTTCGCCGATAAGGACGCCTTCGAGGAGATCACGCTTTGGCCCGATGCCCTCGATATCCGGCGCGTCAACCGCAAGGGACGCGAGACGAGCCTTTCATTCAATCCGTTCCTCGTTCGGTTTTCGGCGGTGCGCGATGCCGAGGAAAGGGTGGTGGCGCTCAAGATCGAAACTCGCGAGGGGGAAGTCGAGATCGGCAAATTCCTGACCCCGGACGACAAGGCGAGTTTTGCCCAAATGTTCGCGCCAGCCCTCCATCGCGTCAAATCGTAACGATGTGAAAATCGGGTCGTTGGAGGGCGGTGAGGGAGATAGGATGAACTCATGAACGCAAATGCTCCCATTGCCACCCCCATGCTGCCGCCGATCGACGACAGCCAGACCTATGCAACGATTGCCCGGGCGATTGAATATCTTTCGACCCCCGGTCCCGAAGGCGCCGATATCGCCGGGCTCGCCAATGCCCTCTCGATGAGCGAACGCCAGCTCGTTGAAATGTTCCGCCGCTGGTGCGGGCTGACGCCGAAAAGCTTCGCCCAGGCCGTGGCGCTCGATCACGCGCGAAAACTGCTGCGCGACAATATGAGCGTGCTCGACACCACGTTCGAGGTCGGGTTGTCCGGCCCTTCCCGCCTGCACGATCTGTTCGTCACCTATGACGCGGTGCCCCCGGGCATCTATCGCGCCAAGGGCGCCGGGCTCGACGTCACCTGGGGCTATGCTCCCTCTCCTTTCGGCACCGTATGCCTGATGGTCACCCAATATGGCGTTGCGGGGATATCTTTCGCCGATCCCGGGCGGGAAACTCACGCCTTCGAGGATCTGGCCAGCCGTTGGCCCAATGCCAATTACCGCCGGGACGACGCGGCGGTGGCCGTGACCGCGGCGCGGATTTTCGATTCCGAACAATGGGACCCCGATCAGCCGGTGCGGCTGGTGATGATCGGCAGCCAGTTCGAAATCAAGGTGTGGGAAACGCTTTTGAAGGTTCCCGCCGGGCGCGCCGCCACCTATGGCGAAGTGGCCCGCGCCGTGGGCCGCCCCAACGCCGCCCGCGCCATCGGACGCGCCGTGGGGCGCAACCCGATTTCCTTCGTCGTGCCCTGCCACCGGATCGTCGGGTCGAGCGGGGCGCTTACCGGCTACCACTGGGGAATCGTGCGCAAGCGGGCGATTCTCGGGTGGGAGGCGGGGTTGGTGGCGCAGGGGTAGATCTACTTCGGAGTTCCTGGCAAGCGCTGCACTGGATTCCGGGAATAAATCCCGGAATGACAGATTGAGTTTGAGGCAACGCCATCGCCCCACCACGACCATGTCACCCCGGGATTCATTCCTAGGGTCCAGCAGCAGCACCTCCGCCATCGACAGCTTTTATTAAAGTTCCTCGGTCGAAACCCGCTTCCCGTTTGCATCGATGCCATAGACGATCGGCGCGCCGGTGGCGATTTCGCGCTTGAGGATGGCGTCTTCGTCAAGTTCCTCGAGCTTCATCACCAGAGCGCGCAGCGAATTGCCGTGGGCGGTGACCAGAACGGTTTTGCCGGCCTGCAAAAGCGGTTCGATCTCGGCTTGATAATAGGGAAGGACGCGTGCGGCGGTGTCTTTCAGACTTTCGCCGCCCGGCGGGGGAACATCATAAGAGCGGCGCCAGATATGCACCTGGTCCTCGCCCCATTTTTCCCGCGCATCGTCCTTGTTGAGGCCCGACAGATCGCCGTAATCGCGTTCGTTGAGCTTGTGGTTGCGCACGATGGTGAGATCGGTGATCGCCATTTCCTCGAGCATCAGGTCGAGCGTGCGCTGGGCGCGGGTGAGCGCCGAGGTGAAATAGGCGTCCGGCACGATGGATCTGGCCTTGAGCGCCTGCCCGGCCTTGCGGGCTTCGGCGATGCCCTGGTCGGTCAGGCCGGGATCGCGCCAGCCGGTGAACAAATTCTTCAAATTCCATTCGCTCTGGCCGTGACGGACCAGGATCAGCGTGCCGGTCATTTTCTCTCCCTAATCGTTGAGCGTTTTTAAAGGCCGAGTACGTCGGCCATGGAATAAAGACCCTCGGGCTTGTCGGCGGCCCAGAGCGCGGCGCGCAGCGCGCCATCGGCAAACAGCGAACGGTCGCGCGCCGAATGGGAAAACGTCACAGTTTCGGCCATCGAAGAAAACAGCACCGAGTGTTCACCGATGATGCCGCCGCCGCGCAACGTCGCAAAGCCGATGGAGCCGGGCTCGCGGGGGCCGGTGTGCCCGTCCCTGACGCGTACGGAATGCTGCTCCAGATCGACACCCCTGCCCTCGGCGGCAGCTTCCCCCAGAAGCAAAGCGGTGCCCGAGGGGGCGTCGACCTTGTGACGATGATGCATTTCGAGGATTTCGATGTCGAAATCGGTATCGAGCGTTGCCGCCGCCTTTTTGACCAGGGCGGCCAGGAGATTGACGCCGAGACTGAAATTGCCCGATTTGACGATCCGCGCACCCTCGGCAGCCGCCTTGGCGATCGCCGCGTCGTCCTCTGGCGAACACCCCGTGGTGCCGACGATATGGATCAGCTTGCGATCGGCGGCGCGGCGGGCAATCGCCACGGACAGTTCGGGGGCCGTGAAATCGATGACCGCGTCGATGTGGTCGAGAATGTCCAGCGGCGCATCCTGGACGATGACGCCGAGAGGGTCGCCCCCCGCGAGCGTGCCGATATCCTTGCCCAGCGCGGCCGTGCCCGAGCGGTCGGCGGCGGCGGCGATTTCCAGCGCCTCATTGCCCGCGGCGGCCCGAACCACCGCCTGCCCCATGCGCCCGCCGGCGCCGACGATCCCGATCCTGAGCGCCATCTTGCGACCTCCTAGGCCAAATTCATTTCAGAGCGGATGGCCAACGCGGCCTTGCGCGGATCGTCGGCCGCAACGATCGGGCGCGCGACGACCAGATGGCTGGCCCCGGCCTTGAGCGCCTCAGCGGGGGTCATTACCCGCTTCTGGTCGCCTTTCTCGGCGCCGGTCGGGCGGATGCCGGGGGTGACCACGGCCATATCGGGGCCCACGATCTCGCGGACCTTTTGGGCTTCGAAGGCCGAGGCGACGATGCCGCCCATGCCGGCGTCGCGCGCCTGGGTGGCGCGGCGGGCAACGAGGTCGGGGATCGACAGGCCATAGCCGGCCTCCTTGACGTCGTCCTCGTCCATGGAAGTGAGGACGGTCACGCCCAGAAGGCACAGGCCGGAGCCTTCGGCGGCCCTGACGGCGGCCTCCATGGCCTTGGGATAGGCATGGAGGGTGAGCATCGCCGCGCCCGTGGCGGCGAAGGCGGCAACGCCCTTTTCCACAGTGTTGTCGATATCGAGGAGCTTGAGGTCGAAGAACACCTTCTTGCCGGCCTTGATCAGTTCCTTGCCCACGGTCAGCCCGTCGCCGCCGTAAAACAGCTGATAGCCGATCTTGAAGTAATCGGCGCTGTCGCCGAGCCGCGAGATGATGTCTTCGGCCGCGTTGCGTGTCGATACGTCGAGCCCGACGATCAGATCCCCGGTCATGGCTGTCCCTCGCTGATTTCTGCTTGCCCCGGCTCGATGCCACGACTAGCGCCCGAGCGCAAGCGCCCGACGGCAGTGAGCCTCGGGTGATTGGGGTAGACGGCGTGGGGCGATGAGCGCCTCGTGCTGTAATTGTTAGTATGAAGCGGTCATCGCCCCATGCATTCGGGATTTTGGGCCTGGTCGTCCTCTCATGCTGGGGCCAATCCCCGCTGGCTTTCGCCAGTACACCCTCGACCGTGCCGTGGGTCGGCGCTGGGAACGTTTCTGCCTCCGCTGACGCGACCGCCAACGGACCCGAACCGATCCCGCCCAAACGTTCGTTGCGCTTGCGTCCATGAGTGCGGGGTCGTGGGCACACTATGGTGCCAGTTTTCAACGCGGGGATAAGTTTCTGACGAGGGTGTTTGGCGCAAGCTCAGCGCACCCCTCATCCGACCCGGCTTCGCCGGCCTGCCATTCGAGCATAGCTCTCATGGCCTTCTCGCCTCCAATCGTGCCACCGGCACGATTGGCCAAAGGACGGCTCGAAGTCTCCCTCAAGGGGAGAAGGGGAGCTGGGGCCGGTGCTGCAAGGTGGACGGTCTCGACGGTGGAGCGAGTGGCGAGGCTGAAGCTGGATTCCGGGAATGAACCCCGGAATGACAGGGTGGAGGAAAGGGATCGTGGCATGCTTCTAGCGGTATAGCGCCCAGTCAGATTCCGCCGCGTGAAAAATGGGTGAGTTCGCGGACGATCTGTTCCACCTTGGCCTGGATCGGCGCTTCGGCGATATCGCCGGTGTCGGTGAAGGCCGTGGCGTCGGGGCCGATGCCGAGAAGGGTGGGGACGACGAGCGCGCCGGCCTTGGTCAGCGAATCGCGCAGGTGGCTTTGGGCCCAGATGGTTCCGTATTTGCCCGAGCTCACCCCGCCGATGCCGAACACGGCATGCTTGAATGGCGAGGGGCGCTGGCGGGAGAGCCAGGCCAGCATGTTGGTGACCAGGGGCGGCACGCCGCCATTGTATTCGGGCGTGGCGATGAAGAGGATGTCGTGGCTGCGGAAGAGATCGGCCAGCCGCCTTGAGGCCTCGGGGACGTTGTCGGGTTCGAGATCGGCGTTGAAGATGGGCATCTCGAAATCGGCGAGAGAAATCGAATTGACCTCGACACCTGCCGCCCGCAGATGCGCGTCGATCACGTCCTGGAGCTTCTTGTTGACCGATCCGGTGCGGAGCGAGCCGCAAAGGGTAAGGGCGGTGCGGGGCATTGGTGTCTCCTTGCTTGCTGGCCGCAGTTAAGCGACAGCAACCCTGTCCCGCAAGTCTTGAGGCGAGGGCAAGGAAAAGGCCTCCCACACATGTGAGAGGCCTCTGAGCAAAATCCGGCTAACTACATTAGCCGAACATGTGTTTGAGCTTGTCGAAGAAGCCGTCGGCGCCGGGGGAGGTTTCGGTCGAGGAGATCGATTGGAACTCTTCGAGCAATTCGCGCTGGCGCTTGGAGAGCTTTTGCGGGGTTTCGACATCGAGCTGGACGTAGAGGTCGCCGATCTGGTTGGAACGCAGCACCGGCATGCCCTTGCCCTTGAGGCGGACGCGCTGGCCGGGCTGGGTGCCCTCGCCCACCTTGACCTTGGCGCGGGCGCCCTCCAGCGTCGGCACCTCGAACTCCCCGCCCAGCGCGGCGGTGATCATCGAGATGGGCACGCGGGCGTAAAGATCGGCGCCGTCGCGGGAAAAGAGCTGATGGGGCTTGACCGAAACGAAGATGTAGAGATCGCCGGCCGGTCCGCCGCGCAAGCCTGCTTCGCCCTCGCCGCCCAGCCGGATGCGGGTGCCGTCCTCGATGCCCTTGGGAATGTCGACCGAGAGCGTGCGGGAAGTCTGCTTGCGGCCCTTGCCGTGGCAATCGGTGCAGGGCTGGTCCATGGTTTCCCCGCGCCCGTGGCATTGGGGACAGGTCTGCTGGATGGTGAAGAACCCTTGCGCGGCGCGGACCTTGCCATGGCCGCCGCACATGCGGCAGGTGGAAAACCCGGTGCCCGGCTTGGCGCCCGACCCCTCGCAGGTGTCGCAATGGACGAGGGTCGGCACGTCGATATCGACGGTAGTGCCGCCAAAGGCGTCCTCTAAGGTGATTTCGAGATTGTAGCGCAGGTCCGAGCCGCGCTGGCGGCCGTCGCGCTGGCGCTGGCCACGGGCGCCGCCCATGAACTCGCCGAAAATATCCTCGAAGATATCGGACATCGAGGAGGAGAAATCATTGCCGAACCCGTTGGCGCCGCCATGGCCATTGGTGAAGGCGGCGTGCCCGAACCGGTCATAGGCGGCCCGCTTCTGCGGGTCCTTGAGGGTATCATAGGCCTCGGACACTTCCTTGAACCGATGCTCGGCGTCCTTGTCGCCCGGATTGCGGTCCGGGTGGTACTGCATGGCAAGCTTGCGGTAAGCGGATTTGAGCGCCGCCGCATCGCACGCCTTTTCCACCCCGAGCACTGAATAGAAATCGGCCTTGGACATTTTTCTATAAATTCCCCTTGTCGCGGCAGGGGCAAGCGCAGGACGGGTGCAAGATCATCTCTTGTGCCAAACCAACCGTTCGTATCTTTTTCAAATGCGTCCGGGAGCCCGGCATGGCCGGCTCCAGTGCACGATTAGGTAATCATCTTTGCCGCCTGTTACCATAGCCAGCGGCAAAATGGCCAGCGGGGCCAGCTGATTCACGTGAAACCGGGATACATCGCCTCTCCAAACGACAGTGCCGCCCGGAGGCGGCACTGAAATGTTGGAAAGTCCCTAAGGCCTTAGGCCGACTTCTTGTCGTCGTCGTCCTTGACCTCTTCGAAGTCGGCGTCGACCACGTCGTCGTCATCCTTGGCGTCGCTCGCGGCCTGGGCCTCGGCTTCGTCCTGGCTGGCCTTGTACATGGCTTCCCCGAGCTTCATGGAAGCCTGGGCGAGCGCTGCGGCCTTTTCCTTGATCGCTTCGGCGTCGTCGCCTTCGAGCGCGGTCTTGGTCTCGGCGATCGCGGTTTCGATTTCGGCCTTCACCTCGGGCGAAACCTTGTCGCCATGTTCCTTCAATGAGGACTCGGTGGAATGAACGAGGCTTTCGGCCTGGTTTTTGGCTTCCACGGTCTCGCGGCGCTTCTTGTCGGCTTCCGCGTTGGCTTCGGCGTCCTTGACCATCTGTTCGATATCGGCGTCCGAAAGACCGCCCGAGGCCTGGATGCGGATCTGCTGCTCCTTGCCGGTGCCCTTGTCCTTGGCCGAAACCTGGACGATGCCGTTGGCGTCGATGTCGAAGGTCACTTCGATCTGGGGCACGCCGCGGGGCGCGGTGGGGATGCCCACGAGATCGAACTGGCCGAGCATCTTGTTGTCGGCAGCCATTTCACGCTCGCCCTGGAAGACCCGGATCGTCACCGCCGACTGATTGTCTTCGGCGGTGGAGAACACCTGGCTCTTCTTGGTCGGGATCGTGGTGTTGCGGTCGATCAGCCGGGTAAAGACGCCGCCCAGCGTTTCGATGCCCAGCGAAAGCGGGGTCACGTCGAGCAGCAGGACGTCTTTGACGTCACCCTGGAGCACGCCGGCCTGGATGGCGGCGCCCATGGCGACCACTTCGTCCGGGTTGACGCCCTTGTGGGGTTCCTTGCCGAAGAAGTTCTTCACCTCTTCCTGTACCTTGGGCATGCGGGTCATGCCGCCCACCAGCACCACTTCGTCGATCTCGCCAGCCGAAATCCCGGCGTCCTTGAGCGCTGCGCGGCAGGGCTCGATGGTGCGCTTGATGAGGTCTTCGACGATCGATTCGAACTTGGCGCGGGTCAGCTTGAGCTGAAGGTGCTTGGGGCCGGAAGCATCGGCGGTGATGAACGGCAGGTTCACTTCGGTCTGGCTGGCCGAGGAAAGCTCGATCTTGGCCTTTTCGGCGGCTTCCTTGAGGCGCTGCAGGGCAAGCTTGTCGCCGCGCAGGTCGATGCCCTGCTCCTTCTTGAACTCGTCGGCGAGGTAATCGACAAGACGCATGTCGAAGTCTTCACCGCCCAGGAAGGTGTCGCCATTGGTGGATTTGACCTCGAACACGCCATCGCCGATTTCCAGGATGGAGATATCGAAGGTGCCACCGCCAAGGTCATAAACGGCGATCGTGCCCGCTTCGCGCTTTTCAAGCCCATAGGCGAGCGCGGCAGCGGTCGGTTCGTTGATGATGCGCAGCACTTCGAGCCCGGCGATCTTGCCGGCGTCCTTGGTGGCCTGGCGCTGGCTGTCGTTGAAATAGGCCGGAACCGTGATCACCGCCTGGGTGACGTTTTCACCGAGGTAGGATTCGGCGGTTTCCTTCATCTTGGTGAGGATCATGGCCGAGACTTCGGACGGCGAGGAGGCCTTGCCGTTCACTTCTACCCATGCGTCGCCATTGTCGCCCTTGACGATCTTGTAGGGGACCAGGCCCTTGTCCTTGGTCACCATCGGATCGTCGAACCGGCGCCCGATCAGGCGCTTGACGGCAAACAGCGTGCCCTCGGGATTGGTCACGGCCTGGCGCTTGGCAGGCTGGCCGACGAGGCGCTCGCCATCATTGGAGAAGGCCACCATCGAGGGCGTGGTGCGCGCGCCCTCGGCGTTTTCGATCACTTTAGGGGTCTTGCCGTCCATGACGGCAACGCACGAATTGGTCGTGCCCAGGTCGATACCGATTACTTTTCCCATTTGAAGAAAACCTCTTTTCTTAAAGCGAGTCCCTGAAATTTGGCCCTGACCCTCAACGCGCCCATTTGCGTTGCGGCATCGCGTTACTGGCCGGTGCCGGACCCCTCTGGGATGGATATTCAAAGCCCCGGTTTCCCGGGCTTGGTGGCTATATAAGCAGGGGGTCCGGCGCCTTCAAGCGCCCAAACCCCTGCTTTGGGCCTCAATCAGGCCGATTTGTCGATGTTTTCGCCCGGGTCGACTTCGAGGTCGGGGGCGGGTTTGTTGCCGCCCTTGGCGACACCGACCATGGCGGGGCGCAAAACGCGCTCGCCGATGGTGTAGCCGGCCTGGACGACCTGGACCACAGTGCCCTCGGGCACCGAAGGATCGGGCACCTCGAACATGGCCTGATGACGATGGGGGTCGAATTTCTCGCCTTCAGCGAGGATCGGGGTGACGCCGTTCTTTTGCAGCAGGCGCTGCATTTCACGTTCGGTCATCTCGATCCCTTCGATAAGGGATTTGAGCGTTCCGTCCGCCGTCTCGCGCGCCTCGGCCGGGATCACCATCAGGGCGCGCGACAGATTGTCCGTGGCCACCAGCATGTCGCGGGCAAAGCCGGAAATGGCGTAGGAGCGCGTATCGGCGATTTCGCGCTCGGTGCGCTTGCGCAGATTTTCCATTTCCGCCGCCGTGCGCAGAACCTGATCGCGCAACTGGGCCTTTTCGTCTTCGAGCTGGGCGATCCGGTCCTCGGACGTGGGCTCGGTAAAAGCCTTGTCCTCGGCCGTCTCGGCCTCGGGGTGCCGGTTGGTCTCTTCGGTCGGCTCGGGCGTCGTGTTGTCGTCGCTCATCATTGCTCTTTCACCGATTGGGGGAATTTTCGATTGCCCGCCATATCGGCCAAGGGGCGGATTTTTTCAAGTGCGGGAAATTTGTGGGTGTCATCGAAGGTGGTGATTCGAGGCCGGCTCTGCGCACCCCTCACCCCCGGCCCTGGTTCGTCTCCAATCGCTCCACCGGAGCGATTGGTGGCTGCGCCACCGCCTCCCAGTCCCTCAAGGGGAGAGGGGGGCTCCTGTGGCAGCTTTGGAGTTCTTGCCGCGACGCTGCCAAGGGCTACCCTTCTCCCCTTGAGGGAGAAGGTGAGCCTTAACGATCCCAAACCCTAAATCTCCCCCTTCCGGGAAATCAGCCGCGAGACGATATGGGCGGTGTAATCGACCACCGGCACGATCCTGGCGTAGTTCAACCGCGTCGGCCCGATGACGCCGAGCACGCCGACCACCTTGTCGTTGGCGTCCTTATAGGGCGAGAGTACCACCGAAGAACCTGAGAGCGAAAAGAGCTTGTTTTCCGAGCCGATGAAGATACGCACCCCCTGGGCGGTTTCCGCGTCGTTCAAAAGTTCGATCAACCCCTTCTTGGTCTCGATCTCGTCGAAGAGCTGGCGCACGCGGGCCAGATCGTCCGAGGCCATGGTATCGTCGATGAGATTGGCCCGGCCGCGCACGATCAGCGTCGGCGCCGAGGTATCGGCCTCGATCATCGAGGCGAGTCCGGATTCCACGAGTCTTTGCGCAATGGCGTCGAGCTCGGCGCGCTGGGTTTCGCTCTGGCGGCGGATGGAATCGCGAGCCTCGGTGAGCGTCTTGCCCACGATATGATGGGCGAGAAAATTGGAAGCCTGGGTGAGCGTGCTGGCCGTGAGCCCCGGCGGCAGGGCGATGATCCGGTTTTCCACCTGCCCGTCCTGACCCACCAGGATCGCCATGGCGCGTTCGGGGTCGAGGCGCACGAATTCGAGGTGCTTGAGCACCATGTCCGATTTCGTCGCGATCACCATGCCGGCCCCATGCGAGAGACCCGACAGCAGCACGCTGGCTTCGTTCAGAAGATCCTCGACCCGGCCCGAGCGCCCGCCTCCCGAAACGGTGCGGGCGATCTGGTCGCGCTCGGCTTCGTCCACAGCGCCCACTTCGAGCATGGCGTCGACGAAAAACCGCAACCCCTCCTGGGTGGGCGCCCGCCCTGCCGAAGTATGGGGCGCGGCGATCAGCCCCAGCTCCTCGAGATCGGCCATGACGTTGCGGACCGAGGCGGGAGAAAGCTGCATGTCGAGCATTTTGGAGATGGCGCGCGACCCCACCGGTTCGCCGGTTTCCAGATACCGCTCGACCAGCCGGCGGAAGATATCCTGGCTGCGCGCCGAAAGCGCTTCGAGAAATTCCGAGGATTGTAACGAATGGCGGTCCATGCTCACCCCAGCGGAGAGGTCGAAAAGATCGATACCCGGTTTCGCCCGGCCGATCTTAACTAAGTAGGAGAAAAGCCCCGGGACGCCAAGAGAGCGCTGTTGTTCCCCATCCCGTGAAGCGTTAAGAGGCTGGTAACCAAACCGGCAGGACAAGGATTCGGATTTTATGCGGCCAAGCGGACGGGCGTTCGATCAGATGCGCGATGTGACCTTCGAGCGGGGCATCGCGCCGCAAGCCGAAGGCTCGTGCCTTGTTGCATTCGGGCGCACGCGAGTGCTGGTGACGGCAACCGTCGAAACCACCCTGCCCCCCTGGCGGCGCGGGCAGGGCCTGGGCTGGGTCACCGCCGAATACGGCATGCTGCCGCGCGCCACCGGCAGCCGTACACGCCGCGAGGCGACCGCCGGCAAGCAATCGGGCCGCACCCAGGAAATCCAGCGCCTGATCGGGCGCTCGCTCCGCGCGGTGGTCGATATGGCCGCGCTGGGGGAAAACCAGATCATCCTCGATTGCGACGTGCTCGAAGCCGATGGCGGCACCCGCACCGCCTCGATCACCGGCGCCTTCGTCGCCATGAGCGAAGCGATCGGCTGGATGAAGGAACGCTCCCTGCTCAAGGGCAATCCCATCCGCGACCACGTCGCGGCGGTCAGTTGCGGCATCTATCGCGGCGCGCCGGTCCTCGATCTCGATTATCTCGAGGACAGCGAAGCGGAAACCGACGCCAATTTCGTCCTGACCGGCTCGGGTAAATTCGTTGAGATCCAGGGAACGGCGGAAGGCGAAGCCTTTTCCATGGGCGAGCTCACCCAATTGATCGGGCTGGCGCAGAAAGGCATCGGCGACCTCGTTGCTCTGCAGCGGGCCGTGCTGGAGGTGGCCCCATGAGCCAATTCAAACTCAAGCGCGGCGACCGGCTGGTGCTGGCCACCCACAACAAGGGCAAGCTCGCCGAATTTCAGGACATGCTGGCCGATATCGGCCTCGATATCGTTTCGGCCGGTGAACTCGGCCTGCCCGAGCCCGAGGAAACCGGAACGACCTTTGTCGAAAACGCGCGTTTGAAGGCCCATGCCGCCGCAAAGGCCACGGGTGGGATCGCGCTCAGCGACGATTCGGGGATTTCGGTCGATGCGCTCGACGGTGCGCCGGGCGTCTATACCGCCGATTGGGCCGGCGTGCCGCGCAATTTCACCAACGCCATGCAGAGGGTACAGGATTTGCTGGTCGAAAAGGGCGCGACCAAGCCCGATCAGCGCAAGGCGCAGTTCAACGCGGTCCTGTGCCTCGCCTTCCCCGACGGCACCGACATGATTTTCGAGGGCGTCGCGCCCGGCACCCTGGTCTGGCCGCCGGTCGGCGACAGCGGCCACGGCTATGATCCGATGTTCAAGCCCGATGGGTATGAAAAGACCTTCGGCCAGATGAGCGCGGCCGAAAAGCATTCCTGGGCGCCGGGCAGGGAAGGACTTTCCCACCGCGCGCGGGCTTTCGCCAAATTCGTAAAGGACGTTCTTTGAGCGCCAACACGCACTTCGGGGTCTATGTCCATTGGCCGTTCTGCGCGGCCAAATGCCCCTATTGCGACTTCAATTCCCACGTCCATCACGGCAAGTTCGACGAAGAGAGCTACGTCACCGCCTACGTCAAGGAAATCGAGACCACGGCGCGGCGCGCGCCCGAGCGGCTGGTGGAATCCATATTTTTCGGCGGTGGCACGCCCTCGCTGATGAAGCCCGCCTCGGTCGGCGCCATTCTCGATGCGATTGGAAAAAACTGGCAGGTTTCGGACTCGGTTGAAATCACCCTCGAAGCCAATCCCACCTCGGTCGAGGCCGATCGCTTCCGGGGCTATCGCGCCGCCGGGGTCAACCGGGTTTCGCTCGGCGTCCAATCGCTGCGCCCCGAGCCGCTGGCCCGGCTGGGGCGGCTGCATTCGGTCGACGACGCGGTGGCCGCCGTGAGATTGGCGCAATCGATCTTCGATCGGTCGAGCTTCGATATCATCTACGCCCGCCCCGACCAGACGCTGGACCAGTGGGAAGAAGAATTGACCGAGGCACTGGCGCTTTCGGATGGGCATCTGTCGCTCTATCAGCTCACCATCGAATCGGGGACGCGCTATTTCGACCTGTTCCAGGCCGGAAAGCTCAAGATGCCCTCCGAGGATCTTTCGGCCGACATGTTCGAGATGACCCAGGAGCTGACCGCTTCCTACGGCCTTCCCGCCTATGAGATTTCCAACCACGCCCGCCCCGGTCAGGAAAGCCGGCACAATCTCACCTATTGGCGCTATGGCGAATATGCCGGCATCGGGCCGGGGGCGCATGGGCGGCTGATCATGGGCGGCGCGCGCCACGCCACCGCCGCCGAACGCATGCCGTTCAAATGGTGGGAAAAGGTGATCGAAACCGGCGACGGGCTGGTCACCGACGATACGCTGACCTGGGACGAGGAAGGCGACGAATATCTCGTCATGGGCCTGAGATTGCGCGAGGGCATCGACCCGGCCCGGTATCAATCCCTCGCCCGCCGGGCGCTCACGGCGACCCAGATCGATTTTCTGAAAGGGATCGGCTTTATCGAAACCCTGCCCAATGGCCGGCTGCGCGTCACCGACAAGGGCTGGCCGGTGCTCGACGCGGTGGTCGCCGATCTGGCGGCTTAGTTTTCGCGGCAAGCTCATCAACTGGATTCCGGGAATAAATCCCGGAATGACGCCAGTGGGTTTGGGCAGCGCGGTCGCCTTGAACTTAGCGCGCCCGTTACCGAAACTCCGCCGCCGGCGGTATCCCCGCATCGATCCCGATCCCGCCGCTCGACGCCAGCGGCAAGCCGCCCAGCCGCGCTGCTTCGATGGTCGTCGCCCCGCCGGGGCCGATCTGCCGCATGGTCAGCCCATATTCCCCGCGTCCGTCGAAATGGAACCGGATCGGCCCGTCGCGGCCGCTAAACCCGGCAGGCGAGAGCAATCCATTGCCGAAAGGCGGGGTGGCAAGGCTGAGCGAGGGCGTGTTGGCAAGGAGCACCGCCGAATAGGCAAGCGTTGCAAATTGATGCGGCTCGGTGCCGAACCGCGCGCGATAGGCACCCGCCAATCCCGCCAGCCCGGACGGATCGATGGCCGGATAGACGGCGCCCGCGAGATAGGCCTGCGCCGAAATCTCCGCCGCGCCTTCCCAATCGGACGAGCCGATGACGATAAACCGGTCGCGCGGCACCCGCGCCGCTTCGAGCAAGATGCCGAAGCTCGGCGCGGTGGCGCTGTCGGGGAGATAGAGCGCGTCGACGAGGTTCGACCGCATGGCCGGCGCCAGCCGTTCCACCGCCCGCCGGGCCTGCGCCTCGTCGGAAAACATTTCGATCCCCACGATCTCCATGCCGGTTTCTCCCGCTGCCTGCCGCAGCGCCTCGGCCCGGGCATTGCCCAGCGGGGTATCGGGGATGATCGCCGCGACCGCGTTACGGCCCTGGGCCCGCGCAAAGCCCAAAGCGCGCATGATCTCGGCTTCCGGGAGGACGCTCAGGAGGTACACCCCGTCGGTCGCAACGCTCGATGTTGAGGAAAAGCCGATCAGCGGGGTGTCGTAGGATCGGGCGAGCGCGCCGGCCATGGCGACCGAATCGGCAGTGAGGGGCCCGATGATCAGTTCCGCCCCCTCGGCCAAGGCCTGCTGGGTGGCGTTGCGCGCCATTTCGGCGCTCGAGCCGGCATCCTTGAGCACCAGATGGATGGTGGGGCCGGGTGTCTGCTCCATCGCCAGCCGCGCGCCATTGGCCATCGATCGCCCGACCGAAGCGGCGCTGCCCGAAAGCGGCAGGATCAGCGCCACGCGCACCGGCCCGGTGCCAATGATTTCGCCCTGGGCCGGCGCCATGGAGGAAATCGGCGTCGCCGGCAGGGTCGGGCCTTGCGGCGCGACGCGGGCGGTCGGCGAGCAGGCAATGGCCGTCAGGCAAAGGACAGCGCCTAGAAAATTCTTCGCCCATCCAGACCGCAATCGCCGCTCCCTCATCTCCTGTGGGCCAAACCTCGACAATCGGGCCCCGGCTGGTAAAAGGAAAGCCAATCGAAGGGGCCTTCCGTTGAATCAGGACAAATCCTACCAGATCGCCGGACAGCGCATCGCCGCCCAGACCCCTGCCCCCGGTTTGTACCCGGTGGCGACCCCGATCGGCAATCTCCGCGATATCACCCTGCGCGCGCTCGATATCCTGGCCGGCGCCGATCTGGTGCTGTGCGAAGACACCCGCCATTCGGCGCGGCTTTTCGATGCCTATGGCATCAGGACCCCGCGCACCGCGCTCCATGAGCACAATGAACGCGCCCGGATCGAATCCATCCTCGGCCAGATCGCGGAGGGGAGGGCAATAGCGCTGATTTCCGATGCGGGAACCCCGCTCCTCTCCGATCCCGGTTTTCCGCTGGTCCGCGCGGCGCGCGAGGCCGGGCTCGATGTCTTCCCGATCCCCGGCCCCTCGGCCCTTCTCGCCGCGCTGACCGGCGCAGGCCTGCCGACCGATGCTTTCGCCTTTTTCGGCTTCCTGCCCCCCAAAACCGGCCAGCGCACCAATGCGCTCGGTCCGTTAGCTGGCCGCGCCGAAACGCTGGTGTTTTACGAATCTCCGCGCCGCCTGGGTGCTACGCTTGCCGATATGGCGCAGGTTTTCGGCCCCGACAGGCAAGCGGTCGTGGCGCTCGAACTCACCAAGCGCTTCGAGCGCTTCGAGGCGGGCACCCTCACTCAACTTGCCGAGCACTTTGCCGGCGAAACCAGGGGCGAAGCCGTGATCCTGGTTGCGGGATCGGATGGCGAAACCCCGGCGATGAACGCCGATTGGGAGACGGCCCTGGCCGAGGCAATGGCCGATATGCCCCTGCGCGCCGCCGTCGACGAGATCGCCGCCCGGTTCGGGCTCAAGCGCAAACAGGTTTACGATGCGGCGCTTGCCAAAAAAGCCGGGTCCTGACCGCCGCCGCGCCGAACGGGCCGGCCGCCGGGCGGAGACGCTGGCCGCAGTGTTCCTGCGGCTCAAGCTCTATCGGATCGTCGCCATGCGCTATAAAACGCCGGTGGGCGAAATCGATATCGTCGCCCGGCGCGGGCGGATGATCGTTCTGGTCGAGGTCAAGCAGCGGGCCGGCAGCTCGATGGTCCACGCCCAGGCGCTCGAGGCCGTCAACACGGGCCGGATTATTGCCGCCGGCGGATGGTTCCAATCGGCTCATCCCCACTATCAAGGCTTTGATTTCCGTTTCGACGTGATATCGGTTGCACCCGGGCGCTGGCCGCACCATCTGGTCAATGCCTTTTCCGCTTAGAGCGTTTTCGCTTTTCTTCGAAGCGCTCAATTGCTCTAAGTCTTTGTTTCGTCGCGCTTCCGAACCGCAAAAGTGGCATCCACTTTTGCTGGAAGCGCTCTAGCTCTCCCGAGGTTTGAAGATGCCCCTTTCCGTTGCCGTGCAGATGGACCCCATCGACACCATCAACCCGCTCGGAGATTCGAGCTTTGCGCTGATGCTCGAAGCCCAGGCGCGCGGCCATGCCCTCTCATATTACACGCCTTCATCCCTCGCCCAGCGCGGCGACCGGGTGACCGCGCGGGTGCACAAGGTGGCGGTCGACGACAAGGAAAAGGGCCTCCATTTCACGCTCGAGGACTGGCAGAAGACCGATCTCACCGAATTCGACGTGATCCTGCTGCGCCAGGACCCGCCGTTCGACATGAATTACATCACCACCACCCATATGCTCGAGCGTGTGCACCCCAAGGCGCTGGTGGTCAATCACCCCAAAGAAGTGCGCAACGCGCCCGAAAAAATCCTCGTCACCAGCTTTCCCGAGCTGATGCCCGAAACGCTCATCACCCGCGACGAGACCGAAATCCGTGCCTTCAGGGCCGAATTCGGCGATATCATCCTAAAGCCCCTGTTCGGCAATGGCGGCGCGGGGGTTTTCCGGATCACCCCCGATGACGAAAATCTCGGCTCGCTGCTCGAAATGTTCGATGCCAATTTCCGCGAACCTTTCATGGTGCAGCGTTATCTCCCCGACGTGCGCAAGGGCGACAAGCGCATCATCCTTGTCGATGGAAAGCCGGTGGCGGGGCTGAACCGGGTGCCCGCCGAGGGTGAAGCACGCTCCAACATGCACGCTGGTGGGCGTCCGGAGCTGTCCGACTTGACGGAGCGCGAGTACGAGATTTGCGAAATCATCGGCCCCGAGCTTAAAAAGCGCGATCTGATTTTCGTCGGCATCGACGTGATCGGTGGATATCTGACCGAAATCAACGTCACCTCCCCGACCGGCATCCGGGAGGTCAAGCGGTTCGGCGGGCCCGATATCGCGGTCATGGTCTGGGATGCTATCGAATCGAGGCGCTAAAACGCTTCGCGCAAAAGTGGAAACGGCTCGGTCGGTTACGCTGATTCACGTGGAACAGGGCACAAGGCAGGCAATGGGATGACAGCGAGCTTTTTCGTGGCCTTCGCCACCTTCTTTGCCACTGTGGGCGTGGCCGACATTGCCTTCATCTTTGCCGGGCTCACCCGCAATTACACGGCCCGCCAGCGCTTCGTTGCCGCGACGCGGGGCGTGCTGGTGGCAACGGGCATCCTGTTGTTCTTTTCCTTCGTCGGCAATCTCATCCTCGACGTGTTCGGCATCACCCTGCCCGCGCTCCGGGTGGCCGGCGGCATCCTGCTGTTGCTGATCGCCATCGACATGGTGTTTGCCCGCCACACCGGCGGCACGGGGACCACCACCGAGGAAGAGGCCGAGGGCATGACGCGCGAGGACATTTCGATCTTCCCCCTCGCCATGCCACTGCTGGCCGGGGCGGGTTCGATTTCGGCGGTGATCCTGTTCACCACCGGCGCGCGCTCCGATATTGAATTCTGGATGGTGGTCGCTGCCCTTGTCGCCACGCTTTTCCTGGCTTGGTTGGCGCTTCTGGTCGCCATCCCGATCCAGCGCGTTCTGGGGCTGACGGGAATGTCGGTGGTGACCCGCGTCGTGGGTATCCTGTTGACCGCGCTTGCCGTGCAATTCGTTTTCGACGGCGTGCGCGAAAGCGGCGTACTGGGTTAGCGGACTACGCCCGGATCAGCTCGACCGTGTCGTGCTCGGCGATGATTTGGAGAACGATCTCGAAATAGGTCGGCCCTTCCCCCGCTTCGAGGGCGGCCAGCGCCTTGCGCGCGATTTCGGTATCGTAGCGTTCGGGCTGGGCGAGCTTGGCCTGGTAATAGGCGCGTGTGGTGGCGAGCCCCAGCGCCTGGCGGCTTTTGTCGATATCGCGCCAGACGATGCGCACCCGCTCCTTGTCCTTGAGCGCGCCATAGCCGCCATAGAGCATGTCGTCCAGGGCATCTAGGCTTTGGCCGAGCGTCCAGCTTTCGCCGGCCATGAACACCCGGTTGAGCTCGGCGTAAAACGAGGCGATGTCGAAAATCGCGCCGCCCTCGATGGTGAATGTTTCCATCGCCTGCCCTACTTTAGCGGCGTGCAGCGCCCCTGCCCGGCCAGCCGCATATAGGTGCGCGGGTCGCAGCCGGTGATGAAGAACTGGATCCAGTCGCTTTCCGTACCGTACCAGGCGTTGCGGTCCACCTCGGTGCGCACGCCGGGCACGGTGCCGGTCTGGGTGTACTGCCAGAAGGCGAAGGGGCGGTTTTCGAAGCGCTCATGGGGCTGGGCCGCCGTCGAGCGCAGCCACATGGGATTGTCGAGCGGAACCCCTGCGAGCACGTCGCGGTGGAAATTGATGTCGGTATAGATGACCGGCACCTTGCCCGTATGGGCTTCCATGCCGGCCAGCAACACCCGCACCTTTTCCAGCACTTCGTCGCGCGTGAGGTTGTGCCGGCAGGACGAGCCATTGTTCCATTCGAGATCGAGCACTGGCGGCAGCGCATCGGGTTCGGCCGGAACATTGGCGGCGAACCAGGCCACCTGCTCATGGGCCGGACGGCACCAATAGACGAAATGATAGGCGCCGCGCGGAATGCCCGCGGCGCGCGATTCGTCCCAATTGGTGCGGAAATTGGGGTCGAGATAATCCCCGCCATCGGTCGCCTTGATATAGGCGAAGCGCGTGCCGGCCTGCGCTACCGCCCGCCAATCGATACGGCCCTGGTGGCGCGAAACGTCGATGCCGTGGATGGGCAGGGAATGGGCCCGCGCCACCCCCGGATGGGGTTTGTTGTCGCCCTTGGCCGGATAGTAATTATAGCCGCAGGCCGCCAATACGCCGATCAGCGCCAACCCCGCCGCAAGCGGCCCGATTGCGCGCGCCCATCGAGACGATGCGAGTTTGGAAAGGCGAGGCGGGCGCGGAAGAATCATGAAGCGGACAACTCGACAATTTGAATGGAATTGAGTTCAAATTGTCCTCGCTCATTTCTCCTTAACGCCGCCCTCACAAGCTTGGTTAACCAATGGTAATTGGCGCCCGGTGTGCCCTAAGGGGCGCAGGCAAAACTCAGGCGGCAAGCGCCCTTGCCTGGGAAATCACGGCCTGCGCATTATAGGGCTTGGGGAAAAAATTATCCGCGATTTCGGCGCCGGGTGCCGCCCGGCCCGAAGTGACCATCACGGGAATATGCGGCCAATCGGTTTTCACCCGGCTGGCCAGTTCCAGCCCGTCGATCTTGCCGGCAAGTTCCACATCGGTAAACACCAGCCCGATCGACCTGCGCGTTTCGAGCAGTTCGAGCGCCTGTTCGGCGTCGGGCACCTCGATCACCGAAAATCCGGCGTCGACCATGGCCAGGGTAATATCGAGCCGCACCAGCGGTTCGTCCTCGACCACCAGCACCAGGGGCGGGCTTTTCTTGCGTTTGAACATTCTTGTTCTCCAAAAATCGGCCAGACCGACAAACGGCAAAACGGGCCGGCCCTCGGCCGCGCCCTCGCTTCGCGTCGATCTGGTATAGTCTCGGTTCCAATCCGGCCCGGCTGCCCAAACGGCCTTGGGGGCGGGATGCTTCAATCGCTCAAATGCCGACAAGCGCGCTAATGTTCCCGTCTGCATCATGCGCAAAGGCGATTGCGCATATGCGATTAACGCATGTTCTATAAATGTTCTTGTTTGGGGCCGTAATTGTTGTTAGCGTCGCTTCGATTGGACGAGGTTTTGGGGGAACCGGCATGACCACGCGTATCACCACTGTGGCCTTTCTCGGGATCGAGGCGGTTCCCGTGGATGTGCAGGTGCAGGTTTCGCCGGGCCTTCCCAAGTTCAATATCGTGGGTCTCGCCGATAAGGCCGTGGGGGAAAGCCGCGAACGGGTGCGCGCGGCGCTGATCGCTTCGGGGCTGGCGCTTCCGGCCAAGCATATCACCGTCAATCTCGCGCCTGCCGATCTTCCCAAGGAAGGCAGTCATTACGATCTTCCCATCGCGCTGGGGCTGATGGCGGCGATGGGCGCCATTCCCGGCGACATGCTGGAAAAATTCATGGTGCTGGGCGAGCTGGCGCTCGACGGGCGCGTCTCCCCGGTCACCGGCATCCTGCCCGCCGCCATCGCCGCCAATGCGCGCGATCTGGGCATCATCTGCCCGGCCGCCTGCGGCGCGGAAGCGGCCTGGGCGGGCGAGGATGTCGAAATCGTCGCCGTCGATACGCTTCTGGCGCTGGTCAACCATCTGGCGGGTCGCCAGATCGCCGCCCGGCCGCAGCCGGTGCGCGCGCTTCCCAATGCGACAGGACCCGACCTCGCCGATCTGCGCGGACAGGAGGTCGCTCGACGCGCGCTCGAAATTGCTGCGGCGGGTGCACACAATTTCTTGTGTGCGTGTTACGCAGGAAATAATGGCTGATTGTTAACCGGGACGGCTTTATCGTCTTGGCATGAAAGCAGTTATCTACGCCCGTTGGTCTTCGCTGGAACAAGGCAAAGGCTCGTCGCTTGAACGTCAAATGGACTTGTGTGAGCGGTTTTGCGCTGAACAGGGCTGGGAAATTGTTGATCGCCTGCGTGACGAGGGAAAGAGCGCCTACACAGGTGCGAACCTTCAGGAGGGGCAGCTTGCTCAGTTCACCCAGCGGGTTGAACAAGGGCTGCTACGTGATGAAACGGTTCTGGTTGTCGAGCAATTGGACCGCATTTCTCGTTTGCCACCCGGCCAGGTGATCGCTTGGATACAGCGGGTCATTGGTCACGGCCTCACCATCGCCACCGCGAACGACAAGCTTGTGCTCGATAGCCGTAAGCTTGAAGTCGATCCGATCGGAATCGTCAGCACGGTATTCAACGCTTTCCGAGCTTTTCAGGAAAGCAAACACAAGAGTGACCGTATCGCGGAGAGTTGGCGTATCCGCCGGAAGGCTGCGGAACAGGGCAAGCCGATCACCAGTGTTTGTCCAGCTTGGCTTACGCTGGATCGTGATACTGGCAAGTTTGCTAAAATTCCCGAGCGTGTGGAGATCATCAAGCGCATCTTCCGCGAATACGATGAGGGCTTCGGCAAGCGCAAAATTGCATCACGGCTGAATGCGGAGGGCATCGCACCTTGGGGGCGGGGTGATAGCAAGGGTGACGGTTGGCATCCGAGCTATGTGCAGAAAATCCTCTCCAATGTTGCTGTTCTCGGCGAGTATCAGCCACATACCAGACCACGCGGTGGAAAGCGGGAACCTTCGGGCGATCCCATTCCGAACTATTTCCCGCCGATTATCGATGAAGTGTCGTTTGCGCGAGCCAACAGTGGGCGTCGGCGGCTTTCGGGGGGAGCAATCAAAGGCAACCTGTCGAACCTATTTAGCGGCTTAACACGGTGCGGCGTTTGCGGCGGTAAAATGACCTTCGTGAAAAAACAGAGCGCTGGAGCCAAAAGGAAAAACCGAGCCGGGGAATTCGTCTGGTCCGTCGCCAATGACCAAAGCTATTTGGTCTGTAGTCGTGCGATCAGGCATCTGGAGTGCGACAACCGCAATCACTTCAACTATCTCAAGGTCGAAGCGGGTGTAGTCGAGACGGTGAACCACCTCGTGCTTGATGACGAGCAGTTTGAACGGCCTGATGAAGCCCTGCAAATCGAGCAGGAAATGGTGGCGTTAGAACGTCGCGTGGGAGAGCGACGCCGGAAAGCGCATACGCTGCTCGAACTCTACGGCGAGACCAACAATGCCGATGTCAAGAGCATGTGGCGCCAAACGCAGGATGAAATAGACGAGCATGAGCGGCGCCTTGCCGAACTGCGTGAACAGTTCTTGAGCGCAAAAGGCGCTGTTTCCCCGGTTGAGCATGTGCGCCGCATTCAGAAATTCATCGAGCAGATCAACGACGAAGACCTAGAAATCCGGCTCGATGCACGGCGAAAAACGATGACCGCGATGAATGCCGTCATCGACTTCATCAATTTTGACAGGGATCGCAAGGCAACCGTTGTGTTCATGGGCGGTGCCCACAATGTCAAACTCTCGGACAAGGGTGCCGTGGAGCAAGAATTCAGCTTCTTGGTCCAGCTTACTGAGGGCGATCAGATCGCGACCTTGAACGATGGGACCGAGTTGGTTGCGCCCGTGTCGGCCCTGCGGGATGGTCTGGTTGGCGATGACCCCGTGCGGCAATCGAAACTCGACAAGCTTGTTGATCGTGAGCAGCGCTTCCGCACTGGCATGGCCGAGTTAGAAGCCGAGGAGCAGAAGGAAAAGAGCGGCTAAATCTCTGGTCGCTCTTTTGGATGGTGGCTGTAGGCCGGTGGAAAGCAATCCACATGGAGACACCACAGCATGAGCATCCTGAAGTCCTTGAAATTGGCGACGGCACAGCCGGTGCGTGCCGATGCCGATCCCATCCAGCGGGCGCGTGACAAGGTAATTTCCGCGCTGGCCGAGCAGAAGGCCATGGCCGAAGCCAAGATCGCTGGGCAGCATTTTGCGCCCACTCATATGGTCTGGCGTAAGAACGGCGAAGGTCAGCGGGTTCAGGTTGAGACCCCGAAGCGCCTTCGTGCCGGCTGGTTCGTGGATGCTAGCGGTCAGACCTTCTTCGGACTGCGTTATGCGGGCAAACCCATCGAATTTGCCAAGGACAAGAACGCCATCGCCGTTGGCGAGCTTACGGCGTTGCCCTCGATCCTCGATACCCTGACTGAAGCTGTCCGCGCTGGTGAACTCGACGCCCAGCTTTCGGCTGCTGCTGCCGAACGCGGGCATATGCTGCGCAAGGCCCGATAGCTTTGAGCCCGAAATACCTCCGAGTGCTGGGAGCGGCTGCGACGCTGCTCCCAGCATTTTTGCGTTTCGGTCGGCAGGGAAGCGCACGATGACGAGCTACATGCCGCCGGGTTCGCCAGAATATGAGCGCTTTATCCGGTTCAAGCGGAACTTACTCTATTGGGAGGCCAAGCGTGGGATCACCCGGCAACAACTTCTTGACCACATGGGCGTGGACGTGAACCATTTTGATCGAGCCTCCAAAATGACCAGAGAGGACAAGATCGCCTATCTCGAAAAGATGGCGGCTTTCCTGTCCATCCCATTATCAGCGTTGTTCGCGCCACCACCACCCGACTATCGTTCGCCACGCAGTGGTTGGCGACGTGAATAGGAATAGATGGCCGGGAATGGCTTCGATGCTGTTCCCGGCATTTTTGTCTTTGGTCAGTCCCGCCGATGCTGATGATCACCAAGGACAACGTGATTGCGCCGATCTCCGATCAACGGTCCTGCAACTCGTCGGGGATTGGTCTAAGGACATGCTATTCGCGAGCCGCGACATGCACCGCGATGGCTGGCTCGATGCCAATGCGGCGCATTCGTCGTTCAAAGACGTGCAGATCGCGGTGATGCATTTCGACTACGCCTATGAGACTGTGCCGAAGACCCGCGATGCCTGCTATGAATTGGCTTTCCAATTCGGCATGGAAGTGGGCACCTATATCGAAGAGGTTATGGCTACCGGCACGCGCCCAGCGAGGGGCATAGCGGGGCTGGTAGCCCGATAGGGCAGCACGACTTACCCGATGATCATCAACCCCGCCAGCGGGCGCCGTAGGGCATCAATGAGGCAAATAGCATGTCGGCTGCGCCTTGCCGTTGCGGCGTCATTTGCCTATATGGTGGGGTGAAAGGAATTTGTTGTGCATCAGTCCATCCGCAAGCGCTGAGAATATAAAAGCTGCTTCGCTTTTATTCACGCCCTGCCTCTGGCGGGTGTTTCCTTGTGCAAATGGACACTTCCAATGAAAACCTTCGATCTATTTGATCGCCCAGCCAACTGGGCGACCGCAGCCGATGCCTTCCGTGACGACTTTGAGCGGGGCGACCGCATTCAGGCGGCCCCATGGGGTGGTTATGCCATTCTGGGCTATGGCGAACTTTTGGAACTTGCCCGCAATCCCGCCGTGGATGGAATGGCTCCTGACCCGCAGGCCATGGCGAGCACGCCTAACGTTTACACTATGTTGGCGAGAGCGCTGTTCACCAAGGCGGGTCACCACCATCGTGGTGAACGCGCTGCCGTAATTGCCGCCTTCAACAGCGCGGATGTTCCCGCTGTCGTTGCAGAGGTCGCTGCCTCTATCTTGCCGCCCACGGCCTCTGAGCTGGACGTGATGGATGGCATCGTTCGTCCGCTGGTTCGGGAGATATGGGCACGGATAGTCGGCTATAACACTGACGAGGCCGCCGCGTTGGAAACGGCGGTGCAGGAACTGGGTCATGTTCTGTCCTCTGCACCAGATGCCAGCAAGGCCGATATCGCCGATGCAGCAGCGCAACGGGTTCGGGGCCTCAGTCTGGCTGTGGTTGAACGCGGTAGCCCGTTTGCAAATGTGCTGGAGCAGAAGCTGGACAAAGATCTGGCGACTGATCTGATCGCCGGCATGGCCTTTGATGCTTTGGAGACCTCATCTGTGGGCATCGTGGCCAGCTTGCGGATTGCTGCCCGAAACGCGGATAAATTGCTGCCGACCGCCAAATGCGCGGATGAATGTCTGCGGCTTGCCAGCCCCACCCCGTTTACAGTGCGGCAAACCACAGAGGTCGTTCGTGTGGGCGATGTGGAGTTTTCGTCAGGAACACCGTTGAGCATGATTTGGGCAGCGGGCAACCACGATCCTTCAACGTTTGTAGCGCCGGAAACGTTCGATCCAGATCGAGAACGGTTACGCCCCCTTAGCTTTGGTGCGGGGCAGCATGCCTGCCTGGGGCTGGGTATCGTGCGAACTGCGATGCAACAGCTGCTCGCCCTCATGGTCGAACGGCGTCCGAGCATCAGCGGGGATGTGCAGGGCTGGTATCCGTTCAATCCCGCCGGTCCCGAGCCCCTGAGGGTTTCGTTCTAGCGGGCCACCCGCGCAATGCGCGCGTGGCACCCAGACCGGTATAGCCATCGGCTATACCGGTCTGGCCTTGTCCAAAGTGCCCGAGTGGCCAAAACCCGTTCCTAACCCCTTGGTTCTGCTGGTTTCTTTTGCTGAAAAACGCGAGTTCTTGGCCTTTGATCCATTCGGCTGCATATCGCGGCATCGATACGGAAACGGAGATGTGGATTGCGGCCAAGGATCACGGAGGGGCACAAGCTGCTCGCGCACAACGTTCGGCGCTGGCGGGAATTGCGCGGGATCGACACCATCGAACTGGCCAGTGCCATGGATTGGCCTCTGGCCATGATCGAAGACATTGAGCGAGCTGCACGGTTCGACATCACTCTCAACGACATCGACCAGATGGCCGAAGCTCTCGATGTTCGGGCCTTCCAATTGCTCGCGCCGGTCAGGGAATAGCCGATGCCGCGATTGAAGCATCCCGAAGCACCACGGCTGCTTGCCCGCAATGTCTGGCGCTATCGGGAACAACGCCGGATCACAGTCAGCGCTTTGGCCGAGAAACTCGATTGGCCCTTGGTGGAGCTCTATAAGATCGAGGGTGGCGATAAGTTCGATCTGAGCCTTGATGAGCTTGAACGCCTTTCACTGGCGCTTCACGTTGAGCCCGCCGATCTTCTCAGAAGAAATTCGGATCACTAAGGCTTTAGCCGCTATCGGTTGATCAGAGATCGCTTTCGTTGTTGACCGCCGGTTAAACCGAGCAATTTCACGAATGGGTGCGCGGTTACTCATTCGTAGCCCGACTGTCGTTGTATTCGAATATTGGCCAAGCTGGCCCGGTCCAGATGGCCACCGGCTGGTTTGAGATCGACATATCTCCCCAGCGGATTCCCGCAGTGAGAGCAATTCACCTCTGAATCGGGTGTAAGATCACTGCCAATCAGGGTATTCGCAGTCTTACAGGTGGGACAGACGATTGATCTGTCGCTCGCGGATTGAGCGGGCACAATGCTTTCCTTCCGTGGGTTACGTCGAAAGCTCAAGCCTCTTGGATTAGGACCATCTGTCTCTCAGCGGCGGCATGCCATTCGGCGCCGACGATTAGTCGAGCGTCTGCCGCAACTGTGTCGGAAGGGAGGCGCACCTCCAGATGTCCGCCTCAATTTAAGGCTAGTCGGGCAGGGAAGTCTGCGCTATTCGCCATTCTTTTTGTTGTTGTGCTGGCGGTCTTCCTGATTCATGCCGTGTTCACTGATCGGCATTTCGCTTTGTCGTGCGTCTCTGTCCCGAGGAGCGCGGCTATGGCTTTGTTCGGGATGCTTGTCGACATCGCTCTTCTTCGGGACGTCGGGTTTCTTTTCCAACTGGCGCTCGAACTGCTCATGGGTCTTTTTGCCTTGCATCACCATTCTCCTCATGGTTCGCGGGATGGTGATGAACAATCCCAGAGCACGCCTTTTCGTTGCAGGGAGAATGACGGCGGGCAAAGGCTCGCCACAAGCGACGATCCTAGGAGTCCGCTACCCGACTATGGGCAGGGCGAGGGGGATAGGTGATCGCGCCGCCACCGGGAGATTTCACCGCACCCACGGTTAGCTTTGCGTGCTCGCGGCGTCCTGGCGCCATCAGGTGATCGACGTCGTGCCCGGCCATCAAAAGATAATCGGTAATGATTCTGCGGTGGCACCGCCACCAGACAGCCTCTGAGCACATCAATGCCAAGCGCTGGTCTCGGCCAAGATCGATCAAGCGACGGAAGGCGGCGGAGAATTCGTCGCCCATCGCGTAATCGGCATAGTTGTGGAAGCTCTGAACGCGCCAGAGTGCATTGGTGCCTTCGTTCACACCTGGCTGCTTTCCTCTCCGGCCGCCGAGTGCAGGACAGTGCCGGTATCCGATCTGCACTTCCGCGAGATCATTGGGCAAGGTGTCGATGTTGAATATGGGATTGGCACGCGATCGGGGGAAGGTTCGAACGTCGATCAGCAGGGAGACCTGAGCACCGCGTAGCATCTCAACCAGTTCATAGAGCGGGCGATTGGAGTGTCCAATTGTCAGGAAACAAGCCATCGCATTGGCAACTCGTTGAGTTGAGCGACAGTTCCACCATTTACCCTAATCTTCCAGCTCGCCACCCTCACAGTCAAAGGTCGCCCCAAGGGGCGACCTCACCATTGTCAGAGACTATATCAACCCAGCCTCAGCGCATTCTGCGAGTGTGATGGCGTCAAAGTCGATGGTTGCATCGCCGGCCATCGTGTCGCCCGGCGCAGCTATTTCCGGATCGGTGGCCATGCCGTCAGCGGCTGTCTCGTCGCCGGCTGCATCGCCATTAGCATTCGTGTCGTCAGCGGCTGCATCACCCTCGGCTGCATCCCCGTCAGTGGCTGCATCGTCGGTGGCCGCATCAGCTCCTGCTGCATCTTCGCCCTCTGCGGCCAGCATCTGGCAGTGATCTGACACGGCGGGAAGGTCTTCGTCAGTGACTGCCTGGTCGCCGACCATGGTCTGAGCGAGCGCGCCAGTGCTGAGCGTCACAGCGGCTGCCAAAGCAATCGGTGATATGAGCATTTTGAAAGACATTCGTTCCTCCTGCTGGATGGTTGGGGCACTGCCGCGCAGCACCTTCATCAACAATCGCGTGAGGGCACGCTCGTTCCCGTCGTCGTTCGCTAGCCGCTGCTTGCCCATAATGTTTGGCGATACCGGGAACAACGCCAGATCACCGCGAGCGCCTTGGCCGAAAAGCTCGATTGGCCATTGGCGGAAATCGACAAAATCGAAAACGGCGATAAAACCGATTTGACCGTTGATGAGTTGGAGCGGCTTTCCCTAGCCCTTCATATCGAGCCCGCCGATCTTCTCAGAAGGAATTCGGCCCACTAGATATCGCTTCCGGTGTCGGATTGCCGGGTGAAGCGGGCGATTTCGCGAATGGCCATGAAGCAATTGCCCTCGGCCAGCCAGTCCTCGATGCGCAGCACCAATCCGGCGGCATCGTCGGATTGGGCTTCGACCTCCCGCGCCAGTTTGCGATAACTCACCATATGCTGGGCGGATTGGCCGTGCAGATAGATTTCCTGCAAGAGTAGGTGCAGCCTTTGCAGTGGCGTTTCCGCCGTCTCCGGATCGATGGCCTCGCGGTCCTTGAGCACCGGCTGATCGCCATCAATGTAGATGGTGACGGTGGTGTCGGCACGAATAACAAGGGTCGACCTGCCGATATAGATTTTTTCGCCGGGCTTGATAGCCAGTTTGAGCAAGGTTGGTTTCTTCTCAGAAGATGGGGTGACGCCGAAGCGCCACCCCAAGATGATTAGAACAGACGCAACACGGCCTGATCGGCCTGCGAGGCCATCGACAGTGCCGACGAGGACAGCTGCTGGCGGGTTTGCAGCGCCAAAAGGTTGGCGGCTTCTTCATTGGTGTCGGCCAGGGTGAGATTGGCCGCGCCGGTCTGCAGGGTGTTGATGGTCGACTTGGTAAAATCCTGCCGGGTCTGAACAATCGAGAGGTTCGAGCCCAGGTTGGATGCAACCGAACGCAGGGACACCAAGGCTTTGCCCAGATTGGTCGCCGCGTTTTCCAGATCACCATCGCTTTGGAAGTCGATTTCTTCGCCGCCCGCGAGAATGCCGAGGCTCTGCGCATCGAGCTTGGTGCCCTCGATGTTCAATGACGCTGCGGCATCGCCGGACTTTTCGTTGAACACCACCTTGAGCTTATCGCCATTGAGCAGGTTGATGCCGTTGAACGAAGCATCCTGCGCCAGCTTGCCGATCTGATCACGGATTTCGTTGAACTGGGACACCAGCTTGGTGCGCACTTCACTGGAGACGCCAGTGGAGGCAACGCCAGCGCCCGTCAGAGCCGTGGTGCCATCATTGCCGGTGTTGACGCCCATGGCTGTAAATGCCGCAGCCGCGGGGTCGCTGTTGTCGGCTGTGGCATCGAGCTTGAGGGTCTTGCTGTCATTGGCGGTGATCAGCAGTTTGCCGGTGTCATCGACCGAGGCCGATGCCAGCCCCGAGGCGTTGATCGAGGCCACGAAGTCCCGCACCGTGGTGGACGCATCCACCTCAAAGGTGTGGGTGGTGTCGCCAACACTTATGCGGACCGCACCGGTGTCGTCGGCACCGATAGCACCCATCAGGCCAGCGATGCCATCCGTGCCCGCCACTGATGCTGTAGCGGAGCCAGCGATCTTCTTGTCGAGTGCGGTTTCCCGAACTGATTTGCCGGTGGCATCGCTCTCGGCAGCCGTTGCGAGCGTCTTGTTGAGTTCGGGCTTGGTCTTCGTGGCCGCATCGCCAAGTGCCTGACGGATCGTGGACTGGGCGCTTTCGACGAGCTTGGTGATCGCCTTGATGCCGTTATCGGCTTCCTCAATGGTTTTGATGCCGTTCGACATGCTGTCCATGAGGTTGTTGAGGTCCGACGCCCGAGAATTGAGCGAGGCGGCGGTGAAGAAATTGGTCGGATTGTCGAGGGCCGAATTGACCCGGTTGCCGGTGGCCAGGCGCTCTTGCGTCTTGCCCATGAGGTTTGCGGTGTTCTGGAGGGAAAGCAGGTTCGAGCGAACCGCTTTGGAAAGCGAGATATCAGACATGTGACTTCCTTCTGGAATGGCCGAGGCGAATTCTGTCCCCGGAGCCATATGAGGCGTAAAAGCATCATATTAAGAAGTCATTAATCCGTGCGTATAATCCTCGCACGCACAATCGTGCATGGGAGGTGGAATGACCAGTGCTGCACTGGCCGTGGGCCGCAACATTCGGCGGGTGCGGGAACACAAGGGAATCTCACGGGATGACTTTGCCCGAGCCCTCGGCACCAGCATCGCGCAAGTGACCCAATGGGAAGCCGGGCAGGCTGATCTCGATGTCGATACGCTGGACCGGATCGTTGCGGTGCTGGAGATCAAGCACCGCGACCTGTTCGACTGACCCGTGTCAAACGCCTAAATATAGGCGTAGTGTCCGTGGATTAATGCGGCACTTTATGATGATTTGCGCCGATGAATGCACGCGAACTTGTGGCTTGGAACATGCGGCGCTTGCGGGTGGCTGCTGGCTTCTCGCAGGAAAAACTCGGCGATGCCGCCGGGGTGGACCGCACCTATGTCAGCCGTCTTGAGCGCAAGATGGAGAACCCATCGATTGGCGTTCTCGAAAAAATATCCGAGGCGCTGGGCGTGCACATCTCCGAGATGTTTGCCGAGCCCGATCCCAACGAGAAAGCGCCCAAGCCGTTGAAGGCTGGGCGGCGTCCAAATTCGTAAACTAGGCGTTGCGAGGATCTAATCCGGCCAGCCAACGAATAGCGGCCGTAAGATCGAAGGGTTCGGGAGCAATGGTTTGCGTCGTGCCCACGTGGGCAACCTGTTTGGTTAGGGAACGTGGTAAGGTCTGTTCTGCGAGATAAATGTTGACCTGCGCCATTGCATGACGAAGCGCTACCTCACCGCTCTCATCACCGTGTAATCCTTTTATTTCCGAATAAATTGCATCACCGAGCCCCATGATGACCTGGTTCGAAACCGCACGCTGCTTGGCACGCATCGAGGTCAGATAGCTCGGGGACTTTCCGAGCAGTCGTTCCGAGAATTCACCTTTGGACCGGACAATCCCAGCCTCATGAAGCTGCCCGTAGATATTTTCCAGAAATTCGATACCCTGTGTCACGTGCGTTGAGCCTCCCTGTTAAATTCCCCTGAGCTGCCGCAGCGCTTCGATGGCTGCTGCAACGGTATTTAGCTGTTCGGCTTCACTGGACTGCAAATGCCCTGCTGTGAGACGCCGTAGGGCATCAGCGGGTAGCTTGGGAACAAGACCGCGGGGAACAGCAACAACGGAATTTCGAAAGCCCGTGCTGTCCAGGCTGCAGCAGAAAAGGGACATTGCAAATTGCAATGTCCCCGAGCGTTACCAGAACTGCCCACTGGCTAGGTCGTCAATGTCAGCAGCCGCTTGCGCTCTTTGGTGGCTTTGGTTGCAGCGACACGCGCGTCAATCTGCTCCTGCGATTGCTTGACACCTTTTTTGGACCGGCTGACTGCGGCCTTATGCTCTGCGGAACGCTTTCGTCCACGCTGGGCGTCACCAATGCGCTTCTTGGCATCTTCGGTATGGGTTTCCCCAGCCTGGAGATAAAATCGTTCCCGACTTTTCTCGCGTGTGAGGATGCGCGCTGTCGTTGCGTCCATAACGCCTGCTTTTCGGTCGGCTTTGGAGCGCCAGGATAGGACAAAGCCCTTATCCCTATGTCTCATGGCCTTACCAAGCCGCTTGCTCTGATGCCAATAGACGAGTTTCTCCAGCTGATCCATTTTCCAGAGGGCCTGGTATTCCAAGAAAGTGAGCTTGAAATCTATTCCCTTTGAAATTTGATAGCTTTGGGCACGGCTGTAGTGGCTCCAGAGCCAGGTGACGATGCCTTCGGGTAGTGACATAGACATGTTTTTCTCCTTGTTATTGTTGTCTATGTCTCAATTTAACAAAACTGGAATCACCACGTCATTATTCATGTAAGAAAGAACATATATATTATAATCTACTGATCTTCATTGAAAGACATGGCTTAAGAAAGAACTATCTATCTATAGATAGATATTCCCTCCCTAAGGCATACCTCCCAACGAACATCAGGCGAGCGACAGCGCCTTTGGCGGCGCGTTTCTTCGTTCGCCAAGCTCACTCAGAACCCGCTTGCCAAAGAGGCGCTCTCGCGAGTGCTTTCGCCCTCGGCCGTTGGCAGGGCCAACGAGCCGAAGGTCTTCACGCACCAGTTCGCTGAAGCTCACTGGCACGTGTCATTGGCCTTCAGCCAATGGAGAGACGCCGTAGGCGTGAGAAATTGAGGGAGAGGGTTCCGCGCGCGAAAGCGAAACAGCACAGAGGTATCAATAGCCAAAAGAGCGCGGAATTCGAATTTTTCTTCCTTGGAAATCAATACCCTAGAAAGCGCAGATAAGTAGGGAGCATATAGGGTAGCTGACCGGTCGGAACCTTGCTCATACGTGTTGAAATGCCTGAGAGTGAGTGTGCACCGAGTGCAGTCGATCTGGTTCTGCAAAGTTTTGAATTAAGCTGCTGTTCGGCTGTGGGCGTCATTGTTCGCGTTCATAGTATTCTCCGTGCTGCCCGAAACCTGCCGTGCGTTCGGTTTCCTACAAACGGCAGGTCGCGCATCTGCAGTGCTTCCGTCGTCAATTTCGTCGGTACGACGGTGAGCATTGAAAGGATTGTTCGCGGTCCTACTATCCCCATTCCTGTCTTGCCAGCAACGCGGCCTGCACGCGGTTGCGAACCGCAAGCTTGGTGAAGATGTTGGAGAGATGGAATTTCACAGTTTTTTCCTGCACGGCCAGATTCCGGGCAATTTCGCTGTTGCTCATGCCTTGGGATACCAGTCGAAGCACGCGGCCTTCCTGCGCCGTCAGGGCCGCAAGCGCTTGTTGCTCCGGAGTGCTGGCCTGCGCCGCCTGCCGATTGATAAGGCCACTGAAAAGCCGAGGCGAGATATAATCGCTACCTGCGAAAATCTCGTGCAAAATCGCCAAAAGGTCCCGTGCCGTGGTACCTTTCAAGACATAGCTGACAGCACCCAATTCTAGCGATCGTGCGACGTCGTCGGCCTTCTCCGAAGCGGTCAGCATCACCACCGAGGTCGCCGGACTTGCCTCAAGAATTTTCGGAATGACGTCCACCCCGCTCTGATCCATGGTGATATCGAGCAACACCATGTCCGGACGGTGATCTTGGGCGAGCGACACGGCCTCCACTCCACTCGTTCCCTGCCCAACGACATCGAACTCTTCCTCAAGTTCCAAGGCCTGAATGAGCCCGGCGCGGAAGATCGGATGATCATCGACAACCACGATGCGCTTTTTATCCATCGACCATATGCCCCTTTAGGTCGAGACTCATTGTCAAGATGCTTTTGTCGGCCAGAGGCGTGAAAGAGAAAGTTCCGCCCAGGGTATCGACCCGCGCCTGTAGTCCCTTTAGCCCCATACCGTAAGTCGTCTTGCGCTCTCCTGCCTCTCCAGGTCCGAAAGTCGTGATCGCCAAATGCAGGATCGAGCCAACCTCGACCCGGGCTTCCACCAGCGCACGACCGCTTTTGGAATGACGGAAGGCATTGTTGAGGCCCTCCTGTGCGAACCGGAAGGCGCAGACATTGACTGGGCTCGTGGTTCTCGTGGTGCCGAGTTCGATGTCTGTTCCCACATCCATGCCCGTGCGCTCGACGTGCATCCCGATCGCCTGCGATATGGCATCGGCCAGAGGCATGTCGTCGATGGCCGGCAGCGCCAGCCCCGTGGCGATATTGCGGATGTCGTTGAGCGCCTGTCCAAGACTCGTTTCGATATCGCCCAATTCGACCTCCCGCTGGTCGTTGGTCAGGGCGCGACGAGCGCGCTCCACCTTAAGGGTCGCGAAGCTGATGAGTTGGCTGGGCCCGTCATGAAGATCGGCGCCGACCGTGCGTAGCATCCTGTCGGTAAATTCGGTCATGGAACGGGATGCGTCGAGCGCCCGGCGGCGCAAGGCGGCGTTGCGTTCCGCGAGTTGGCGGCTGGCGGCCAACTGCCGCGCGAGAGATTTCTCCTGATGATCGATCACGCGGGAGGCGCGCCAGACGATTGAGAACAGGGCCAGCCAGAAAGCGAGACATGTAAGTCCCACCGCCGTCCAGCTTCGCAGGGTAGCGACCGCAAGGGTTGTCCAGATATCTTCGGATGCTTCGTGGATTTCCGAAACCGCGACGACCTCTCCCGTCATACCTCGCAATGGGGTGTAGATCTCGGTAAAGGTGCGCGTGAAATCGCGACTGGTGTGCTCCATGGCCCCAAGGTCGGTCTCGGCCGCCACGACTTCGCCCGTGAAGGCCTGGCGAGCCGCGTCGGGAAGTTCGAAGATGCGCCCAACCAGTTCGGTCGAATTGGAATAGAGGATCGTTCCGTCGGGACTCCATATTTCGAGATAGGGGATGCGGTCGGTAAATTTCGGATCGTCGAGCAGCGCATCGAGTTCGGCGCGGGCCCTTTCGCCCACGGTTCCGGCGGTCCGAAGGTCGCGTAGATATTGGGCAATGGTGCTGTCAACGAACAGCGCCGTGGCGACCGCCCGGTGATAGAGCACATTCGAGCGCACGAAGTTGGTAATGACCATCCCGCAAATGAGGACGCCGACGATCATTACCGTACCGCCGGCCCATGTGAACTTCTCGATCAGGCTGCGCTCACGCCAATAGCGAAGCCCCCTATTCCAAAGCGGCACGCTGGCAACACCAGCCATGCTTTTGTCCTCTCTTCAGGTTGCGCCTCTGCCTCCCACAGAAATGTCATCCAGGTGGTCGAAGGAATTTGCTTATCCCTTGGGCACATTATCGAACAAAATAAAACAGGGAAGATGAAAAGCGAAGTAATTTAAAAGTAGAGTGTAATGGTTGACAATTACCTAGTCTAAAGTCCTGAAAACCATCAGACCAACGACCCTTAACTTCACCAGACCATTCGTCATTACCTTCGGTTGGGTTTTACCGCAGCATGTTGGCAATTGTCAGCTAATCGGGCGCGGTGTGACCGGCCCTGAAAGGGACGAAAATGGTCAAGCTCAACACACACGACCTCTCTTTTATCCTGGACCAGATCCGGATTGCAGAGGCCCACAACGCCCTCATCGCCGGTTTTACCCCTGACGATTACGCGGAAGACGACCCCGTTGGCGATGCATTGCGCACGCTGGTCGACAGCCCGTTGCTGCCCCACGGATTACGCACCGTCGATGGGAGCTACAACAATCTGGTTCCCGGGCGCGAGCAATGGGGCATGTCCGGCGAGCCGTTCCCCCGGCTGACCGATGAACATTGGGTCAGTGAATCCGACGACTCCATCAGTTTCGGCAACGGCGCTGTGACCCTGACCGATGGCAATTACGGCGAGCATGGCGCACCGACCGACCCGTTCGGGCTTGGTGGCGGCACCTTGGTCGATGCCGACCCGCGCATCATCTCCAACCTCATCGTCGACCAGACGCTGGATAATCCCGCAGCCATCGCCGCCGCCTTGCGTTACGCAGGGCACGATCCGGCCGATATGCTCAATGCGGTGGAAGCAATCCGCACGGTTTATCTCGCCAACAAGGACGTTCTCCAGGCAGCCCAGGAGGCCGATGCTGCGTCGGATGCTGCTGCAGCAGCCGCCGGCGCCGCGTTCATCGCCTGGCAGACGGCTATCGGGGCGGGCGATCCGAATGCTCCGGTTCTTTGGGATGCTTACCAAACCGCCATAGGCACTGCCGTCATTTCGGCCCAAGAAGCCGCAAACGCCGCCAATGCGGCAGCAACAGCCTCTGCTACGCTAACCGCCACGCTCGAAACCTACGGCATCGAGATGGATGCCAATACCATCCGGTTGCCCAACGTATCTCCAGATGAAGGCCTGTCAGCGCCCTATAACGCGTGGTTCACGCTTTTCGGTCAGTTCTTCGACCATGGCCTCGATCTCGTCGCCAAGGGTGGCAACGGCACCGTCTATATTCCCCTTCAACCCGACGATCCGCTTTACGACCCGGCCAGCCCGCACACCAATTTCATGGTGCTGACCCGCGCGTCCATCGGAGAGGACGCGGGCAACGTCACCACGCCTTGGGTCGATCAGAACCAGACCTATACCTCGCACGCTTCCCATCAGGTGTTCCTGCGCGAATATGCGCTCAATGCCGATGGCAAGCCGGTGGCTACAGGGCACCTGCTCGACGGCGCGCGAGGGCTCGCCACTTGGGGCGATATCAAGGCCCAGGCCCGCGAAATGCTGGGCATCGAATTGACCGATGCCGATGTGGGCATGGTTCCGATGCTGCGCACCGACCCCTATGGGCGGTTCATTCCCGATCCCGAAACCGGTTTTGCGCAGGTGATCGTGGGGTTGGGCGCCGACGGCATTCCCAATACGGCCGACGATATCGTGGTTTCCGGAACGCCGGACAGCCCCGTCAATCCCACGACCGCCGGCGCGCTGCGTCTGCCCAACGCGTTCCTCGACGATATCGCCCATGCCGCGGTTCCGATAATAACCGATGGCGTGCTGCAGGCCGATGACGACAGCAGCGTCGGCTATTCGGGCGGGTTCGACACACGCGGCCAGCAGACCGGTTATGACGACGAGTTGCTGGACGCCCACTACATAACCGGTGACGGGCGCGGCAACGAAAATATCGGCCTGACCGCCGTCCACCACGTGTTCCATGCCGAACACAACAGGCAGGTCGATCAGATCAAACAGACCATCCTGGATTCGGGCGATCTGGCCTTTCTCAACGAATGGCTTATCGACGATGTTACGTCCATCCCCGGTTCGCCCGATGGGCTCGTGTGGGATGGTGAACGGCTCTTCCAGGCCGCGCGGTTCTCGACCGAGATGCAATATCAGCATCTGGTCTTCGAGGAGTACGCCCGCAAGATTCAGCCGGACGTCGACCTCTTCATGGTTCAGCCCGATGTCGAGCTCGATCCGGCGATCTTCGCCGAATTCGCCAATGTGGTCTATCGCTTCGGCCATTCGATGCTGAACCAGTCGGTCGATCGCATCAACGCCGATGGCAGCCGGGACGATATCGACCTTTTCGAAGCCTTCCTCAATCCGCTGGCCTTCGGGGCAGTGGACGCCGAGGGCAATGTGCTGGTCGACCACCGGGAGGCCGCCGCCGCCATAGCACGCGGAATGAGCACCCAGCACGCCAACGAGATCGACGAGTTCGTGACCGACGTGCTGCGTAACCAGTTGGTCGGTATTCCGCTCGATCTCGCCGCGATCAACATCGCCCGCGGCCGCGATACCGGCATGCCCACCCTCAATCAGGCACGGGCGCAGTTCATGGAAATGGCGGGCGGGGACACCCTGCTCAAACCTTACGATAGTTGGACCGATTTCGCGCTCAATCTCAAGAACCCGGAATCGATCATCAACTTTATCGCCGCCTATGGAACGCATGCTTCCATCGAGGGTGCGGAAACGCTTCAGGAAAAGCGCGATGCCGCCTGGGCGCTGGTTTTCGGCGGCGAGAACGCGCCAGCCGATCGCCTCGATTTCCTCAACGGCCAGGGCGCCTATGCCGGCAATCTCGGCGGGTTGAACGATGTCGATCTGTGGATTGGCGGGCTGGCCGAAAAGAAGATGGCATTCGGCGGCGTGCTGGGCTCCACCTTCTCGTTCGTCTTCCAGTTGCAGATGGAAAACCTGCAGGATTCGGACCGGTTCTACTACCTCTCGCGCGCCCAGGGTCTCAACCTCTTGACCGAGCTCGAGAACAATTCGCTGGCCAAAATGGTCATGCGCAACACCGATCTCGACGGGTTCGCTCTGCCGGCCGATATCTTCTCGACGCCCGATCACATGCTCTACATGGATCGCAACAAGCAGTTGCAGATGACCGGGCTGGACGACCCGATACATGACAACCCGCTGCTTGAAGCCATGTCGAACCTCGTGGAGCGCCGCGACGCCAATGGTGACGGAGTTGCGGAATATATCCGCTACAACGGGCTCGACCACATCGTGATCCAAGGAACCGATGGCAATGATCACATCATTGCCGGCGGCGGCGACGATACTGTCTGGGGCGGCGCGGGCGACGATCGCATCGAAGCCGGGTATGGCGTCGATGCCATGAATGGCGGGGATGGCGACGATATCATCACCAGTTCGGGCACCGATATCGGCGCGGTATCGGTCCTCAAGGGCGACGCGGGCAATGACGTCATCGTCGACGGAACAGGCATGTCCCTGATCTTTGGCGGAGACGGAAAGGATTACCTGTCCTCGGGCTCCGACGACGGCGACATTCTCGCCGGCCTGGGCGACGACTTCGCGGCCGGCGGCGATGGCATCAACAACATTTTCGGCCACGCTGGCGACGACTGGATCGAGGGCGGCGCCGGTTTCGACTACATCGCCGGCGACAACGGCGAATTGTTCTTCAACTCGACGGTTATCGGCCATGACGTGCTCAATGGCGGCCAGGGCGATACCGATTATGACGCCGACTCGGGCGACGACATCATGTTCGCTGGCGAAGGCATCCAGAAGAACATCGGCATGTGGGGCCATGACTGGGTTATCCACCAGGGTCAGCAGACCGGCGCCGACGCAGACATGCGGGTGGAGATTTTCACCACCCTTCCACTCGAAGTCCTGCGCGATCGTTTCAGCCAGGTGGAAGGTCTTTCGGGCTGGCACCATGACGACGTATTGCGAGGCGACGACCGGACGGGCACTGGCCCTGAAGGTGGCACCGTGGTGGACCCCACACCGGAAACCGGCCTGCGCTATAACGAACTCAACCAGGCGGCGATCGATCGCATTGCCGGGCTCGACCAGATCATAACCGACGATCTCATGGTCGACGGCGAATACTGGGCCGACGGGTCCTGGGAAAACGGCCAGACCGGAACGTCAGAAAAGATCTTCGTGGGCGGAAATATCCTGCTCGGCGGCGGTGGCTCCGATACCATCGAGGGACGCGGCGGCGACGATGTGATCGACGGCGACCGGTACCTGAGCGTTCGGATCGCTGGGACCGCCAAGGACGGGTCGACATTCTCCGTCGACCGCATGGACGGACCGGTAACGCTCAACGGCGTCACCAAGCCACTCTCGGCCTGGATGATCGAAGGCGCGGTCAATCCCGGTTCGCTCGAAATCGTGCGTGAAATCCTCGATGGCGGCGCGGCGGACGATATCGACACTGCCGTCTATTGGGACGTTCGCGAAAACTACGAAGTCACACAGAACGCCGACGGCAGCTTCACGGTCGCCCATATCGACCAAACCGGCGGCGCGATCGATCCGGTGACAGGCCGCAATCGTGAATCCGACGGCGTGGATCGGCTCTACAACATCGAACGCGTGCAGTTCGCCGACGGCGTATTCGATATCGAGACCCTCATACCCCAGCCCAACAGCCCGGCGACAGGCGCGCCGGTGATCAGTGATCTCACCCCCACCGAGGGACAACAGCTCGCGGTCAATACCGGCCTCATCGCCGATGGCAATGGGCTTGGAGCCTTCAGCTATCAGTGGCAAGTTTCGTCGGATGGTGGCGCGACCTGGAGCAATATCCCGGCCCAGGCTGGCGGCACCTCGGCCAATTTCACGCCCAATGACGGCATCCTGGGGTTCGGAGGCCAGGTCGGGAGCGTGTTGCGGGTTGCAGTCAGTTTCACCGACGGCGCCGGCAATCTCGAAACGCTGACATCGGCCCCCACGGGCGTGGTGGGCGACGACTGGAATGCCATTCCGTTCGTAGGCAACACGTTCAATGGAACCGAAGGTGACGATATCGCAAATGGCACCAGCGGCCTTTTCGGAGCTGGCGCCAACGATACGCTTAACGGCAATGGCGGCAACGACATTCTCAACGGCGCCGGCGGCAACGACACCATCAATGGTGGAGCCGGCGACGACATCATCGATGGCGGGGCTGGAAACGATACTATCAACCAGACCAGCACGCATGGCCGCGACATGGTCAATGGCGATAGCGGCAACGATACCTATCGCCTCAACGGGGCCGCCGGCAGCGAGATTTTCCGGATCTACGCCATGACCAGCGGGCAGAACGCCAATTTGGCAGCACTGCTCGGAACCGCCTTTGCGGCAACGACCGAAATCGTCGTCACCCGCACCGCCAATGGTGCGGAAACCGTGGTGGCCGAACTCGACAATATCGAGGAAATCGTCGTCAACACCCTCAATGTTACCGCCGATGATGGCGGTGGTCTGAACCAGGGCACCAATGCCGGCGACACTATCCAGGTGGTCGGCAACTTCAGCGCCACCAGCCTCAACTACAGCACCATCACCATCGAGGGTAGCGAAGGAGACGACGTTATCGACATCTCGGCCCTCGAATCCGCTCACCGCATCGTTTTCCGCTCCAATGGGGGCAACGACACGATCATCGGCACCCTGCGCGATCAGGATGTCGTGGAAATGCCGGGCGATTACACCCAGTCCACGAGCGACGACAAAACCCGGCTTGAGACCGAAACTGGATCGGTAACGTTCGATGCGCTTGGATCGCCTGAAATCACTACGGGACCCGGCACCAACGATGATGACTGTAACGATGATGACGATCAGGGCGGAGATGACGACAACGGGGAACCCGTCACGCCTCCCCCGTCTTCGGCACCCGGCGTTATCACCGGCACTTCCACATCCGACGTCCTCATGGGTACCGCCGGAGCCGATCTGATCTTCGGCTTTGCCGGAACCGACTACATCGTTTCGGGCACCGCGGCCGATATCATTCGCGGCGATGAGGGCGACGACTTCATCTATGCCGAGGATGGCCGCGACATCGTGTTTGCCGGCGACGGCGACGATGATGTGTTCGGCGGAGCCGACGACGACGCCCTTTATGGCGAAGACGGCGATGACTGGATCGCGGGCGATGGCGGCAACGATATGCTCGATGGCGGCCTCGGCAATGACACCGTCTTCGGCGGTGACGGCGATGACATGTTCATCGGCCGGGCCAATGACGGAGACGATTTCTACGATGGCGGCTCCGGCATCGACACGCTTGATCTCGGCTCGGTCGGAGGCGGTGTCCGAGTGGACCTGGGAACCGGCATCGGAGGGCGCGGCAGCGTCACCGGCGTGCAAACGGGGACCGACACGCTCTACGGCATTGAAAATGTCACGACCGGCTCGGGCAATGACACGATCATCGCCAGCACGGCCGTCAACGTCATAGACGGTGGCGCGGGAGAAGACGTCTTCGTCTTCAAATCGGTCGCTGCAGCCAATGGCGATACGATCGTCGGCTTTGAAACCGGCGACAGGATCGACCTTTCAGGTATCGATGCCAACACCGGCATCGATGGCGTCCAGAGCTTCACTCTGGTCTCGGGCCAAACGAACGCACCGGGGCAGCTCGGCATCACCCATGAAAGCCGTGAGGATGGCGATTATACCGTCATTTCTGGCAACACCGGTGGGGACGATCAGCCTGAATTTCGGATTGAGATCGCCGGCAATCACACGCTGACCAACTCCGATTTCAACCTGTGACACCGACCGCCTGGCCGGACCTCCGGCTAGGCGGACAACCATTGACCGGGGGAACCGATGGCCACCGCAAAAGCCGCCAGCAAGCTCGCAGAACATCGCGGAGACGAAATGCTCCGACGCCAGTTCAAGGGCATCGGCCACTATCTGTTTTGGATATCGGGTATCATCAACGTGCTGGCGCTGACCGGCTCGTTCTACATGCTCCAGATTTACGATCGTGCTCTGACCAGCGGGTCCGTGCCCACCCTTGTGGCGCTTTCGGTACTGGCGGTGGGGCTCTATTTCTTCCAAGGCGTATTCGACACGTTGCGCGGCCAATTGCTGGTTCGGGTCGGCGCCCGTTTCGACAAGCTCCTCGCGCCGATCGCCCATCGGGTAAGCGTCGACATGCCCCGGTTCGGCTTTTCGACCTCGGAAGCCCTCGAACGCGGGCGCGACGTGGATACCGTCAGAGGCTTCATGGGCACTCAGGGTCCGGGAGCCCTGTTCGACCTGCCCTGGGTGCCGCTCTATCTTCTCTTCGTTTATTTCCTCCATCCCGTCCTCGGCGCCATGACGCTGGGCGGCATCGTGGTTCTGACGCTCCTGACCGTCATAACCGAACTGAAATCCCGCAAGCTGGCCAAGGCCGCCCAGCAGGCCGGGATCGTCCGCAACGCCATTGCCGATTCCAACGCCCGCAATGCCGAGGTGATCAAGGCGATGGGATTTGCCGGCCGCGCCGTGGAACGTTTCAACAAGGCCAATGACGAGCATCTGCAACTTCAAACCCGAACGAGCGATATTGTGGGTACGTTCAGCTCGTTCTCGCGGGTCTTGCGCATGCTGCTGCAATCGTCCCTGCTCGGCATGGGCGCCTATTTCACCATTCAGGGCCAAATGTCGGCGGGCGCGATCATCGCCGTTTCTGTCGCCTCAGGCCGGGCCTTGGCACCGATCGATCTGGCTATCGGCAATTGGAAGGGCGTGGTGGCCGCGCGTCAGGCTTTCAACAGCCTGCGCGACACCATGATCGCCCTCGACAAGGTCGAAAAGCCCATGGACCTGCCGCCACCATCGCAGACACTCTCGATTGAAAAGGTCACTGTAGCATCGCCCGCCACCGGCCAGGTTCTGCTTTCCGAAGTCAGCCTAGAGCTCAGCGCTGGGCAAGCCCTCGGCGTCATCGGGCCCAGTGGCGGTGGCAAGACGACGCTGGTCAAGGCCATGACGGGCATCTGGCCAGCCTTGCGCGGCTACGTGCGGATCGACGGGGCCGATCTTTCCCAATGGGACGAGGATGTCCTGGGCCAATATATCGGCTATCTGCCCCAGGAGGTCGCGCTGCTCGATGGCACCGTGGTGGAAAACATATCCCGCTTTGCGCCGCAACGGGATGGCCGAGCCATCGTACTGGCCGCCCAGGCCGCCGGCGTCCATGAAATGATCGTGCGCCTTCCCGATGGCTACGATACCCAGCTAGGCCCCATGGGAACGTCGCTTTCGGCAGGCCAGCGGCAGCGCATCGGCCTTGCCCGCACGCTCTACAACAACCCCTTCATCGTAATACTCGACGAACCCAATGCCTTTCTCGACGCGGAGGGCGAGGCGGCGCTCAACGCGGCCATTCGCGGCGTGCGTGAACGCGGCGGCATCGTTGTCGTGGTCGCGCACCGTCCCAGTGTCCTCGCCGAGGTCGACCTCGTCGCCGTGATCCAGAACGGCAAGCTCACGAGCTTTGGGCCTAAGGATCAGATCATCTCCACCTCGCGCAGCACGGCGCCCGAGCCTGCCGATCCGACCCGAGTCAATCCGCAGCGCAAGGTGGGCTGACCATGACCATCGACGTCAAAGCCAGCAAACAGGACAAGATCCCCGAGGACCCACGCAAGCGCTTCGATTTTCTTTCGCGCCACCGCATGACCAAGCTGCCGGTCCATGTGGGAGTGTTTGTCATTGCGTTTGCGCTCTACATCAAGAGCTTCTTCGATCCCCCCCAATCCGCAACACCTTCCGAAGGCAAAGACCACGAGCCGCATGAAGACAAGATGCATGCGGCTCGTGGGGAAAGCGGCCTCAAGCCCGACTCACGCGACAGACGCGAAGGCGAAGATCGGGACGAACGCCGCCACGAAGACGACGATCTCGATTACCACAGGATGTCACAAGGCCCCGACTGGTCTCCGGCCACGTTCGTTTCCGACTCGGTAGGTTTGCTGCGGTTCACCAATCTCGATTTCCCCGGTATCCGGCCAAATCCGGGATTGTTCCCGGCCGGTTTCGGTTTCGAGATTTCCAATGACAATCGCACTTCCGTGCCGATCGGCACGTCTCCCAAGCCCAACACTTCCCCGTCATCCAGCAAACCCGCCAGCTCGCCGGACAATCCCGACAAGACTGATAATTCGGGCAAGGATGACGGCAAGTCCGACGACGATGACGACGACAGCGAGGGGGAGGCAATCGAGCCTAACCGGGCGCCCATGCTCTCCGGTCCGGTTCGTCTTCACGACGTGATTGCCGGACAAGCCGTGCTCTTCGGGCTCTCGCACCTGCTCTGGGGAGCGAGCGATCCCGACGGCGATATACTGAGCATCATAAACCTGACGGCATCGGGCCTGCCCGTTGGAAGCGAGACCTCGGGGTGGTCGTTCCAAACATCGCCGGGCATGCTGGGCCAGATAACTCTCACCTACCAGATCACCGACGGCGAGGCGTCGGTCTGGCAAACTGCGCATTTCGAGATCGTCCGCAACTTTGTGGTCCTCACGCCGCTGAGCGATCTTTTCGTCGGCGCTCCATATGACGACGACATCGATGGCGGCGCCGGCGACGACATCATCAATGCAATGGGCGGCAATGATCTGGTCGTCGGGGGGCTCGGCGACGATCACATCTTCGGGGATATGGGAGACGACGTCCTTTACGGTGGCGATGGCGACGATGCCCTGTTCGGAGGAGTGGGCAACGACATCATCCACGGCGGTCGAGGCAATGACCGTCTCTTTGGCGAAGATGGCCACGACACGCTCTATGGAGAAGCTGGCGACGACATCCTCGACGGTGGCGCCGGCAATGACAAGCTCGACGGCGGAACGGGTAACGACCGCCTCATGGGTGGCGACGGTAACGACACGCTCGCCGGCGGCCATGGCAACGATTTTCTCGATGGCGGAACAGGTGCCGATGTGCTCGATGGCGGCGAAGGCCACGATCGACTTTTGGGTGGCGAAGGCGATGACATTCTGATTGGCGGAGCCGGAGATGACGTGATCGATGCCGGAAATGGCGACGATACCGTGGTGGGCGGTGCCGGCAGCGACATTTACGATGGAGGGGAAGGCTTTGACATTCTCGATTACAGTCAGGCTGAAGGTCCGCTCATAATCGACGACACTGCAGGCCAGGCCTCAGGCGCCACGATCGGCGAGGACAACTTTACCGGCTTCGAGCAGATCAATGGTGGTTCAGGCGACGACCTTTTCGTCATCGGCACCGAAGCCCGAATCCTGTCGGGCGGTAAGGGTCGCGATATCTTCGTCTTCGAGGTGACCGACACTCTGCCCTCGCTGAGCGACGACATTGTCCACGATATTCTCGATTTCGTTGTCGGCGATCGTATCCGCGTCCGCGAATATGACGTCGCCCACGAGGCCCGCGCTGCGGAGCGCGACCTTTTCCGTTCAATCTACGGCGATGACGACGACGAATGGTTGCGCTCGGACCTTCCGATCCTCGTCGGTCACGAGCGCTACAACGATGTCGATCGCACTGTCATCCGCGCCGATATCGACAATGACAACATCTTTGAGATCACCATCAACGTCCACGGCGTGCACCTTCCGCTGGGCAATGATCCGATCTCTGCGTAACCAGGGAGACCAGTGCACATGTCGACCATAGATGCGGGATATCAACCCTCCTTTTCGCCGAACCCGGCAAATTGGTCTTCCAGGGATAAGCTCTTTTCATTGAGGGGGCGCGTCATTCTCGGATCGATCTTTGCCGTGTTGTTGCTCGGCGGCATCGGCGGCTGGGCGATGACGGCCAAGCTCTCGGGTGCGGTGATCGGCACCGGCAGCGTGTTGGTGGATGAAGACATAAAAGTGGTTCAGCACCCCGATGGCGGCGTGCTTCGTGAAATCGGGGTGCGCGAAGGCGATTTCGTCACCATCGGCCAGGTTCTGCTGCGGCTCGAAGATGCCGAACTGCGCGCCGAGCGGGCAATCATCGCAGGTCAGCTCGTGGAATTGCAGGCGCAGCGCGCGCGGCTAATCGCGGAAACCGAAGGGCTCCACCTGCTGGCAATTCCCGTTGGGCTGGTCGAAACATATCCAAGTGCCGAACAGATCATTGCTGGGGAAGAACGCCTGTTCCTGGGCAACCTGGCCCGCCATCAATCCCAGAGAGACCAGATGGCGCTGCAAGTCGATCAGCTTCGGGAGGAAATCAACGGACTGATTTTCCAGCGCAACGCCGTTATCGCCGAATTCGAACTGGCACAGATCGAGCGCGACAGGCTGCGTACCCTTTCGAACAGCAACCTCATCGAAACCTCACGCTTGAGTGATGCGGAGCGCGATGTTGCCCGGCTGCAGGGGCAGATGGGAGAGCTCGATACCGCAATCGCCCGGGCGGAGGTTCGTATCAGCGATGTCGAACTGCGGATTCTCGAGCATGACGGCACCCGCCGCACCGACGCCCAGCGCGAACTGCGTCTCGTCGAGGCAGAGATATCCCAAACCGAGGAACGTCTCGCGGCAACCGAAGCGCGATATGCGCGCACGGAAATCCTCTCGCCCGTCACCGGCACCGTCAACGAACTCAACGTCACCACCGTCGGCGGTGTTATTTCTCCCGCCGAGCGACTGATCACCATCGTGCCCGAAGACGCTGACCTCACCATAGAGTTCCGTATCGCCATCAATGATATCGATCAGGTGCGCGTTGGCCAGGAGGCAACCCTGAGGTTCAGCGCCTTCAACCAGCGCACGACCCCTGAAGTCAGCGGCGAGATCATCCGGGTTTCGGCCGCCGCCCAAAGGGACGCTCAATCGGGCGAGCAGTTCTATCTCGCCCAGGTTGTCGCCAATGAAGAGGAAATGGCGATCAGCCAGAACCAACTGGTGCCAGGAATGCCTGTTGAAGTTTTCGTGGAGACCCAGCAGCAGCTAGCCATCGCCTATTTTCTCAAGCCGTTCACCGACCAGATTACTCGCGCATTCCGAGAAGAATAAATAATTATATACATTCCGACTTTCACTAAAGATTATACTAGCCCAAGGTCTAGCATAAATCATTCATGTTAATCAAAATACACAATTACATATATTTCATGTTTACGATTAATTAACCAGCGTGCATACTACCCTTTACGTCCCGCCATTGGGGAGCGGGGCGTATCGGGGGCGGTGCCGCATGCGCCAGATAACGATCGCATTTTTCGACGACCACCCAGCAATGCTAAGAGGATTGGTGTCGATATTTTCAGAGGACAACAGGTTTTCAGTCGTCGGCTCCGGTTCTTCGGCAGACGAGGCCTGGACTTTGGTTGCTGACAATAACCCCGACATCGTGGTTCTCGATTTGAGTATGCCGGGCGATGTCTTCAAGATCATCTCCGATATCGCCCGCAGCAATGGTAAAACGCGAGTCGTCATTTTCACTGCATTTTCAAGCACCGACTCTGCCATCCGCACGCTCGATGCCGGAGCGACCGGTTTTGCGCTTAAGGGCAGTCCCATCCCCGAACTGGTTGAAGCTATCGAAGGCGCGCTGGCCGGCCAGCTCTATGTCGGCAGGCAGTTCGCGACCCAGGTGCTGACTGGCCTCCGAGAAAGGGCGCAAAGGCGCAAGCTTCAAGAGGTCGTGAGCCTCAACGTACGTGAAAAGCAGATCGTCGCCCAATTGCTGCAAGCGCGTACCAACAAGGAAATCGCTCAAGAACTCCATCTGAGCGAAAAGACTGTCAAACACTACATGTCCGGCCTCATGCTCAAGCTCAAGGCCCGCAACCGTGTCGAAGTCGTGATCGCTGCCCGTCGCCATCAGGATGCAGTCGAAGCGGCAATCTGACACCAGGCGGTGCGTCTCGCCCGCCGGTTATGCGCTTGCTCCAGATTTCCCCCGAGATGGCCGACGGCATAGGCGTCGACGAGCGCCGCACGCGAGTATCGCCTGTGTCTTGCGCACCTGCCAACACTCCAGTTCCGATTGCCGTCCTTCAGCGTCTGCGTTTCATAAGGTACGTCCGTAAGCTCGGTTTCGAGATCAAGGTCGGCTGGCCACTAGCCGGAAGGGAATATCGAAGCAGCATCGGCGTCTAGAGCGAAGATAGGAGCATCGGATGTTCGAGGACGGGAACCCGCCGCAGGTTTTTGACAGAGTTGTCACCGCCGGCGGCTATCCGCTCAGGTATCAACCTGAGCGGGGAGGGCTCTTCTCCTTGGGAGCGTATCAAACCAAGAGTGCCATCACTTCGTCGGCGTTGAAGAAATTTTCGCCAATCACGCCCGCGGAAATTTGGGGTGGACTTTCAAGAACCTTGCGAACCGCGTCCACCAACAGCGGTTTGTTCCGAACATAGCTGTCCCGGTTTTCGGTCCATTCGCTTGGGTAGAGGCAGTCAGCCGGATACATCTCGCTGTAGGAGAGCCGGTTGGGGGCAAACGGCACCGCTCCGCACAGGAGGCCCTCATAGAGGCCGATTCCAAGGGTTTCCTGCAGGCTGGCCGAAAAGACCATTTTGGCCTCGCCCAGCAGCCGGTGGTATTCGGCCTTGGTCAAGGGTGTGTCCTGACAGACTCGGAACTCGTAATCGGGAAAAGAGTTCGCCAGGTCTCTAAAGATATCGACCTGCTTTTCCGGGGCGATCCGATGCGGGAACAGCACCAGATTGCGCTTGGGGAGGTCCCGATAGGGCGCAAGGGTGGTTTCGAGGTATTCCATCGGCCATCCCGTGCGCAGGATGCGGCTATCGTCGCTAACACCCAATTCCGACTTGAACAGCTCGATGTGGAAGTGGGTGGCGAAGCAATTGACATCGAGCGCATGGAACAGGGAACGCTCGAAGTGCCGCGCCCAGGTGGTGGGGATGCGGCCGAGGAAGTCGTGCGGATCATAGGAGCCCGCGTGCCAGAGGCCGAAAAGCTTCACCGGCACGCCCAGCAAATCGCTCATGTAACGCGTGGTGATCACGCCGGGGTGCCACGCGTCGGCGAAGAGGAATTTGTCGTCCGGTCTGATCTGCCCCCGAGTGAACAGCTCGGCGATCTGGCTGATTTGCGCCGCCTTAAAAATGTTGGTTTCGGCAAAGTTCAGGAACGCCCCTTCGGTGGTGATCTGAGTCGCGTGGTGGCCTTCCACCACGCGAACCTGTTCGATTGAGCCGGAAGATTTGAGGAACTTGGCGACACTCCTGGGCAGTTCCGTTGCCCATTCGCTCGTATAGCGTTGCTCGTGCTGTTCGAGGCCGATGATATAGACGGTCATCACAGGTCCCCTTGCTGGGCTTCAACCCACTTAAGACCGATCCAGAAGACCATGGTGCCGATAAGCTTGATGACGATCCCGAGGATCAGCGAAAGCGGATCAAGGATGTCGAGCAGGGCGTAGAACACCGCTGTGTCCATGGGAACGCTGATCAGCGAGGAGATCACGACACGCTGCGACATCGGGCGCTTGGTCAGCGAATAGATGATCCAATCGGCCAACTCGGCGACGAGGAAGGCCGAGGCACTGGGAATGGCGACCTCTGGGCCGGCGAGCCAGAAGGTGGTGCCGGCAGCGGCCACAATGGCGATCAGCACGAAGTGGCCGATTTCCCGCTGGGCAAAGTCGCGCAGCACGAACACGAAGCCCGAGGCGAAGATCGCCGGTGGAATGGCCGAGCCAGCGATGAACAGCGGCTCGAACCAGAGCAGCATCATGTTGGCAAAGACGATGGTGCCGAAATACCCCAAGGTCCAAATGGGAAGGCGCTTGGGCGAACGAATGCCGGATGTGGTGATGGTGGTCATTTGATTTTCCTTTTTCGAGACGCACCGGTCCTGTCCGCTGAAACAGCAGGTTGAAACGGCGCAGAGGTTTTGGGAGAGCCGCTGATCAGCGGCCGAGGATGCGGCGGCGCTTAGCGGTCGGCGTCGCCGTAGTCTTCGAGCAGCTTTGTGTTCCGGCTCTTGTGCCGGAGCATGTCCAAAAGGACTTGATGCTGGTCGATCATCGTGTGCGAGTTTTCGCGCACGAGGATTTCTTCGATGATTTCGGCCAACTCGACGATCCGGGGCGGCAACCACAGATTGCGATTGGCCGAGGGGAGGCTAAGCCGGTGGTTGACCAATGCGATGGCCCGACACATCACCCAGACATTATGCACGGCGACGAGCACGTGCGAGAGCGTGTCCCAAGCCGACTTCGGATCGCCCTTGCGCACATTGAGGTCGCCCAGGTCGAGCCGGTTCGCGAAGGGGCTGGAGACGGGCCAGGGATGATCGCTGCCGACATAAATGTCGCCATGCGGCATCTGAGCGATGGTCATCTGCAAACTCTTGCGATTGAGGGTCGGCACGCCAAAGGCCTTCTTGTATTTTCCGGCCATGATAAATGGCGTGGCGCTGTCAAAGGAGACCTGGATGTCCTCGCCGATCGTTTTTTGCAGCCCCGATTGCACGGCGCTGAGGGCACAGGCCACTTCCGGATGTCCGGTGCCCAGCACGTGGATGGGGGCGCTGTTCCTGAGCAAGCCATTTTCCCGAAGCGCAATCAGATTGCGCAGCTGGATCGAGAAATGCAGCCGGGCCGCTCCGGCGATAGCCCACCCGTCGAGGGCGCGCTCACCGTAGATTTTCGGGTCGCTGAACTGGGAAACAGCGCCCAGCCACTCCTCGGATTCCTTCTGGGAGCGCCCCTGACTGACGTTGAGGAGCTTGGTTTTGCCCGGAACACGATGCTGGATGGCATAAAGGGCGTTGGACTCGGTGAACCTCATGCAATCGGCCAGGGAGCGCAGCTTGCTCTTGGGATTGGTGATCGATGATGTGGGGCCATCGAGAATGGCCGCACTGTTCATGGCTTCGGAAAACCGAAACATGTCGTGCTGCCGCCGCTCGGTAAGCTTGAGCACACCAGTGGAAGCCTGATAGCCGCCGCTGTCGGCCATCCCGTTGGTGATCGCAGGATTGCGGGTGGCGACCATTGATCGCTCACTGCCTTCCACACCGTCGGGAGCGGCCTGTAGGAAGTGGGTAACATGAGCAAGGCCAGTGCCGCTCAGCAGATGCAAATCCGCACTACTGAGCTTGCCGTCGGTGCGCAACCGGGCGGTGCCGTCACCGATGACACGGGCCATCCAATCCTGCATCGCAGGGCGGTAGGCGGCCCCGGTATGGGCGAGAGGGTTTTTCATAGTGAGTTCCTCCCGTCCTAAGCCGCGCTCTGGTAGGCTTTTTCCAGCGCCCGAAGAACTTCGTCGGCCTGGGTCGAGATGATGGGACCGCGCACCACGATGGTGTCGCCGCGAACGTGGCCAAGCATGATGAAGTAATCCTGGTCGAGCCCTGCGTCGTTGGGGATCTTTCCGATCACTGCGGGAAGCACTGGAGATGCGGTGCTCGGTGTGGGGACCAGCCGCAGCGGGGCCGAGGGCGCCGCACCGGTCTCCTCTGAGGCGTTCTCATCCTTATTGTCCGGCTCGGGCTTCTGGCGGGCATGCGGTTGCCCACTGGGAGCGGTCGTCGTCTGGGATGCCGGAGGATTCGAGATGTCGGATTTTGCGGCACCTTCCGCATCCGGCTTCGCCTCAGCCGCGTCCACGAGCTTTTGGAAATAGGTCCTGTTGCGCTCCAGTGCGGTGTCGATCACCTTGGCGACATTGCCCAGGTGAACTGCGACCCCAAGGCGTTCACATTCCATGCTCAGACCGATTGCCGTCTTGGACAGGCGAGAAATGCGCACATTGGTGTCAGCGCGTGCCGCAACCTGTCCAGTGACGAGCCGGATGAGAGCGCTCATCCTGGCGCGTTCGATTGTGGCCGCATTGGCCGCAATCTTCACCTCGCCCTCGCCAAGAAGGCTATCGATATAGCCGGGCGACTGTTCGGCGGTCTTGACCCAGCAAACAAAACTGGCGGTCAAGATCAGGTCGTGGCGGCGATCGCGAGCGATGAGAGCGGTTTGGACCTGTTCGTCAGTGGTCTTGAGGGTCTGACGATAGGCGTCCAATGCCTCGTCGGATTTTGCCTGTTCGCCGATGGCCAGGCCATCGGTGCGCAGCTGCGCCTCATAGGCGTTGCTGAACCCGGCGTGGTGCTCGCCGAGAACGTCGTTCTGGGCGGTGTGGTGTTGAAGTTCGGTCGTCAATGTCTTGCTCCTGGTCAGTGTTGATGTCCAGAAGCATAGGGATTTGGCTAAATCTCTCGATTAGAACAGGTAGGGAGATATCTGTTAGATATCAGTAGCTTAAAAGGCGAACTCGCAGCTATAAAATTGCCATTGCGCGTTGAACGAAGGTCGGACTGCAAATGTAATGTTCGCCAAACTGGCTGCCGTCGGCGGCGATGATGCAGGCCGTGAGCAGTTTATCGCGATTGCGATTGTTTTCCCGGCCATGCCGTTGGTCAAACTCATCGGCACCGTATCGGCTGAAGAGCTCGAGCTTGCTTTGCGGCGTGAGCTTGGCGATTTCGGACTGAAGGTTTCTCGCCGCCATGAGCGGAACGTCCATCGCCCCCTTCTTCTGTCCTGTCCCAGCATCATAATGCTGGCGCATGACCTCCATTTTCAATGGCGTGCGGCGACGAAAAGAAAAGTCATAGGGGCGATCGAAAGGTGCCTCCGGTGATAGCAGGCTGGGCTCTTTGGCGTGGAAGTCCTCAACGATAGCGTTGCGATGCTGGGGCTTGATGCTGCGAACGAACTGGGCGGTTTCTTCGCTGAGGCCAGCAAAGTCCTGAAGCTCTTTGTCGGACCATGTCCGCATATCGGCACGCATGTCGTCGAGTGCACGTTGCCGATCGGCTTGCCGCTGTTCGTCTGAAACCTGCCAGCCGTCTTCCAATTCGGCTTTAGGGGTTTTGCTGGCGTATTCGCGAGCGTAGGCGATCTTCTCCAGAGTTGCGTCCATGTCGAAGTTATGCCGGGCAGTCATCTTATAATAGAACAGCACGCGCCAATCGGCCGTGGTGATCTCATCGACGCTCTTGCCGGCAAATGTCTCGGTCGCATGTGCGGGGTAAACGCGATCAAACAACGCGTGATATTGGGGGATAACGTCATTCCCGACGGGCTGGATGATTTTTGCCCGGTGGCGCCGAGCGTATTTGATCGCGTCGACGAGTTCGTCCGTTAGATTAGTTGTAAATGCCTTGGCCATAACGTGCCCCCGTAAATCCGTAGAGGGGCAATTTCCCAAGCAGAGGACAACACCGAGTAAACGCCAGCCCACACATTGCAATTTGAAATGTGCCGTCACCAAGCACGGGGCGACCGCCCGTATCTCGACTATGGGGAGACCCGGGAGATGGTGCTGGCGCTCACATTATAACTGCGGGCGATTTCCCGCACGGGCTCACCGGCCAGCTTCCGGCGTCGGACTTCGTCCTGCTGATGCCGGGTGAGGGTGGGGCGCCTGCCCAGGCTCTGGCCGCGTGCTTTGGCGCGGGCGCGGCCCTCGCATGTTCTGGCGCGGATCAGTTCGCGCTCGAACTCCGCCACTCCGCCCACGATGGTCACGGTCAGGCGGCCATGCGGAGTGGTCGTGTCGGCCCACCCCTCGGTGAGCGAACGGAACATGGCCCCCTTCTGGGAAAGCCCATCAAGAATATTGAGCAGGTTGACCGTGGACCGGGCCAGCCGGTCGAGCCTCGTGACCAGCAGGGTATCATCGCGACCGATGAGAGCCAGTAACTTGGCCAGTTCGGCCCTGTCGGATTTTGCGCCGCTCGCGGTTTCCGCGAAGACCTTTTTGGCCCCGGCCGAGGTCAGCGCCTCACGCTGTGCATCGAGCGTCTGACCGTCAGTGGATACGCGAGCATAGCCGTAAATCATGCCGCGATTCTGCAACGGACTTTTGCAACGCGCAAGCCATTGAATTCCGTGGCCGGAAAATTCGTTGCACAAGTTGTAACTTCCGCAACGTCGGAAGACGACGTGCCCGCATGGGTGCCCAAAACTGGCATCTTCCGACCCCCTTGCGGAAATTCCGAGCCAAACGGCTACGATCCGAAAGCGGCCGTAAGCTTCGACCGGGGTTGCCAAGCCTAACAAAGCTGCTTTATATCTCAATGGTCCTTGAAGCATTGAGACGATGATGAACGAGCAACAAGCCCTTACCGCATTTGCTGCACTTTCCCAGGAAACGCGACTGCGCATCGTTCGGCTGCTGGTGACGGCCGGTCCCGATGGTATGGCCGCTGGCGCGATCGGCGAGGCGATGGATGCCTCATCCTCGCGCATGTCGTTTCACTTGAGCCACCTTGAGCATGCCGGACTGATTGGATCACGCCGCGAGGGCCGGTCGATCATTTACAGCGCTACTTATCCGGCGCTTTCCGGACTCGTCGAATTCCTGATGCGGGATTGCTGCCAAGGTCATCCCGAAGTGTGCCAGCCAGCCGTTGCAGCTCTGTCGTGCTGTGACCCAATCACGAGTGATGCCCATGCCTGACCCAATTTATAACGTGCTATTTCTCTGCACCGGCAACTCCGCTCGCTCGATCCTTGCCGAAGCGATCTTGAACCAAATGGGAAATGGCCGTTTCCGAGCCTATTCAGCCGGTAGCCAGCCCAAGGGACAGGTTCACCCACTGGCGATCGAGACGCTTCAACACTTCGATTTTCCGGCCAATGGGCTTCGGTCGAAAAGCTGGGACGAGTTTTCCGGCCCATCGGCACCGGTCATGGATTTCGTCTTTACGGTTTGCGACAACGCCGCCGGCGAAGCGTGCCCGATATGGCCGGGCCATCCAATGACAGCGCATTGGGGCATTGAAGACCCGGCGGCGATTTCCGATCCGGTCGAACAACGGACGGCCTTTGTGACCGCCTTACGCTACCTGATGAACCGGATTTCGGCGTTCACTGCCCTGCCTGTCGCTTCTCTCGATAAGTCGTCCCTCAAGGTGCGGCTGAACGAAATCGGGCGAGCCGAAGGGGCGACCAAGCCCCGAGACAGTGCGGCGTGAGGGCGGCATGGATATTATCATCTACCACAATCCTGACTGCGGCACCTCGCGCAACACGCTCGGCCTGATCCGCAATGCCGGCGTCGAGCCGCACATTATCGAGTATCTGAAATGTCCGCCGACGCGGGCGCGCCTCGCCGACCTCATTAGCCGCATGGGAATAACCCCGCGCGACCTCCTGCGGGAAAAGGGCACGCCCTACGCCGAGTTGGGGCTGGACGATCCAAGCCTTGGCGACGATGCCTTGATCGACGCGATGATGGACCACCCGATCCTGATCAACCGGCCCATCGTCCTAACGCCCGCCGGGGTGCGCCTATGTCGGCCATCCGAAGCGGTCCTCGATCTTTTACCGCCACAGCGCGGGGAGTTCATCAAAGAGGATGGCGAGCGCGTCGTGGATCAACACGGCCGCAGGGTCGCGTCTGCCTGATCCTCATACTTATTGTATTGGAGAGTTCCCATGGCTTCCGTTGAGCCAACTTCACGGCTGTCGTTCCTCGACCGCTACCTGACGGTCTGGATTTTCGCGGCAATGGCCCTCGGCGTCGTCCTCGGCACGCTGTTCACCGATTTGCCGAACACGCTCGATGCCATGTCGGTCGGGTCGACGAATATTCCGATCGCGATCGGCCTCGTCCTCATGATGTATCCGCCGCTCGCCAAGGTGAAGTACGAGGAACTGCATCAGGTGTTTGCCGACAAGAGGGTGCTGATCCTCTCGCTCGTGCAGAACTGGCTGATCGGCCCGACGCTGATGTTCGTCCTCGCGGTCATCTTCCTGCGCGATCATCCGGAATATATGACGGGACTGATCCTGATCGGGCTGGCCCGCTGCATCGCCATGGTACTCGTCTGGAACCAGCTCGCGCGCGGTGACAACCAGTACGTAGCTGGCCTTGTCGCCTTCAACTCGATTTTCCAGATCCTGTTCTTCTCGACCTACGCATGGCTGTTCCTAACGGTTCTGCCGCCGCTCTTTGGCTTAGAAGGCAGCATAGTCGATGTTGGCTTCTGGACCATTACCGAAGCGGTATTGATCTATCTCGGCATACCGTTCCTCGCCGGCTTCCTGACGCGGCGCATACTGATCGCTCGCAAGGGGGAAGGCTGGTACGAACGCGAATTCCTGCCGCGGATCGGCCCGATCACACTGGTGGCACTGCTTTTCACAATCGTAGCAATGTTCAGCCTGAAAGGCGGCGACGTGGTGCGCCTGCCATTCGACGCCGTGATGATCGCGATCCCGCTGACGGTCTATTTCGTGGTCCAGTTCGTCATCAGCTTCGCCATGGGCAGGCTGATCGAGGCCGATTATCCCCGCACGACCGCGATCGCCTTCACCGCCGCCGGAAACAATTTTGAGCTGGCCATTGCCGTTGCCATTGCCGCGTTCGGCCTGGCTTCACCGGTCGCTTTTGCAGCCATCATCGGTCCTCTGGTCGAAGTGCCTGTGCTGGTGCTGCTCGTTCACGTCGCGCTGCGTCTCGGCCGTCGCTGGTTTCCCGCGACTGCGCCAGCGACAGCCCGATAGGAGAGCTCATCATGCCACTACGAACACTCATCGCTCCCGATTACCTGCCTGCTCTCGATCCGCGTTTCGTAATAGAGCGGCCCGGAATTGGCTTGGGTCTGGCGGATAACCCGCCGCGTATCCTACTGCTCTACGGATCGCTCCGGCCTCGGTCCTTCTCCCGGCTGGCGACGGAAGAAGCCGCGCGACTGCTGCAATTCTTCGGCGCGGAAACCCGAATTTTCGATCCGAGCGAATTGCCGTTTCCCGATCAGGTGACGAAGGATGATCATCCCGCGGTCCATGAGTTGCGCGAGCATGCGCTTTGGTCAGAAGGCATGGTTTGGTGTTCGCCGGAGCGCCATGGTCAGGTCACGGGCCTGATGAAAGCGCAGATCGATCATTTGCCGCTCTCGATCGGCAGTGTTCGGCCGACGCAAGGTCGGACGCTCGCGGTCATGCAGGTATCAGGCGGCTCTCAGAGCTTCAACGCCGTCAACACGCTCAGGCTTCTCGGCCGCTGGATGCGCATGTTTACGATCCCGAACCAGTCGAGCGTCGCCAAGGCATACCAGGAATTCGATGAAAACGACCGTATGAAGCCGTCGAGTTACTATGATCGGATCGTGGACGTGATGGAGGAACTGGTACGTTTCACGATCCTCACGCGTCCGCATGCCGGTCAGCTTGTTGATCGATATTCAGAGCGAAAGGCGGCAGCGCTAAAGCACGATCCAACGACCGACAAAAGCGCAATTAGCGCACCTCAAAAGCAGCCCGCATAGACGATGGTCAGAGCGAATCGGCTGACGGTCCATGCTCTTGGCGTAGTAATGATCTTCACCTGGGGCAGCACCTACTATCTGATCGCCGTTCTTGCCGCGCCGATCGTTAACGATACGGGTTGGCCGCTTGAATGGGTGGTCGGTTCTCTTTCGCTCGGGTTGCTGGTCGCAGGGCTTTCCGCGCCTACAATTGGGGATGCAATATCGAGACACGGCGGACGGCCAATTCTGGCGCTTGGCTGTCTCATTATCGCCGTAGGTCTGGCAATGATTGCGGCCGCGCCAAACCTGGCGATCTTCATGGCCGGGTGGGCGGTTCTCGGCATTGGCATGGCCGCCGGGCTGTACGATGCCGCATTCTCGACCCTCGGCGGGATCTATTGCGAGAAAGCCCGCCCCTCGATCACGACGCTGACATTGTGGGGAGGCTTTGCGAGCACGGTTTGCTGGCCACTTTCAGCCGCTATGGTCGACGCGGTCGGCTGGCGCGGGGCTTGTTTCGCCTATGCGGCTATTCTCGTTGGCGTTTGTCTGCCCTTGATCCTCGCCATGGTGCCGCAAGCCACACGGCCGCTTAAACAGTCCAGTATCGACGCCGATGCAACGCTCGTGCTCTCGCCTCGGGAACGAGCCATGTTCTGGCTATTCGCCTTGATCCAGATCATCGCAGGCCTGTTCGTCACGATCGTCGCGGTACATCTGCTCACGCTCCTGCAAGCCAGAGGCATATCCCTGGCCGAGGCGGTCACACTCGGCGCGCTGATCGGGCCAGCCCAAGTCGGCGCGCGGGTTCTGGAAATGCTCGGTCGCGGTCGCCATCATCCAATGTGGACGCTAAGTGCAGCGGTTGTTTTATGCGCTGGCGGATTGATCGTTCTAGCGGCAGGGATGCCGATTGTTGGGCTGGCGCTGATCCTCTACGGCGCAGGGAACGGCATCTTTTCGATCGCGCGAGGGGCGCTTCCGCTCAGTCTCTTTGGTCCGGAGCAATATGCACCTATCATCGGACGGCTTGCCCGCCCCGGCCTGATTGCTCAAGCTGCTGCCCCCATGATCGGAGCAATTTTGATTTCCAGGCTTGGTTATGACGCTCTGCTTCACGTCATAGCAGCATTGGCAACGATCAACGTCTTGATCGCCGGCATGCTTTGGCAGGTCGTTCGACAACGTCCGCTTGGAAGGGTTGACTGCTGAAAGCTGTCTTTCCGCTTTCCACCCCAAGTAAGCCATTCCTCAAGAGGAGGAACAACATGTTTGCGGGAGACGTAACTTCATGAAAGTGCCCGAAAACCGGCAATTCAAACGTTACATGCACAACTAATGCTGTGACCAATCCTCCGCAACGGTTGTGTCCCATGCCAGGCGCAATGATTTGAATGGCTTAGCCGTTAAGCCGTAGATGCTGCCCTGGTCGGCATTTGCCCCGGTCTTTCGGCGCACCAATGCCATCTCTGGAAAGAAGCCGCAGGCCACGGAAACGGGTAATATCGACTATGAGACTAAACGCGGCGGGCTTGTGAAAGGTCTTGCCGTGCGTCTCTAATGATCGACCATGCCGATTGCAGGAACAGGCCCGCCACGGCGAAGGCAACCAGCAAATCCGGCCATGGATTATTGAGCCACCAAACGAGAGCAGCAGCAGCGACCACGGCCAGATTGCCAATTGCGTCATTGCGCGAGAACAGCCATACGGCCCGCATATTGGCATCTCCTTTTCGGTGCGGGATCAGCACCACGGCAGCCAGCACGTTGATGATGAAAGCCACGAAAGCAAACCCCGCCATCAGCATGGTTTGCGGTTCATGCTCGAAAAACACCCGGTAGGCGGTCGAGCCGATCACGCCGAAGCCGAGCAGGGCTAGAAACACGCCTTGCAGCAGGGCTGCTTTAGCGCGGGCAGCAAGACCCCATCCGACAGCGATCAGGCCGAGAAATGAAATCAGACCATCCCCGATAAAGTCGAGGGAGTCGGCTTGAAGGGCTTGTGATCCTGACAGGATTGAGCCGCCAATCTCGATAATGCCATATCCGACATTGAGCAGGACGACGATCCAGAGCGCCCGTTTATACGCTGGGGTGACGTGGGACAGGTCGGGAATTTGGTCGTCATCATCATCGCCCGCGCCTTCGGCCTTGTGTTGGCCTAGGCGGTTGAGTTGATAGCCAAGGTCGGTTATGGCGGATTCCACCACTGGCAGGCGCCGCGCCGGGTCATCGACTTTTAGCGTCATGATCTGGGAGGCAATCGACACCTTCACATCATTGACGCCATCGACCTTGCGGGTCGCGCCCTCGATCTTGGCGGCACAGGACGAGCAGTCCATCCCGGTTACATGATAGCGGACTGTGTCGGTTGCGGCGGCCATGGTCGATCCTCGAAATTCTAGCCTTGTCATGCTACAACCTGTAGTCACTACAGGAGCAAGACGAAAAGATGCAGATTGGCGACTTATCCCGACAGGCAGGCGTGAACATCGAAACAATCCGCTATTACGAGCGCATCGGGGTTTTGCCCAAGCCTGCCCGCCAATCCAACGGACGGCGCACTTACAGCCCCGTCGATGCAGAGCGGCTGGGCTTTATCCGCCATGCCCGCGATCTTGGTTTCGATCTGCCAAGTGTTCGGGTGTTGCTGGCTTTGCAGGAGCAACCCGAAGCATCGTGCGAGGACGCGAGCCGCATTGCACAGGGACAGCTTGAGGAAGTCGAAAGACGCATCGCCCGCTTGCTCTCTTTGCGCGACGAGTTGGCCCGCATGGTAGGTGAATGTCATCAGGGGCGCGTTTCGGAGTGCCGCGTGATTGAGGCGCTTTCAGTGAGCTGAACTGAATAATCTCACTATGACCATGAGCGGGGCCGTCGCCTTTCCGCCCCATTCCGGGCGATGTGCAGGACGTTGGAAGGTAGCGAGTTAGGTGAATACATCATCAAAACTATCGAAAGCCGACTTTCTGTTATGTTACATACACGGCTGATGCTGTGGCCAACCCTCTACAATGGTTGTGTCCCACCCAGGCGCAATGATTTGCATGACTTAATGTGCGCGCGCTGGATCAGCGGCAAGAAACGACCCCATTGTCGCCGTTCGGAGCGCCGCGTTCGGCACCCGAAACCTGCCGTTCATTCATTTCACCCGACGGCAAAGCCGGGGCCGTCTGCTGAAGAGGTCATCAGGGAAATCAAGCGGCTCTTCAAGATTGAAAAGAACCCACCCACTGTACCCGCGCCGAAGGTCGCCTCACGCGGCGCGGTGGCTTCTTGAAGAGTACGGCCTCGTCACCGACGACTATCACCGCACACGATGGGTGTGGTTCGCTGTGACCTTCACCGCAATCTGGCGCAATTTCTCCAGCGCTAAGTGGCGGATTGCGGGCGAGATCTCGAAGAAAAGTAGAACGGACGTTCGAGCGTGATGCCGCGAAAGTCTGGTCTGAGCCCAAAGTGACGAATGCTGCACGATGGGCGAATGTCGATTACCGACCTCACTACGCCAGCGTGCGCGTCATCTCACGGATCAGATCATTTGTCTCTGGTCTCGTCGTTTGGTGCCGATATCGAAGAGCCAAAACAGTTCTTGTTAATTCAAGACCATCGATGGGTTTCGACACCAAGCCCATGTCCGAAGGAATAGCGGTGGCTGGCAGGATCACCGCACCTGACCCTTGTCGCGCCAGTTCAACCAACCAATCCACGCGATTTGACCGATAGGCCGCGTAGAGTTCATGACCATGATCCGCGCAGGTTCCATGCAAAGTATCCCGCATTTCGCAATTTAGTCGGTCCAGCATGTCAGTCTTAGCCAGCGTCGAAAGAGAGATCGCATTTAGTTCAGACAACGGATGCGACTTTGACACCACGACCTTGTAGTCCTCTTCATAGAGATGGTCTATGCGATAGAGGTCTTCACTGACCTTCTCTGCGGTGACTACAACGTCAAATTCACCATCTCGTAACCCGGCAAGAAGCTCGGAGGTTGACGCAACGATCAATTCGATTTCGGCTTGCGGCAATCGCGTACGAGTACGCTCCATAGCTGCCGAAATCCTGTTGTGGCCAATCGTTTCGCCGACACCAACAGAGATTGGAACCCGCTCCAAGCGCACATGACGGACCGCCTCCGCCTTCGCCTGTCTCGTCTCATCATGAGCCTTCTGCAATCTTGGCTGCATGAGTCTTCCCAGCGGAGTCAGCCTGCATCCCGCTCGGTCCCTGACAAACAGGTCACCTCCAAGCTCGTCTTCAAGTTTCTTGATCGCAGTCGTCAAGGAAGGCTGGGAGACATTGGAGGCGCTGGCTGCGTGGGTGAAGTTTCGGTGCTCGCAGACAGCGAGAAAATACCTGATCTGGTTCATTTCCATCGCCGCATTCTCCGTTACATCTCCAGCCACGCCATCAAACCAACTTCAATAGTCCATGTCTATCAAAGAATAGAACTTCGGAATTGGGTTCGGGCGCATTCGGCATGGGACAAGAGTGCATCAAAACCAAACATGAAGCACTTCAAATCAGGAGACGACCATGAAAACGCAAATCCTTCAAACAGTCGCCGCACTGGCGCTGATCACAACTTCTGCAACTGCACAGGACAACCCAATGGTAAATCATACAGCCAGCTACATCGCCATGCCGGCCGCCGAAGGCCAGACCGGAGCTTTCGCGGAGTTTCTGGCTGGTGCCGCAGCGATCGTGCGGGACACAGAGCCGGGCACCGTCCTTTGGTTTGCTCTGCAAGCCGATGACACGCTCGCAATCTTTGACATCTTCGCAGACGAAGAAGCACGCGACGCTCACTTCTCAGGAGCGGTTGCTGCGGCTTTGAACCAAAACGCCGACGCACTGGTCGACGGCGGATGGGACGACGGTGTTGTCGCGAATATCAACAACTCCGATGTCCTGTCGGTCAAGGCGCCGGTTGATCTCTCCACGGCAACAACCGCAACTTACATCAAGCTCGAAGCTGCTCCAGGTAAAGGCCCCGAATTGGCAGCCTTGCTGACCGCCGCCGGCCCCATCGTCGCAGAAACTGAACCCAAGACATTGTTCTGGGCGGCGCTGCAGATTGACGAGACCAACTTCGCCATCTTCGACATCTTTGCCGACAACTCTGGCCGCGAAGCGCACTTTGCCGGACAAGTCGCCGGACTCCTGAATGAAAAGGCTTCAGAATTGATCTCAGGTGGATGGGACGACGGTGTGGTGGCAAACGCCCACAATTTCGAAATCCTCGCTACCAAGTAATCTCGAGGTGACTTGAGAAAGAAGTGCCCGGTGCAACCCATCGGGCGCTTTGCTGTTTGAATTTAGAGTCACGCCAAAGCGGCCGTGCCGGAGCTGGCAAGCGAAGCTCGCACTCGCCTCCGGCTTTGAAAGGGCGGCTATCGGCGGGAACATGTCAGCGCCTTCGACCAACACGTCGAGATCGCGGACGACGCGATCTACATCAAGGGCAGCAAAAATACCCTGTTGAGGAAGCCGGTAGCCACCAAAGGAGGGAAGTCGGCGAGAATCGGCGTTCCCGATTTTTACCAAAGTGGCGGACCGGGTGGGGTTCGAACATATACGCCGGAGTAATCGGCTTGCGCTTGGCTAGGCCGTGAGCAATGTCGGCTTTCGGGACGCCGCAAGCGGCAGTCGAACGGCCGGATAGGAGGCGCATTGTGGTCGAAGTACAGTAGCCTGCTGAACGGCCGCTTTCCCGGCTTGGGCCCCAGAAGCGGTCGGCAGCTTGCCACCCCAAATAAGCCATTCCTAAGAAGAGGAACAACATGTTTGCCGGAGGCGGACCGTCATGAAGGTGCCCAAAAACCGGGGATTCAAACGTTACATGCACGACTGTGTGCGTGTTACGTTTGAAAATTCCGGTCCCTGATGCCCCAAACGTTACATGCACATTTGATGATCGGTCCTCCAGGCGCGGGAAAATCCATGCTGGCTCAGCGCCTGCCTTCGATCCTGCCGCCCCTCGATCCGCGCGAACTGCTCGACGTGTCGATGATCGCTTCGATCGCCGGGGAATTGAAGGGCGGCCAGATTTCCGACCGAAGGCCGTTTCGCGCGCCCCATCATTCCGCCTCCATGGCCGCGCTGGTGGGTGGGGGAATGAAGGTGAGGCCGGGAGAGGTTTCGCTGGCCCATAACGGGGTTCTGTTTCTCGACGAGCTGCCCGAATTCCAGCCCCAGGCGCTCGACAGCCTGCGCCAGCCGCTGGAATCGGGAGATACCGTCATCGCCCGCGCCAATGCCCGGGTGACCTATCCCGCCCGCTTCCAGCTTGTCGCTGCCATGAACCCCTGCAAATGCGGCCTCGCCGGCACGCCCGGCCACATTTGTCGGCGCGGGGAAAAATGTGTAGCCGATTATCAGGGCCGCGTCTCTGGCCCGTTCCTCGATCGCATCGATATCAGGATCGATGTGCCCGCCGTCACCGCGTCCGACATGATCTCGGCCCAGCCGGGCGAGGCGAGCGCAGTGGTCGCCCAACGCGTCGCCCGCGCGCGAAAAATCCAGCGCGATCGCTATATGGCGCTCGATCTCCCCGGCATCCACACCAACGCCGCCGCGCCGTCCAGCGCTATCGAGCAGATCGTCGCCCCTGACGGCGAAAGCCGTGATCTGCTCCTCAAGGCCGCCGAAAGCTTCAAGCTCTCGGCCCGCGCCTATCACAGGGTCCTCAAGGTCGCCCTGACCCTCGCCGATCTGGCCGGCAGCCCAAAGGTTTCCCGTCCGCACATTGCCGAGGCGCTGAGCTACAGGATCAACATGGCGGGTGCGTGACCAAGCTTGCGGCGCCTGCCGCCGTCCAATGGATCAGTTGCCAACAAAAGGACCGTAAAACCATGAGATTTGCATTTACCGTCATGCTGGCGCTGGCCATTGCCCTTCCCGCCCAGGCCGACGAGTCCTTCGCACAGGCCCAGTCGATTTTCATGCCGCTGACGCCCGCGCCCATCACCGACAATATCGATGGCGAATGGCTTTCGATTTCCACATTGTCGGGCGCCACCGTCGGCGGGCATGGCAATCCGGAACTGGTTCCGAGCCTTCTCGAGCGGATTTGCGGTGACGATCCTGCAAAGGGCTATGTCATCGCCACCGAAGGCGAGGCGCGTTTTACCATGGATGTGCCCGGCTCGGGCAATCTCGTTTACACCTTCGATTGGGTGGGCGGCACGCGCTTTTCGCGCGGCTACGATGCCCAGATGCTGTTCGAGCGCCTCGGCCTCGACACCATGGATGAAGAACGCCGCCTCGAAATGGGCGCGCGCGCCCTCTCCGATACCCCGCGCGAGGTCGATATCTACCGGCTCGACCCCGACACGCTGGTCATTTCGACCCCGCGATGGACTGAAATTCTAGGCCGCTGCGGGTAACGCCTGGTCGCTCGTTCAGGCCGCCATGCCCCGGTCCTTGGTGGTCATGAACGTCAGTTCGGGAAAATCCTTGGCGCAACGGTCGATTTCCCATTGGCTGGGCGCCAGGAACACCGGATCGCCATAGCGGTCCTCGGCAATGTTGAGCCTGTGCAGCGCGGCGAATTTTTCGAACTGGGCCTGGTCGTTCACCTTCACCCAGCGCGCGGTAACATATTGCGCCGGCTCGATCCGGATCGAAACCGAATATTCCGCCGCCGCGCGCGAGGTCAGGACTTCGAGCTGCAGCGGTCCCACCGCGCCCACGTAATACCCGGCGCCGAGCGTGGGTTTGAACACCTGCACAACACCCTCTTCTGCCAGATCGTTGAGCGCCTTGGCGAGCTGCTTGGTCTTGCTGGCGTCCGAAAGGTGCACGCGGCGCAACAGTTCGGGGGCGAAGTTGGGAATGCCCGTCACCGTCACCTCGGGGCCTTCGCTCAGCGTATCGCCCACCGAAAGCGTGCCGTGATTGGGAATGCCCACAACGTCCCCGGCCACCGCCTCGTCGGCCAGTTCGCGCTCGCGGGCAAAAAAGAACATCGGATTGGCGATCTTGAGGTCCTTGCCCGAGCGCACGTTTTTCAAGCGCATGCCGCGCTTGAGCGTCCCCGACGCCACCCGCACGAACGCCACGCGGTCGCGGTGGTTGGGGTCCATATTGGCCTGAACCTTGAAGACGAAACCCGTACAGGCCGGATTTGCCGGATCGACCGGGGCGGGAACCGCCGGCTGGATGCGCGGGGCCGGCGCGAAGCGGCAAACCGCTTCGAGCAGTTCGCGCACGCCGATCGATTTGAGCGCCGAGCCGAAATAGACGGGCGTTAACGTTCCTTCGCGAAAAGCTTCCATCTCGAATTTGGGCAGGGAGCCCCGCGCCAGCTCCAGTCCCTCGAGGGATGCGGCGACCAAGGGGTTCTGCGTATCGCCAAACCGCGCCGCGAGCGCATCGACGCCCACCGCCTCGGTTTCCGGCACGCCCTCCGACGAGATGAACCGGCCGCGTTCGAGGTCGATCAATCCGGTGAAATCGACGCCCGCCCCTACCGGCCACATCATGGGCGCGGTGTCGAGCGCCAGCGTCTCCATGATCTCGTCGAGGATTTCGAGCGTGTCGCGCGCTTCGCGGTCGATCTTGTTGACGAAGGTGATGATGGGAATGTCGCGCAGCCGGCACACTTCGAAGAGTTTGCGCGTCTGCGCCTCGATGCCCTTTGCCGCGTCGATCACCATGATCGCCGAATCGACGGCGGTCAGCGTGCGATAGGTATCTTCGGAAAAGTCGGCGTGGCCCGGCGTATCGAGCAGGTTGAGCGTCAGCCCGTTATGCTCGAACGTCATCACGCTTGAGGTGATCGAAATGCCGCGCTTCTGCTCGATCTCCATCCAGTCCGAGCGCGTGCGCCGGCGCTCGCCGCGCTCCTTGACCTCGCCGGCCAGATGAATGGCACCCGAGTTCAAAAGCAGCTTTTCGGTCAGCGTCGTCTTGCCGGCGTCCGGGTGCGAAATGATCGCGAAGGTGCGGCGGCTCTGATAGCCGGTGGTCTCGGCACTCACGGGGGCAATTCTCCGGGAAGGATGGTTTTCCGAACCTATATGGTCCGCGCGCCTCCCTATACCAATTCGCCCGTCCTAAAAAGCCCTCGGCGCGCCCGCGCGGGCGCGCCTGGCGACAAACGATTCACGTGAAGCATCGCCGGTTCGGGCTCGATGTGCTTCACGTGAATCATTTTGCTGTGGATAAGATCGGGGAAAATATCCCCGGTCCCTCAGTGGAACTGCGCGGTTTCGGTCGATCCGGCCATGGCCGTGGTCGCGCTCTTGCCGCCGCTCACCGTGGTGGCCACGGCGTCGAAATAGCTCGTTCCCACCTCGCGCTGATGGCGCGTGGCCGAAAAGCCGTGCTTTTCCGCCGCGAACTCGGCCTGTTGCAATTCGGAATAGGCCGCCATGCCGCGCGCGCCATAGCCGCGCGCCAGGTTGAAGGTGGTGAGCGAAAGGTTGTGGAATCCGGCCAGCGTGATGAACTGGTATTTATAGCCCATGGCGCCAAGTTCGCGCTGGAAGGCCTCCATTTCCGCCTCGCCCATATATTTCGCCCAGTTGAAAGAAGGCGAGCAATTATAGGCCAGCATCTGGTCGGGATGCTGCTTGCGGATCGCCTCGGCGAAGCGTTTGGCGTCCTCCAAATTCGGCGTCGAGGTTTCGCACCAGATGAGATCGGCATAGGGCGCATAGGCGAGCCCGCGCGCGATCGCCGCCTCGAACCCGCCCTTGAGGCGATAGAATCCTTCCTCGGTGCGCTCGCCGGTGATGAAGGGCGCGTCATAGTCATCGACGTCTGAGGTAATCAATTGCGCCGCTTCCGCATCGGTGCGCGCCATGATCAGGGTCGGCACGCCCATGACGTCGGCGGCCAGCCGCGCAGCGTTGAGCGTTTTGACGAAGGTGCGGGTCGGCACCAGGACCTTGCCGCCCAGATGGCCGCATTTTTTCTCGGACGCCAATTGGTCCTCGAAATGGACGGCCGCAGCGCCCGCCTCGATCATGGCTTTCATCAGTTCAAAGACGTTGAGCGCGCCGCCGAACCCGGCCTCGGCATCGGCGATGATGGGGACGAAATAATCGATTTCCTCGTCCGATTTGCCGTCGAGCCGCTCCATGGTCTGGATCTGGTCGGCGCGCTGCAGCGCCTTGTTGATGCGCTTGACGATGGCGGGAACGGAATCGGCCGGGTAGAGCGATTGGTCGGGATACATATTGCCCGAGGTATTGGCATCCGCCGCCACCTGCCAGCCCGAGAGGTAGATGGCTTTCAACCCCGCCTTCACTTGCTGGACGGCCTGATTGCCGGTGAACGTGCCAAGCGTTGGCACGAAATCCTCGCTATGGAGCAATTCCCACAGGCGCCGCGCGCCGTTTTCGGCCAGCGTATGGCGGATGGGCAGGGAGCCGGCCAGCCGTGCCACGTCGTCGGGGGTGTAGTCGCGGGCGATATTGGTCCAGCGATCGGGAGCCCAATCGGGGGCGTCGAAGGTTTGCGGGGCGGGTGATTTTTCGAGCATCGTGAATTCCTCCTCGTGTAAAATTCTGTGGCGGTATTCGCTGCAAGCTCAGCGCACCCCTCATCCGACCGCTTCGCGGCCACCTTCTCCCTCAAGGGGAGAAGGGGTGCTTAGGGCGAAAGCTCCGGAAAGGACCCGAGGAGCTTTTTGAGCAGGCGATCGTTGTTGCAGCGTTTGCGGTAAGCTTTCCTTCTCCCCTTGAGGGAGAAGGTGGGCCGGCGAAGCCGGGTCGGATGAGGGGGCGCCGAGCATGCAGCAGGCTCCAGCGCCAGCCGCCCTACCCCCGCCGCGCGAACGTCGCGGCGACCATCTGGGCGCCGTCGAACAGCTTCTGTCCGCCCGCCATTGTGAAGCTGTGGCGTCCGGCACGGTGAACGATGGAATAGTCCCGCTCGGCCAGGCCCTGGTTCTTGAAGCTGTCCATCACCTCGGCCATCGACGGGGCGATGATGGTTATGAAGTCCTCATTGGCTGTGTCGATGATGTCGTGGGCAGTCATTTTCATTCTCCATCCAGAGACACATCCTCGTGTCTCGCTTGTCGTAAAGAATTGACAAGAGAACGGATAAAAGCAAGAAAAGAAGTGGAAACAGCGTGTTAAGCTGTAAAGTGCTGCAAAGAACTGCCGGTTTATTTGTAAATCCAGTAAAGATTTGCGGCGCAGGAGGAGTGGCGATGACCCAGGTCGATTTACAGATCGGCGGACGCATCAAGCGGCTGCGGCGGCAGAAATCGGTGAGCCAGACCCAGCTCGCCGAGGCGCTGGAAATTTCGGCCTCCTACCTCAATCTCATCGAACACAACCACCGCCGCATCACCGTGCCGCTGCTGTTCCGGGTCGCCGGCTATTTCGGGGTCGAGCCGGGGGAATTGGCCGAAAGCGACGACGCGCGGCTGGCCGGGGATCTTATGGAAATGTTCGGCGACGATATCTTTGCTGACGCCGATCTGACCAATACCGATGTCCGCGATCTCGCCACCCACCATCCCGCGGTGGGCCGTGCGGTGCTCAAGCTCTTCGACCAGATTCGGCACTTGCAGGCGCCAAAATCGGCCGCCGCCGAACCCCTGGCGACCGGCCATAATGTGGTGACCGAAGCGGTGTCCGATTTCCTGCAGGAAAACGCCAATTACTTCCCCTCACTGGAAGCGGCGGCCGAGCGGGTGCGTCACGATATCGACAATGACGGCGATGGGTTCGAAGCGGGGCTAAAGGCCTATCTCTTCAACGTCTTCGGCATCGAAACCCGCCTTGCCTCCCTTCCCAATGGTGTGGTGCGCCGGCTCGACGATGGCGGGCGCGTGCTTTTGGTGTCCGATACGCTCGAATCCGAATCCGCGCTCTTTACGCTCGCCCAGCATGTGGCCTTGCTCGTCGCCGATGGGGAAATCCGCGCGCTGATCGAAGCGAGCACCCTGCCCCAGCCCGACAGCATCGGGCTGGCGCGCAATGTCCTGGCCTCCTATGCCGCCGCGGCGCTGGCCATGCCCTATGAGCCGTTCTTTCGCGCCTGCCGCGACACCCGCTACGATATCGAGCGGTTGGGCCGGCGCTTCCGCATGAGTTTCGAGCAGGTCTGCCACCGGATGACCACGCTCCAGCGGCCGGGCATGAGCGGCATTCCACTCCATCTGGTGCGCACCGATATCGCTGGCAATATTTCCAAGCGTTTCTCGCTGTCGGGTATTCACATCCCGCGCCATTCGGGCGCCTGCCCACGCTGGAACGTCTATTCGGCGTTCCTCAATCCCGGCCAGATCAACGTCCAACTCTCCCAAATGCCCGATGGCCAGCGCTATTTCTGCATCGCCAGGGCCATCACCAAGGGAACCTACGCTCATAACGCACCGCGCCGGCACATCTCGATCGGGCTGGGTTGCCATGTGAGCCACGCGGCGGGCATGATCTATGCCGATGGCGTCGATCTTTCCGCCCCGGCCGGCGCCGTCCCCATCGGGGTGGGCTGCCGCATCTGCCCGCGCGGCGAATGTGGCCAGCGCGCCCACCCCGCCGCCGACCATCGGTTTCTCACCGATGACAGCCGGCGGATGGAAAACCTTTACATGCGCTAGCGCAGGGCGGAAATTTTGGCGGCTGAACCGCTTACGCCTTCGCGCGTTAGCCCACGGGATCGATTACGGGAAGGAAATGCATCATGGAAATTCTTTACACCGCTCATGCAACCGCCAGCGGCGGTGGCCGCGAGGACGGACACTCGAAAACCGATGACGGCAAGGTGGATGTGAACCTCTCCACGCCGAGGGAAATGGGTGGATCGGGCGGGGAGGGCACCAATCCCGAGCAGCTTTTCGCCACCGGCTATGCCGCCTGCTTTCTGGGCGCCATGCGCTTTGCCGCCGGCAAGTCGCGGGTAAAACTTCCGGCTGAAACAACCGTCTCAGCCGATGTCGGCTTCGGCAAGCGCGACGATGGCGAGGGCTTCGGGCTCAAGGTGACGCTGACGGCCAAGGCCCCGGGCCTCGATACCGAAACCCTTAAGGATGTCGTGGACGCCGCTCATATCGTGTGCCCCTATTCCCACGCGACGCGGGGCAATATCGAGGTCGAACTCAAATCGGCCTGATGGATTCACGTGAAACCGCCCCGTTGTGGGGAGGTTTCACGCTGCTGCTGGATTCCGGGAATAAATCCCGGAATGACAACGGTGGGGATTTGGGAGTTGCGGTTGCGCTGAACTCAGCTTGTCATGCCGGGGGCTCGTTCCCGGAATCCAGCGCTGCATTTGCCGCAAGCACCGATCGACCCTATTTCTCCAACGGCCGATAGATGAAATGGGAGAAATCGGCCGGACGAGCCGAGCCGTTAAGGTCCTGCGCCGCCATGCCCACGAAGGCGCCGGTGAAGCTGCCATGCTCGGCATGCCCGCCGCATTCGTCCGAAAGGATCGACGCATCGAGCAGCGGGCCGATTGTCCTCCACTCCCCTCCGTCCTCGGCATAGAAAAACTGCAGTCCGGAATTCTCCATCCTCGCCTTCATCCCGATCGGCCCCGCGCCGACCGGCATCGGGTCCGTCCAATAGGTGAGCCGGCCGTCCGGGAACGAGACGACTGAAGAAAAGATATTGAGCTCCCGCCTGCCGTCGGGATCGGCGGTGAGGTGCAGATAGTGGAAATTGTATCGCCCGTAATAGGCCGTCAGCCCTGCCATCTCCCGCTCGTCCCACGGATCGAAGGTCAGTTCGGTTTCCGCCTCGTAGTCGAAATGGGTCTGCCGCCGCGCCACCAGCGCTTGCTCGAACCATGAGGCGATCGATTCCCGGCCGTACAGGCGCAGCCGACCTTCCTTGATCTCGAAAATCCGATCCGTTTCGGGCGTGCGCAGCCATTGGAAATCGATGTGCAGTTCATGATCGAAATCATAGCGCCGTTCGGCATCGAAAGCGGCCTTGTCGTAAATGCCGGGCACCTCGACTTCCGATTTGGGCAGGTTCGAGCCGCCGCCCAGATAGAGCCAGCCGTCCTCTTCCCATTGCGCCTTCTGCAGCGCCGTCTCGCGCCCCAGAACGCATCGCCGCTTCTGCGTGGTCGGGCGTCCGCTCAGGTGCACGATATAAGTCTCGCCCTCGGGCGTCTCGACGATATCCCCATGCCCGGCCCGTTGCAGGGGATTGAGCGGATCGTCCTTGGCCGTCACCACATAGATGTCCGGGTGCAGCTCATAGGGCCCGTCGATAGTTTTCGCGCGCGCCAGCGTGCAGGCGTGGTCGTATCCGGTGCCGCCCTCGGCGGTGAGCAGGTAATACCAGCCATCGCGCTTATAGAGATGCGGCCCCTCGACGAGTTTCAGCGGCGAGCCCTTGAAGATGTTTTTCCGCTCCCCCACCAATTTACCGGCCACCGGATCGAATTGCTGCAATGCTATCCCTGCGAACCGGTGATATCCGTTGCGGTGATCCCAGAGCATGTTGAGGAACCACTTTTTCCCATCGTCATCGTGAAACAGCGAGGGGTCGAACCCCGAGGAATTGACGTAAACCGGGTCCGACCACGGCCCGGTGATCGTCTCGGCGGTGACGATAAAATTGTGAGCGTCCTTGAAGTTGCCGTCCTTGCGCTTGACGTCGGTATAGACCAGCCAGAACTTTTCTCCGTCATGGGTGAGGCACGGCGCCCAGACCCCGCAGGAATCGGGGTTGCCCCGCATGTCGAGCTGGCTTTTCCGGTTGAGCGGCCTCGTGATCAGTTCCCAATTGGCAAGGTCTTTTGAATGGTGGATCTGGACGCCGGGATACCATTCGAAGGTCGACGTCGCGATGTAGTAATCGGTCCCGACCCGGCAGATCGAGGGATCGGGATTGAACCCGGGCAATATCGGGTTTGGGCGAATGGGCATGTGGTTTCCTCCCAAGATGTCGTTGGTTGAGACTCTGCGCACCCCTCATCCGACCCGGCTTCGCCGGCCCACCTTCTCCCTCAAGGGGAGAAGGGCAGCCCTTGGCAGCGTTTCGGCAAAAACTCAACGCCGCCACAAGAGCCCCCCTCTCCCCTTGAAGGAGAGGGGTTGGGGAGGGGTGCGCGGCGGGCGCAAGCATCTCGACGATCAAACGAACCGATTGATCAAATTCTCCAGATATTCCTGCCGCCCCGATTTCGGCTGCGGATCGATCCCCTCAGCTTCGACCCGCGCCGCGATATCCTCGAGCGTCCTCTCCCCCTTCAGCATCGCCAGCGCCTCGGCGCCTTTCCATCCGGCATAACGCTCATCGAGAAACGCGTCATAACTCCCATCCTCGATGATCGCCGCCGCCGCCTTCAATCCGCGCGCGCAAATATCCATCCCCCCGATATGCCCATAAAGCAGGTCTTGCGGGTCGATCGATTGCCGCCGCAGTTTCGCGTCGAAATTGGTTCCCCCGGTCGAAAACCCGCCGGCCTTGAGGATATGGTAATAAGCCAGCGCCACTTCGGGCACGTTGTTGGGGAACTGGTCGGTATCCCAGCCCGACTGATAATCGTTGCGGTTCATGTCGATCGAACCGAAAATCCCCAGCGCCGCCGCGCTCGCCACCTCATGCTCGAAACTGTGCCCGGCAAGGATCGCGTGTCCCACCTCGATATTGACCTTGACCTCGTTCTCCAGCCCGTAGCGCTTCAAAAACCCGTAAACGGTCGCCACGTCATAATCATACTGGTGCTTGGTGGGCTCCTGCGGCTTGGGTTCGATCAGGATCGCGCCGGTAAACCCGATTCTATGCTTGTAATCGACCACCATCGAGAGCATGCGCGCCATCTGGTCGAGCTCCTGGCCCATGCGCGTATTGAGCAGCGTCTCATAGCCCTCGCGCCCGCCCCATAGCACGTAGTTCTCGCCCCCCAGCCGCGCCGTTACGTCTATATTGGCCTTGATGGTCGCGGCGGCATAAGCGAAGACGTCCGGGTCCGGATTGGTCGCCGCCCCCGCCATGAAGCGGCGGTTTGAAAAGAGGTTGGCCGTCCCCCACAGCAGCTTCACGCCCGTCTCGGCGATTTTTGCTTCGAAGATATCGCCAAGCGCGTCGAGCCGCTTTTTGCTCTCGGAAAGGCTCTCGCCCTCCGGCCGTACATCGGCGTCGTGGAAGCAGAAATAGGGCGTGCCCAGAAGCGTGAACAGCTCGAACGCCACGTCCGCCTTGAGCTTGGCCGTGTCCATCCCGCCATCGAACCAGGGCCGCTCGAAGGTCCGCCCGCCGAACGGATCGCCGCCCTCCCAGGCGAAGGAATGCCAATAGGCGACGGCAAAGCGCAGATGCTCTTCCATCCGCTTGCCCAGCACGATCTCGTCGGGGTTGTAATGGCGGAACGCCAGCGGATTGGTGCTGTCGGGGCCTTCATAACGGACCTTGTCCAGCCCCTTGAAAAAATCGCTCATAATGCCCGGGCCTCCTCGATGCCCCGATACAAGGCGCGATAGCGCCGATATTGATCGTCCTGGGCCGATGTGAGATCGGCCCTCGGTTCGATGGTTTTTCGTATGGCGGGCCTGGTGCAGACCGATTTCGGATCGGCCCCGGTCGCCGCGATCAGGCCCAGCCGAGCCGCGCCGAACGCGCCGCCGAAATCGCCATCCTCGGGCACCTCGATCGCCATGCCGAGATTGGTGGCGATCATTTCGAGCCAGAGATCGGAACGCGACCCGCCGCCCACCGCGATCAACGTATCGATCCGCGTCCCGGCATCCGACAAAACGCGCTGGCAGTCGCGCACCGCGTAGGCGACGCCCTCCATCACCGCCCGCGCCATGCTCCTGGCGTTGGAAAGATGCGAAAGCCCGACGAACGAGCCGCGCGCGTCGGCATTGTTGTGCGGCGTGCGCTCGCCCGAGAGATAGGGCAGGAAAATCTCCTCCTCCGGCCCGGCATAATCGGTCGCCACCGCCCCGGTCAGCGCCGCCGCGTCCTTGTCCACCAGCCTCGCCAGCCAGTTGAGACTGTCGGTGGCCGAAAGGAACACTCCCATCTGGTGCCAGGTTTTCGGGATCGCGTGGCAGAAGGCGTGCACCGCTCCTTGCGTATTGGGCGAGAATTTCTCGTTGGAAACAAACAGCACGCCGGAGGTGCCCAGCGAGACGAATCCGGTTCCCGGCTCCACCGCGCCGATGCCGCAGGCCGAAGCGGCGTTGTCGCCCCCGCCCCCGGCGACGACGGGCATCGCGCTTATCCCCCAGCGGCGGCGCAGCTCGTCCTTCAAATGCCCAGACGGTTCGGTGCCCTCGACAAGCGAGGGCATATGCGCGGTGGTCAGCCCCGTAACGGCCAGAAGATCGTCCGACCAGCCGCGATATTCCACGTCCAGCCACAGCGTCCCCGCCGCGTCCGACATGTCCGACACATAGGTGCCGGTCAAAAGAAACCGCACGTAATCCTTGGGCAGCAGTACCTTGGCGATACGGTCGTAATTCTCGGGCTCGTGCTTTTTGACCCAGAGGATTTTCGGCGCGGTAAACCCCGGCATGGCGATATTACCGGCGATCTGGCGCAGCGAGGGGAGCGCCGCTTCCATCTCCGCGCATTCGGTTGCCGAGCGCACGTCGTTCCAAAGGATCGCCGGACGGATCACCCGATTGTCAGTATCGAGCAGTGTCGCCCCATGCATCTGTCCCGAAAGCCCGATCCCCTTGATGGCCGCCACCGCTTCGGGATTTTTCGCCTTGAGGCTGTCGACGGATTTGAGCACCGCGTCCCACCAATCGGCCGGGTCCTGCTCGGAAAATCCCGGCCGGGGCCGGGAAACGGTAAGCGGCGCATTGGCTTCGGCCAGCGCCCTGCCCTCGCCATCGATCAACACTGTCTTGACGCCGGACGTGCCGATATCGAGCCCGAGATAGGTCATTGCCTTCTCCGGGAAAATTCAAATGAGGAACGTACCTCAAAACTCTTCATGCAAGAAACTCCTCCTCCCTGGGATTGCCCTTTTCCGGGCAGCTCCGGCGTTCTCGATGATGGATCACTTCTAGCGCAGATTGTCGCGCAGGAAAACCTTGATCTCGACTGCAGCGCCCGGCGGAGCGGTGTCCGGGCCCAGCACCAGCCGCCGCGCCGCCGCGCAAACGGCGCGGATTTCGTCTTCCGGGCTCTGGTCGAGCACCAGATCCATGACGCCCGACTCCAGCCCCGCCCGGGTCGGCCCGGTCAGCTCATGGCTGATCACCCTGATCTTGCCTGCAAGCCCCTTTTCGGTGATGGCCATCAGCATGCCCGCATTGCCGGCGCCCACATTGTAGAGCCCGCCGATATCGGGGTGCTGGGCAAGCAGCGCGAGGGTCTTTTCATAGGTGGGGGTGAATTCGTCCTGCCCCTCGATCGGTCCGACGATGTCGATGGCGTCAAATTCGGCGTCGATCACCGCCTCAAAGCCGGCGATCCGCTCGGCATGATCGATCAGCTCCAGCGATCCGGCCACCAGCCCCACCTTGCCGCCCTGGGGCAGGAAGCGCCCCATCAGCGAGGCCGCCGTGCGCCCGGCGGCGCGGTTGTCGATCCCCACAAAGGCGTGCCTTGCCGAGCCGGGCAGGTCCGAGACGAGGGTTATCACCTTGATCCCCCGCCCCTCGGCCCGCGCCACCGCCGCGTGCACCTCGGGCTTGTCGATGGCGACGATCACCGCGCAGTCGTTCTCGTCGGGAGCAATCGCATCGAGGGCGGTGACCAATGCCCTGGTGTCCATGGCCTTGACGCGGTGGCGGCCGAGCCGCAGCCGCTCGGCGCGCATTTGCGCTCCCACAATATCGACAGCCTCGGCCAGCTTGCCGAAAAACTGGTTCGTCCCGTCCGGAACGATCACGGCGATCCCGATATCGCGGGCGCGGGCCAGCATCGAGGCGGTCAGGTCGCGGCGGAACCCGATCTCGGCGATCGCCGCCTCGACCCTTTCGATCGTCCCCCTGCGCACCCCCGGCCGGCCATTGAGGACGCGGTCCACCGTCGCCAGCGACACCCCCGCCGCCCGCGCCAGATCATGCACCGTCACCCGTCCATTGGTCTCCAAGGGTCTTCATCCTTGGTTGAGGTACGCAACGCGTGGCGCTTTAAAGCGCGCGCGTCAAGCCTGCAGGTTGCACGCAGACCGAGATGTCTTGGGCAAATTCAGCGCACCCCTCATCCGTCTCGGACCTTTGGTCCGATCCACCTTCTCCCTCAAGGGGAGAAGGGTAGCCCCTGGCGGCGTTTCGGAAAAAAATCCCGTGCTGCCACAAGAGCCCCTCTCGCCGAGCCGGCAAAAGCAAGAAGGCAAGGTATTCCCCAAGAAGCGACCGCTTCCACCCGTCGCAATTCCCTCCCGCCCCCATCTCCGGTACAAAGGAACCCATGACCGAAAACGCTCTCCACAGCGCCCGATCCTCCGCCCCAGCGCTCGCGCGGCTGGGCCAGTTCGAGGTACGCCTTGCCGCGACCGCTGCCGAGCGCCACGCGGCTTATCGGCTGCGTTATGAGGTCTTCCACCGCGAGCGACAGGTCGATGCGCCTTCGATGGATCATCTGGACCATATCGAAGCCGACGCCTTCGATCCCTTTTGCGACCACATCATCGTCATCGATACAAGCGCGCTGACCCCCGGCGATGCCCCGGCCATCGTGGGCACCTATCGCGCCATGCGGGCCCCCGCGCCCGGTGTGGGCTGGTATGCGGACACCGAATTCGATCTCTCGGGCCTGTTCGCCCGTCACCCTCAGCTCAATTTCTGCGAGGTCGGGCGCTCCTGCGTTGCCCCCTCCTATCGCTCCATGCGCACCATCGAAGCGCTCTGGTGCGGGCTCTGGGCCTATGCCTGCCTCAACGGCATCGACGCCTATTTCGGCGCGGCGAGTTTCCCCGGCACCGACCCCGCCGCCCACGCCTTGGCGCTGACTCATCTTTACCGCACGGCCCGTGTGCCGGAAGCCTGGTCCGCCCCGGCGCGTGCCTCGGGCGCGCTGGCCATGGACCGGTTGGGCGCTATCGACAGGCACGCGGCGCTGCGCGCCATGCCCCCGCTCGTGCGCGGCTATATGCGGGTCAATGCCGTGTTCGGGGAAACCGCTTATGTCGATACCCGCTTCGGCACCACCGACGTCTTCGTCCTCGCCCGGTTCGCCGCCGCGCCTCTGGCCTATCGCCGCAGGGTCGAGCGCGTGACTGGGCTGCGGCATCCGCGCCTCTAGATCACCGGTTGGAATCGCGACGCTTTTGTCATAGCGTGCCGGCTGCTTTCAAGCCCGACACGCCGGAACTTCAGCCCGTTCATGACGCAAACCGAGCCCCAGGCCGACCACGTGGCGCCCGCCATTTCAGCCATGACGCCCATGATGGCCCAATATTTCGAGATCAAGGGCGTCAATCCCGGCTATCTGCTGTTCTATCGCATGGGCGATTTCTACGAATTGTTCTTCGAGGATGCCGAAATCGCCGCCGCCGCGCTGAGCATTACGCTCACCAAGCGCGGCAAGCATCTGGGCGAGGATATCGCCATGTGCGGCGTGCCGGTCCACGCGGCGCAGGATTATCTTAAAAAGCTGATTTCCTTGGGCCACAAGGTCGCCGTCTGCGAGCAGGTCGAAGACCCCGCGGAAGCGAAAAAGCGCGGCAGCAAATCGGTGGTCAAGCGCGACGTCGTCCGGCTGGTCACCCCCGGCACGCTCACCGAGGACGATCTTTTACCGGCCCGCACCAACAATTTTCTCCTCTCGCTGGCCCGGCTGGGCGCGGATGGGGAAGGCTTCGCCATGGCCTGGGCCGATATTTCGACCGGCGAGCTTCTGGTCGCCGATCTGGCGCGTGACGCGCTGGCCGACGAGATCGCCCGCATCGACCCGGCCGAACTTGTGCTGTCCGATCGCCTGATCGACGAATTGGCCGAGCTCAAATTTTTGCCCGCCGATCGCCTCGCCGCCGCCACCCGCCGCCCGCATGACAGCTTCGATTCCGAGGCCGGCGCCCATCTCCTGCGCGAAACCTTCGGTGGCGACGTCGATCCCACCGCCTTTTCGCGCACCGCCCGCGCCGCGCTGGGGGCGCTGATCGCCTATGTCGCCGAAACCCAAAAGGGGGCCGGCGTACCCCTGCGCCTGCCGCGCCGTGAGGCATCGGGCGAACGCATGCAGATCGATGCGGCGACGCGATCCTCGCTCGAACTGCTCGTCACCCAGCGCGGCGACGTCCGCGGCTCGCTGCGCGCAACTGTCGATCTCACGGTCACCGGCGCGGGCGCGCGGCTTTTCGCAGGCCGCCTTGCTGCCCCCCTCAACGATCCGGCAGCGATCAACGCAAGGCTCGATGCGCTCGACGTGCTGATCGACAATTCGATCGAAACCGACGCCATCCGCAAGGGCCTGCGCGCCGCCCCCGATATCGCCAGGGCGCTGACCCGGCTGACCCTCGAACGCGGCGGTCCGCGCGATCTTGCCGCCATCGGCCGTGGCATCGCCCAGGCGCGCGCGCTTTCGGCCCTGCTCTCGAGCTTTCCCGATCCGGGCGACCAATTGCAATCGATAGGTGCCGGCCTCGCCCGGGCGCCGGAAATCCTCGCCGACCAGTTCGCCCAGGCTCTCGTCGACGAACCCCCGCTCCTCGTGCGTGACGGCGGCTTTGTCGCCTCGGGCTATGACGCCGAACTCGACACCCAGCGGCGCCTGGGCAGCGAAAGCCGCAAGGTGGTGGCCGAGCTCCAGGCGGCGCTATGCGAATCCACCGGCGTCAAGGCTTTGAAGATCAAGCACAACAACGTGCTGGGCTTTTTCGTCGAAGTCCCCGCCGCCCACGGCGCGCGGCTTCTCGAAGACACGGTGTTCATCCACCGCCAGACCCTCGCCAACGCCATGCGGTTCACCACGACCGAGCTGGCCGAGCTCGAGGGCAAGATCGCTCGCGCCCAGGAAATCGCCGTCGAGATCGAGCTGTCGATCTTTTCCTGCCTGCGCGAGGCCGCCATCGCCCAGAGCCGCGATCTTATCGCCGCCGCCGATGCCATGGCCGAGCTCGATGTCGCGACCGCGCTCGCGACGCTGGCCGCCCAGCGCAACTGGAGCCGGCCCCAGATCGACGCTTCACTCGCCTTCGAGATCGAGGGGGGGCGTCACCCGGTGGTCGAAAAGACGCTGGAGGCCGAGGGCCGTGCCTTCGTCGCCAATGATTGCGACCTTTCGGCGCCCCAGGACGGTGACGGCGGCCAGCTCTGGCTGGTGACCGGCCCCAATATGGGCGGTAAATCGACCTTCCTGCGCCAGAACGCGCTGATCGCCATTCTGGCGCAGATGGGCAGCTACGTGCCCGCCACCAGCGCCCATATCGGGGTGGTCGATCGCGTTTTCTCCCGCGTCGGGGCCTCCGACGACATCGCGCAGGGCCGCTCGACCTTCATGGTCGAAATGGTCGAAACCGCCGCCATCCTCAACCGCGCCACGAAATCTTCCCTCGTCATCCTCGACGAAATCGGCCGGGGCACCGCCACCTTCGACGGGCTCTCGATCGCCTGGGCGTGCGTGGAAACCCTGCACGAAACCACCTTCTGCCGCGCGATCTTCGCCACCCATTATCACGAGCTGACGGCTCTTTCGGCGGCGCTCCCGCGCATTTCCAACCACACGATGAGCGTGCGCGAATACAAGGGTGACGTGGTGTTCCTGCACGAGGTCGTTCCCGGCGCCGCCGACCGGTCCTACGGCATCCAGGTCGCCAAGCTCGCGGGGTTGCCGGTCCCGGTCATCGCCCGTGCCCGCCAGGTGCTCGATCAACTCGAGGCGAGGGGACAGTCCAACCCCGCCTCGGCCCTTGCGGACCTGCCGCTCTTTGCCCATATGCCATCCCCTGTCGAACGCGACGCGCCTCAACCTCGTGCTAACCCGGTGCTCGATATGATCGAGACCGTGCGCCCCGACGATCTTTCCCCGCGCGACGCGCTCGAATGGATTTATGAACTCAAGAAGGCTGCCCATGCCGACGGCGACCGTTGAACCGATTTCGCGCAGGAAGGCCGGCGTCCCCGACGCCGATGCGCTGATCGCTGCGGCGCGCCTGCAGATGGGCGATGCCGCCCCCGACAGCCAGGAGGCCCGGGCCGCGCTCCTTTCGGCCCTGCGCCTGGCGCTCAAGACCGCCCGCGCCGCTGCCGAGGCCGAATTGATCGCCACCCACAAGGGTACCCGCTGCGCGGCGACACTCGCTGCCGTCGAGGACGAGGTGATCAAGGCCGCCCACCTCTGGGCCACCCGCCACGTCTATCCGCGCGAAAACCCCTCGGGCGCCGAATCCCTCGCCATCGCGGCGGTGGGCGGCTATGGACGCGGCACGCTGGCGCCGGGCTCCGATATCGATCTGCTGTTCATCCTTCCCTATAAGCAAACCCCCTGGGGCGAGAGCGTCACCGAATACGTGCTCTATATGCTCTGGGATCTGGGCCAGAAGGTCGGCCACGCCGTCCGTTCGGTGGACGATTCGATCCGCATGGCCCGCTCGGACATGACAGTGAGGACCGCGACGCTGGAAAGCCGCTTCCTCGTCGGCGACGAGAAGCTTTTCGCCCGGATGCGTGAAAAATTCGAAACCGAGATCGTCGCCAACACCGGCCCCGAATTCATCGCCGCCAAAATGGCCGAGCGCGACGCCCGCCACGATGCCCAGGGCAACACCCGCTACGTGGTCGAGCCCAACGTCAAGGATGGCAAGGGCGGGCTGCGCGATCTCAACACCCTTTACTGGATCGGCAAATATTTCTACCGCGTCCGAACCCCGGCCGAATTGATCGACAAGGGCGTGTTCTCCAAAACCGAATACCGCGCCTTCCAGCGCGCCGAGGACTTTTTATGGGCCGTGCGCTGCAATCTCCATTTCCTCGTCGGCCGCGCCGATGATCGGCTGACCTTCGAGGTGCAGCAGGAAATGGCCGAGCGGCTGGGCTATTCGGGCCGCGCTGGCATGCTGGGGGTCGAGCGCTTCATGAAGCGCTATTTTCTCGTCGCCAAGGATGTGGGCGATCTCACCCGCATCTTCTGCACCTCATTGGAATTCGCCCACGCCAAGAAGGTCGACACCTTCGGGCGCGTGCTCTCGACGTTCCGCAAACCGCGCCGCGCCATAAGGGGCGAGCCCGATTTCGTCCTCGAACACGGTAGGATCACCGTTTCGGCCGAGGACGTCTTTCAAAAAGATCCCGTCAACATCATCAAGATCTTCTGGCTGGCGGGTCGCGAGGGGGTGATGTTCCACCCCGATGCGCTCAAGCTTCTGACGCGCTCCATGCGGCTGATCGACGGCAAATTGCGCTCCAATGAACGCGCCAACGCCTATTTTCTCGATATCCTGACCAATCCGAACTCGGTAGAGCGCGTCCTGCGCTGGATGAACGAGGCGGGGGTGTTGGGCAAGTTCGTGCCCGAATTCGGCAAGATCGTCGCCTTGATGCAGTTCAACATGTACCACCATTATACGGTGGACGAGCATCTGATCCGCGCTGTGGGGGTCATGGCCGACATCGCCAATGGCGGCATGGAGAGCGAATTGCCGCTCACCCACGAACTGCTGCCCCATCTCCAGGATGTGCGCCTGCTCTATGTGGCGCTGTTCCTCCACGATATCGCCAAGGGTCGACCCCAGGACCATTCGGAGGCCGGGGAAACCATAGCGCGCAAATTCTGCCCGCGCCTGGGGCTCTCGGCGGCTGAAACCGATACGGTGGCCTGGCTTGTGCGCCACCATCTGCTGATGAGCGAGATTTCCCAGGCCCGCGATATCCAGGACCCCGACACGGCCCGTCAGTTCGCCGCCGTGGTCCAGAGCCCGCAGCGGCTGGCGCTGTTGATGATCTTGACGGTCTGCGACATCTGCGCCGTCGGTCCCGGCGTCTGGACGGGCTGGAAGGGTTCGCTCCTGCGCGCACTCTATTACGCCACCGAGCCGCTGCTCTCGGGCGGCCACTCCCAGGTTTCCCAGCGCGACCGGGTTCACGAGGCGCAGGACGCGCTGCGCGCCGGCCTTCCCGATTGGCCGCCGGCCCGGCTCGACGCCTATGTCGAACGCCATTTCACCAATTACTGGCTGCGCGCCGAGCCCGATCTCCAGCTTGCCCACGCCCGGATGATCGATGCCGCCGAAGCCCGAGGCGCCGCCTTTGCCGGCTCCACCTCGATCAAGAGCTTCGAGGGAATCACCGAGGTCACCTTTTATACTCCAGACCACCCCCGGCTCCTGTCGCTGATCGCGGGGGCCTGCACCATGGCCGACGCCTCGATCATCGGCGCGCAGATATTCAACACCCGCGACGGCCACGCGCTCGACACCTTCCGCCTGCGCCGCGCCTTCACCTCCGACGAGGACGAAAGGATCAGGGCCTCGCGCATCACCGACACGGTCAAGGCGCTTCTGGAGGGCCGCAAATACCTCCCCGCCGATCTCGGGGTGGATTCGCGCTACAACCGCCGCCTGCGGCCCTTCTCGGTCCCCACCGAGATTTACATCTCCAACGCACTCTCGACCAAGTTCACGGTGATCGAGATTTCCGGGCTCGACCGCACCGGCCTGCTGTTCCACCTGACGCGGGCGCTCTCGGATCTGAACCTCACCATCGGGTCGGCCCATATCGGCACCTATGGCGAAAAGGCGGTCGACGTTTTCTACGTCACCGATCTGATGGGCGGAAAGATCACCTCCAAGGTCCGGCAAAAACGCATCCACGACGCCCTCTCCGCCGTCTTCGCCCCCGCCCGCCGCGAAAAGGCCTCGGCGTGAGCGGTCATCGCATCCGGATGTGTCCGCCGCAACTTCAGCGCACCCCTCATCCGCATTGGTTGGAGCAGGCGCAGCATGCTCCGTGTTTGAGTTTTAGCTGCCCTTCTCCCCTTGAGGGAGAAGGTGGGCTTTCGCCGCAGGCGAAAGGTCGGATGAGGGGTGCGCCGAGCCTGCCGCATACACCCTCGCCAGCGCTCGAGAACCGCCACCCATGAGCCTCTTCCGCAACACCCTCTCGGTCGGCGGGCTCACGCTCATCTCCCGCGTCTTCGGCTTCATCCGCGATGCGCTGATTGCCGCCGTGCTCGGCATCGGTCCCGCCGCCGACGCCTTTCAGGCCGCCTTCCGCTTCCCCAATCTCTTCAGGCGGCTGTTTGCCGAAGGTGCCTTCAACACCGCCTTCGTTCCCATGTTTTCCGGCGCGCTGGAAACCCAGGGCCCCGACGAAGCCAAAAAGCTCGCCGGCCGCATCATGAGCTGGCTGGTAGCGGCCATCGTCATCGTCACCATCCTGGCCGAAATCTTCATGGACCCCATCATGGCCGTTTTCGTGCCGGGTTTCGTGGACGATCCGGAAAAATTCGCGCTCACTGTCTTTCTCTCGCGCATCATGTTCCCCTATCTCGCCTGCATGAGCCTGATGGCGGCCTATGGCGCGATCCTCAATTCGCTGGGCAAATTCTTCGCCGCCGCCTTCGCCCCGGTGCTGCTCAACATCGTCAACATCGCCGTTCTCGTCCCGCTGGCGGTCCTTGCCATCGAAAATCCCGCCGATATCGCTTTCTGGCTGGGCATCGCCGCCATGGCGGGCGGTGTCGCGCAACTGGCGCTGGTCTGGTGGGCCATCCAGCGCGCCGGCTTCGCGCCTTCAATTTCCTGGCCGCGCTACAACAGGGACGTGAAAAAATTCTGGCTTCTGGCCCTCCCGGCCATCGCGGCCGGCGGCATCATCCAGATCAACGTCTTTGTGGGCACCGTCATCGCGTCGCAAGCCGATCAGGCCATCGCCATCATCGCCAATGCCGACAGGCTCTACCAGCTCCCGCTCGGCATCATCGGCATCGCCATCGGCACGGTGCTCTTGCCCGAGCTCTCCCGGCATCTGTCCTCGGGGCGTGAAACTGAGGCACGGGCCAGCCAGAGCCAGGCGCTGCTCCTTTCGATGACCCTCACCCTCCCCGCCGCCGCTGCGCTGATCGCCATCGGCGTGCCCATCGTGCGCGTCCTGTTCGAGCGTGGCGCGTTCGATGCCGCCGCCACCATCGCGGTTTCCGAAGCCCTGGCGGGATTTGCCGTGGGCCTGCCCGCCTTCGTCCTGGTCCGCGTGCTCCAGCCGGGGTTTTTCTCCCGCCAGGACACACGGACGCCGACTATCCTCGCGGGGCTTTCCATGGTGGTCAATGTGGCGGTCTCGCTGGCGCTGTTCCCCACCCTGCAGCATATCGGTATCGCGCTCGCCACTTCGGTTTCCGCCTGGGTCAATGTCATCCTGCTCGCCATTCTCCTTGCCCGGCGCGGCCATTTCCGCCTGAGCGCGAGCGAAACCAGTCGGCTCACCGGCATCTTCGCCGCCGCTATCGTCATGGGTGTCATCCTCTGGCTGGCGTCGGTCTGGGCCCAGCCGGTCTTTGCCCCGGGCGCCTTCTTCCTTTTCCAGTTTTTGGCGCTCGCCGCCTTTGTCGGCCTGGGCGCCGCGCTCTATTTCGCCACCCTCCATTTCACCGGCATCCAGCGGCTGGACGTGATCCTGGTCCGCTTGCGGCGGCGCCGTTGAGCGGCTAAAGGCTTCTACTCCCTCCTTTTAGCCTTCCGGGACGATGAACATGCCTGCCAACAATCGCGTCTTTTCCGGCATTCAGCCTTCGGGCGATCTGCACCTGGGCAATTATCTCGGCGCCATCCGCCGTTTCGTGCCCCTCCAGCAGACCCATGAATGCCTCTATTGCGTCGTCGATATGCACGCGATCACCGTCTGGCAGGAACCCAATGAGCTGCGCCGCGCCACGCGCGAAGTCGCCGCCGCCTTCATCGCCGCGGGCATCGACCCACGCGCCCATATCGTCTTCAACCAGTCCCAGGTGGTCCAGCATGCCGAGTTGGCCTGGATCTTCAACTGCATCGCGCGCATCGGCTGGATGAACCGCATGACCCAGTTCAAGGACAAGACGGCGGGGAAAAACTCCGAGAACGTCTCGCTGGGCCTGCTCGCCTATCCGTCCCTGATGGCCGCCGATATCCTGCTCTACAAGGCCGGATCGGTTCCGGTCGGCGACGACCAGAAACAGCATCTCGAACTCACCCGCGACATCGCGCAAAAGTTCAACAATGATTACGCCGCCTCGATAGCGGAGAACGGTTTCGATCCCGAATTCTTCCCCATCACCGAGCCGCTGATCGCCGGCCCCGCCACCCGCATCATGAGCCTGCGCGACGGCACCAAGAAGATGAGCAAGTCCGATCCTTCCGACCAGTCGCGCATCTCGCTGCTCGACGATGCGGACGCCATCGCCAAAAAGATCAAAAAGGCCACCACCGATCCCGAGCCGCTCCCCTCCGATGTCGAAGGGCTCAAGGGCCGCGCAGAGGCCGACAATCTCGTGGGCATCTACGCCGCGCTCTCGGACGAGACCAAAGCTGAAGTTATCGCCGAATTCGCCGGCGCTGGCTGGGGCCGGTTCAAGCCGGCGCTCGCCGATCTCGCGGTTTCGGTCCTCGCGCCCATCTCGACCGAGATGCGGCGCCTGCTCGACGACCCCCAGACCATCGACGCCTATCTGCGCGATGGCGCAGAGCGGGCCGGCGTTCTGGCCGAAACGACAATGAAAGAGGTCCGCGCCATCGTGGGCTTCATCAGCTAAGGGACCTGCCACTTGCGCATCAAATGCGCAAATGGCAGCATGCACCGCTTTGAAAAAGCCCATGGACGCTGCGATTGACTGATATCGAAGACACTCGGGACGAGGAATACAAACGCAAATTCCTCGTCGTCGTCGACGAGAGCCCCGAATGCGCCAAGGCGGTGACTTTCGCCGCCCTGCGCGTCCGCCGCACCGGGGGCGTGGTGGTTTTGCTTTCGGTGATCGAATCGGACAATTTCCAGCACTGGCTCGGCGTCGAGGAAGTGATGCGCGCCGAAGCCTATGAGGCGACCCAAGCCCTCCAGGCCCGCCACGCCGCCTCGATCGCCGCCTATGGGTCGATCAAGGTGGAAAGGGTGATCCGCGAGGGCAAGAAGACCGACGCTGTCGAAGCCCAGATCGCCGAAGACCCCGATGTCGCCATTCTGGTGCTCGCCGCCGCCGACTCCTCGGAAGGCCCCGGCCCCCTCGTCGCCTCCATCGCGGCGCGCGGTGCCAACGCCTTTCGCGTGCCCGTCACCGTGGTCCCGGGAACGATTTCGGACGCCGATCTGGCCGCGCTGTGTTGAGATTTCGCGCAATGGTGAACCCAAACCCCGTTTAGCCGCGTGACTTGCTTGCATATTCTCCTTGCAAAACCCGTTTATGCGCCTATTTTAGAACCAACTTGGAATGGTTCTAAAAAGCCCTGAGAGGCACATCATGTTCATTCAGACCGAAGCGACCCCCAATCCGGCGACGCTTAAATTTCTCCCCGGCCGCGAGGTCCTGCCCGGTGAACCGCGCGATTTCCGCGACGCCGAAGCCGCCCGCATTTCTCCTCTGGCCGCGGCTCTTTTCTCGCTCGATGGCGTTTCCGGTGTGTTCCTGGGGTCCGATTTCGTTTCGGTCACCAAGGACGAAGCCATTGATTGGGCTCACATAAAGCCCGCGATTCTGGGCGCCGTCATGGAGCATTTCATGGCCGGAAAGCCCGTCCTCGCCGAAGGCGCCGCAACCTCGGCCAACGATGACAGCGACGAATTTTTCGACGACGAAGACACCGAGACTGTCGAAGTGATCAAGGAACTCCTCGCCACCCGCGTCCGCCCGGCCGTCGCCATGGATGGCGGCGACATTACCTTCAAGGGCTACAAGGAAGGCACTGTATTCCTCCACATGCAGGGCGCCTGCTCGGGCTGCCCCTCGTCCACAGCGACGCTCAAATCGGGCATCGAAAACCTCCTGCGCCACTTCGTTCCCGGCGTCGAGCAGGTGCAGCAAATCTAGAACTATTCAGTTAGGCCTCACGCCTTCTTGCGCCAGTGTCCCGGGAAACCGCGACACTGGCATTCGCATATTTGGAGGCGTAGGATCGCCTGCCGCACATTTGCCGCGACCCGGCGAGATAACGCGGCGATCGGCCGGATTTCGGCCGCAGGAGTTCGAACATGGGTACGTTTTCCCTCGCGCACTGGCTGGTCGTTCTGGTCGTGGTGCTCGTCGTCTTCGGCCCAGGCCGCCTTTCGGGCATGATGGGCGATCTGGGCAAGGGCATCAAAAGTTTCCGTCAGGGCATGGCCGAGGACGTAAAATCCGATCCGGGCACCCTCGACGACAAGCCGTCGGACAAAGCCTGATCGGCTTGCGGCGATCGGGCTTTGGGCCTAAAGCCTCGTCCCATGACAATGCCCACGACCCTTGCCATCGATACTGCCCGCGGGCGCCTGCAACTGGCGCTGATCTTCGCGGATGGCGCTGCCGATAGCGAAATCCGCGACATCGCCAAGGGCCATGCCGAAATCATCTTCCCGGCCATCGACGAGCTGATGACGCGTCATGGCCTCGCCTATGGCGACATCGAACGCATCGGGGTTTCCACGGGTCCGGGGTCGTTCACCGGGTTGCGGATCGGGCTTTCCGCCGCGCGGGGGTTGGGCGTGGCGCTCGATATTCCTGTTCTGGGCATCCCCTCGCTTCTCGCCCTCTCGCTTTCGCGGCCCGGCCCGAGCGAGCTCATCGTCGACGCCCGGCGCGACGAGGCCTATCGCCAGACATTTTCGGCCCCCGGCCATCCCGAGGGCGCTCCGGAACTCGTCGACCTCACCCAGAGCCTCCAAGTGGCGGCGCGCACCAATGCCGACGATCCGATGATCGACATCGTGCTAATGGCCCGCTTCGCCGCCATGGCCGATCCTAAAAAATTTCCCCCCGATCCCACCTATATCCGGGCCGCCGACGCCAAGCCGCAGACGAAAGCCCAGGTGGCGCGCCGATGAATCTCTGGCTCGCCCCGTCCGGCCTCCATATCGCCCGTGGCGAGGTCCGAGACGCGCCCGCGCTGGCCAGATTACACGCCGCCGGCTTTTATCGCGGCTGGCCGACCACTGATTTCGAGGCCTATCTCGCCGATCCCAAAATAACGCCTGCCTATGTGGCCAGCGACGCCCGGCGAGCCATTTCCGGGTTCGCCATGCTGCGTCTGGCCGAAGATGAAAGCGAACTCCTCACCATCGCCGTCGACCCCAAAAGCCGTGGCCGGGGGCTGGGCCGCGCCCTGCTTGGAGCGGCCTTTTCCGATCTAACCATGAGTCCGGTCAAAACCATGTTTCTCGAGGTCGATGAAACCAACGCGGCGGCCATCGCGCTCTATCGCGGTTTCGGCTTTACCGAGATCGGCAAGCGCAAGGCCTATTACCCCAAGCCCGACGGCTCGGCGGCCACCGCCCTTGTCATGCGCGCTCCGATCGGCTAACCCCGAGCCAATAGCAAAACAGATGCGCGAAGGTGCGCCATGGGGATCCAGCCCGACAGCGAAGCGACGCTTGAAGAACAATGCGTGGCGCGCAACATGCGCATGACCGAGCAGCGCCGGGTGATCGCCCGCGTGCTGGAAGCGGCCTCCGACCATCCCGACGTCGAGGAACTCTATCGCCGCGCCGCCGCGATCGATCCGCGCATTTCGCTCTCAACCGTCTATCGCACCGTCAATCTTTTCGAGGAAGCCGGGCTGGTCACCAAGCACGATTTCAAGGATGGGCGCGCGCGTTTCGAGCAGATCCCCGACGAGCATCACGACCATCTTATCGATATCCGCTCGGGCAAGGTCATCGAGTTCCGCAACGAGGAGATCGAGGCCATCCAGGAGGTGATCGCCAAAAAGCTCGGCTACAAGCTGGTCGATCACCGGCTCGAGCTTTATGCCGTGCCGCTGGAGGACAAATCGTCCTGAGCCCTTTATGGTCCTTCGCCTGCTGTTTCTCGCGCTCGTCGTCCTGCCTTTCACGCTCGTCGGGCTGCCGTTCCAGCTTGTGATCCTCTGGGCAAGGCTGCCCGGCTGGCGTCTATTGCCGCAAACCTTCTTCAAGCTCTTGGCCATCGGGCTTGGTCTGCGCGTAAAGGTCGAGGGGGAACCTGTTCGCGACGGGCCGGTTCTGCTGGTGTCCAACCATATCGGCTGGCTCGATATCGTGGCGGTGGCGTCGAAATTTCCGGTCAGCTTCGTCGCCAAATCCGAAATCGCCCGCTGGCCGCTGGTCGGCTTCATGGCCGGGCTGCAAAGAACCATCTTCGTTGACCGCAGGCGCCGCACCGATGCGGGGCGCACGGCCCGCGAAATGAGCGGACGGATCGCCGAGGGCATCCCAGTGCTGCTGTTTGCCGAGGGCACGTCCGATATCGGCACCCATGTCCTGCCCTTTCGGTCGGCGCTTTTGGGCGCCGCGAGCGCGGCCATGGTGGAGGAAAACGATAAGGGGGTGATGATCCAGCCGCTCGCCATCGCCTATACGGCGATTTCGGGCCTGCCCCTGTCACGCAACGAGCGCTGGCAAATCGCCTGGATCGGCGACATGGAGGTGGGCGACAATCTCGGCGCCATCCTCTCCTCCGGCCCCAAGAACGTTACAATCGCGTTGGGCACCCCGCTTGCCGCCAATGGCGACCGCAAGGGGATCGCAAAGGCGGCGGAAAACGAGGTGCGCCGCATGCTCAACGCGCTCAACCGTCGTCAGCCTTTGCCAAAGGCACAAGAATTGGGTAAACCCCGCCCATGAGCGAAAACCAGTCCCTCCCAAATGCCAGGAAGGTCTTCATCAAGACCTATGGCTGCCAGATGAACGTTTACGACAGCGATCGGATGACCGACGCCCTGGCGCCGCACGGCTATACGCCGACCCAGGATATGGGCGAGGCCGATCTGGTGCTTTTGAACACCTGCCATATCCGCGAAAAGGCGGCAGAAAAGGTCTATTCGGAACTGGGCCGCATCCGCGATTTCCGCGACGAGCGCGCTCCCGGCGCCAAAAAGATGCTGATCGGGGTGGCCGGCTGCGTGGCGCAGGCCGAGGGCGAAGAGATCATGGCGCGCTCGCCTGCCGTCGATCTGGTCTTCGGCCCGCAATCCTATCACCGCCTGCCCGAACTTCTGGCCAGGGCGCAGACCGAGCGGGTTGTCGATACCGATTTCCCCGAGGAAGACAAATTCGCCCATCTGCCGGCTCCCAAACGCGAAGTGACTATTTCGCGTGGGCTCACGGCGTTCCTGACCGTGCAGGAAGGATGCGACAAATTCTGTTCCTTCTGCGTCGTTCCCTATACGCGCGGCGCCGAGGTCTCGCGCCCCGTGGCACAGGTCCTGAGCGAGGCGCGGGCGCTGGCCGATGCCGGCGTCAGGGAAATCACCCTGCTGGGCCAGAACGTCAACGCCTATCACGGGTTGGACGGCAATGGCCGCGCCGTGAGCCTTGGCGCGCTCTGCCATATGCTGGCCGAGATCGAGGGGATCGAGCGTATCCGCTACACTACCAGCCACCCCCGCGACATGGATGACGAGCTGATCGCCGCCCATCGCGATCTCGATAAGCTCATGCCCTATCTGCACCTGCCGGTGCAGTCGGGGTCCGATACCATACTGAAAGCCATGAACCGCCGGCATACGGCGCAGGAATATCTCGAGATCATCGATCGCATCCGTGCCGCGCGGCCCGATATGGCCCTCTCGGGCGATTTCATCGTTGGTTTTCCCGGCGAGACCGACGCCGATTTCGCGGCAACTGTCGAGATCGTGAAAAAAGTCGGCTACGCCTCGGCATTTTCGTTCAAATATTCCACTCGCCCCGGCACGCCGGGGGCGGAAATGGGCAATCAGATCGAAGAGCACGTCAAGGCCGAGCGTCTGGAAATCCTCCAGGCCGAGATCACCAGCCAGTCCCGGGCCTTCAATGCCGGCTGCGTGGGGCTGACCATGCCGGTGCTGATCGAAAAGCCGGGCCGCAATCCCGGTCAGGTCGCGGGCCGCTCACCCTATCTCCAGGCCGTCCATATCGCCGCCGATCAGAGCCTGATCGGCAAGATCCTGCCGGTCGAAATCATCGGACAGGCAAAAAATTCGCTCGAAGGCAGAATTGTCACAGCGAACGCTATGGCGGTCTGATACGTTGACTCGGGTAAGAATCGCAGTGCTGCCCTGGAGCCATCGCGTTTGACACGGAATTTGCGGTCGCAACCCGACCAATCCGCCGCCGCCCATCTCGAACTGGCGTTCGAGGACAATCGGCTTGTTTCCCAACTCTACGGCGAATTTGACCAGAATCTGGCGCTGATCGAACAGCGCCTGGGGGTCGAAGCCAATTCGCGCGGCAATCACGTGATGCTGCGCGGTGGCGCCAACGCGATCGATCAGGCGCGCCGCGCGCTGGAATCGCTTTATGACATGCTCGAAGAGGGCAAGCATGTGGGGGTCGGCGACGTCGACGGCGTCATTCGCATGGTCCAGTCCGAGGACAACCAGCTCTCGCTGCCCACGCTGGAGAAAAAGGGCAAGGTGCGCATGGCCCAGATCGCCACGCGCAAGGCGACCATCGTGGCCCGCAACCCGGCTCAGGACGGCTATATCCGCGCCATGGACCGGTTCGAGATGGTGTTCGGGGTCGGCCCGGCCGGCACCGGCAAGACCTATCTGGCCGTCGCCCACGCCGCGACGCTTCTCGAACGGGGCGAGATTTCCCGCATTATTCTTTCCCGGCCTGCTGTCGAGGCCGGCGAACGGCTGGGCTTTCTGCCCGGCGACCTCAAGGAAAAGGTCGATCCCTATCTGCGCCCGCTCTATGACGCGCTTTACGATATGATGCAGGCCGAAGTGGTCGAACGCTGCCTTGCCGCCGGCACCATCGAGGTGGCCCCGCTCGCCTTCATGCGCGGGCGCACGCTCTCGAACGCCGCGGTGATCCTCGATGAGGCCCAAAACACCACCTCCATGCAGATGAAGATGTTTCTGACTCGTCTGGGCGAAAATTCGAAAATGATCGTCACGGGCGATCCCACCCAGGTCGACCTGCCGCGTGGGGAAAAATCGGGGCTGGTCGAGGCACTGCACCTGCTGTCGGACGTCGAGGGCATCCACATCACGCGTTTTTCCGACAAGGACGTGGTGCGCCACGAGCTGGTCGCCCGCATCGTTCGCGCCTATGAGGGCGCGACGGGCAAGGATCCTTCGGCCGCTGGAAAGCTCGACGTTTGAGCCCCCAGCTTACCGTCGATATCGCCGTCGAGAACGGGGATTGGCCCGAGGGGCTGGAGCCCTTGGCCCAGCGTGTTCTCACCGCCGCGCTGGCCAATTCCGGCTATCAAGTGGATGGGCCCTGCGAAATCTCGGTGCTTTTGACCGATGATGCGGCCCAGCAGGCGCTCAACAGCCAGTGGCGCGGCAAGGACAAGCCCACCAACGTTCTCTCGTTTCCCGCGCTCGATCCGGACGATCCGCTGGAGGGTCTTCTGGGTGACATATCCCTGGCCTATGAAACGATTTTGCGGGAAGCTCAAGAGCTTGAAAAGCCCTTCGAGCATCATTTCGCCCACCTGCTGGTCCATGGAATGCTTCACGTTTTGGGCTATGATCATCTTTCCGAAGACGAGGCTCTTGCCATGGAGGCAAGAGAAACCGATATTATGGGGCTGTTGGGATATCCCGACCCCTATGATGGTCAAATCCTCATCGAGGATTGACCCGGAGCTAAAGCTCCATTTGCGCAACGAGATACGGAGTGCCGACGGTTGGCCTTGAACGGATTTGGCCACCGCACCCCAGATGACTGACATCGATCAATCTAGCGCCGCGGCGCGCCGGCCGCATCGCCCTCGTGGCGACAACACTTCACCTTCGAGCGAAAAGAAATCTTCCTTCTGGGAGAAGATCCTTGCCTTCATGCCGATTCGCTCGGCATCGCTGCGCAGCGATCTCAAGGAGGCGCTCGAAGCGCCCCAGCAGGAAGACGAGGTGTTCTCGGCGTCCGAAAGGACGATCCTGCAGAACGTTCTCAATCTGGGCGACATGCGCGTCGAGGACGTCATGGTGCCCCGCTCCGATATCGAGGCCGTGGAGGTCGACGTCAATGTCGGCTCGGTCATCGAACGCTTCCGCCAGGGCGGTCATTCGCGCATGCCCGTCTATGAGGACAGCCTCGACAATGTCGTGGGCATGATTCACATCAAGGACGTGCTCGAAAAAGTCACCGAGGAGGCCAGACCCGCCGCCAATGGCGCTGCCAACGGCAATGGGTCCTCAAGCCCGGTGCGGTTCGTCACCCCTGCCCTCAAGCAAAAGATCGGCAGGGTCGATCTGGTACGCAAGGTGCTGTTCGTGCCCCCCTCCATGCCGGTCATCGATCTTCTGACCTCCATGCAGGCCACCCATATCCACATGGCCGTGGTGATCGATGAATACGGCGGAACCGATGGTCTGGCCACTATCGAAGACCTGCTCGAAGCCGTCGTCGGCGATATCGAGGACGAGCACGACGAGGAAGAGGATCAGATGATCCGGGCGCTCAATGACGACGTCTTCGTCGTCGATGCCCGCACCGAACTCGACGATCTGGTCGAGGTGGTCGGCACCGATTTCGACCCGGGCCATTACGGCGACGAGGTGGATACTGTCGGGGGATTGATCTTTGCGCTGGCCGGGCGGGTTCCCGCTCGCGGCGAGATCGTTTCGAAGCTCAAGGGTTTCGATTTCGAGATCACCCGGTCGGACGGACGTCGGGTCAGGCAGGTCCGCGTCAGCCGCAAGCGCCGCAAGCAGCCCCTGCTCATCACCGGCCCTGGCCCCGACATCCTGCCCGGGACGCCCGAGCCCACCAACAATCATCAGGCGGCCGAATAGGCCGCCTTTTTCTTTGGTTTCGAAATTTCGCTGCGGGGGAAGGCCCTAGCGCGGCGCGCGCTTGGCAAGAATCCGCTGCAGCGTGCGCCGGTGCATGTTGAGCCGCCGAGCGGTTTCCGACACGTTCCGGTCGCACAATTCATAGACCCGCTGGATATGCTCCCAGCGCACCCGGTCGGCCGACATGGGGTTGTCGGGGGGCTCGGGCTTGGTCTCCTCATTGGCGAGCAGCGCCTTGACGATATCGTCGGCATCGGCGGGCTTGGCGAGATAGTCGACGGCGCCCAATTTGACGGCGGTTACGGCGGTGGCGATGTTGCCATATCCGGTCAGAACCACCGCCCGCGCGTCGACGCGGCTTTCATGGAGGGCCTTGACCACTTCAAGCCCATTGCCGTCCTCGAGCCGCAGATCGACCACGGCGAACGCCGGGGGATGGGCCTTGACCGCCGCGAGCCCGCCCGCCACCGTATCGGCGATGGTGACGGCAAATCCGCGTTTTTCCATGGCGCGTTCGAGACGCGTCAGGAACGGCTTGTCATCGTCGACAAGTAGCAGCGTGCGCTCGGTTTCGGGAAGGTCTGAAATGTCGGTCATGGCCTTTGATCCTCTCGCCCTTCGGTTATGACCAATTGTGTCGGTTTCGTCAAAGCAAACGGTATCAATTGCTTAAGACCCGATCGCTCAATTGTTCTGGATGTTTCGCGCCAGCGTATCGCGGGGCCAGCTGATCTCCACACAGGCATGCCCATTGGCCCTGGCGTTGAAAAAACGCAGCGTTGCCCCGGTTCGCTCGAGCAACGTCTTGGCGATGAATACGCCAAGCCCCAATCCGCCCCCGCCATCGGGATGGCGCGGGTCGTCGCGGTCGCGCGTCCGTGTGGTGAGATAGGGTTCCCCCAGCCGGCTTAAAAGGTCGGGCGGAAAGCCCGGCCCGTCATCCATGATGGCGATCATCATCCGCCGCCCGTCCCATATGGCCCGGATGGTGACTTCCACCTTGGAAAACTGCACGGCGTTTTCGATCAGATTGCCCAGGCCGTAGAGCAGCGCCACATTGCGGGCGATCACCGGCTCGTCCTCATGGGCGAGCGATTGGGCCAGCGTTATCGTCTTGCCTTCCATGGCGGCCGGCGCCTCATGCACCTTGGCGAGCTCGGCAACGATATCGGAAAGGGTGGCGGTATCGAAAATGTCCGAGCCCGAAGGCCGCAGATTGCGCAATTTGCCCAGGATCGCCCGGCACCGCGCCACCTGGTCGATGATCAGGTCGAGGTCCTCGGCCAGTTCACCCTCCCCGTGGTCGCGGCGGATTTCCTTGGCCGCCAGCGCGATGGTGGCGAGCGGCGTCCCCAACTCATGGGCCGTCGCCGCGGCCAGCCCGTCGAGCGCCGAGAGCTGTTGTTGGCGCGACAGCGCCAGTTCGGTGAGGGTGAGGGCATCGACGAGCTGGCGCGCTTCATGCGCCACCTTGCTTGTATAGCCGGCAACGAACGCCACAGCGCACAGGATCGCCACCCAGACGCCGGTGAGATAGATGCGCGGCGGCTGGAAGGTGCTTCCCGGCTCCCAAGGGAGCGGCAGGTGAAACAGCGCCAAAAGGCTGGCGATCCCCCCGACCAGCAATCCCAGCCAGATGGTTTCGCGCGACGCCAGCGTCGAGGCGGAAACCGATACGGGGGCTAAAAGCAGAATGGCGAAGGGATTGCCCAGCCCGCCGGTGAGATAGAGCAGGCCCCCCAATTGCAGGCTGTCATAGGCCAGTTGCAGGAAGGCGAGCCGGGTCGAGGGCCGGTGGCCCGGCCCATAGCCGATGAGCAGGCCGGCATTGAGCAGCACCGAGAGCCCGATCAGCACCAGGCACGCCCCCAGCGGCAGCTCATAGCCCATGCCGTAGCGCACGAAGACCACCGAGATGAGCTGGCCCGAAATGGCCAGCCAGCGCAGCAGAACGAGCGTTTCGAGCCGCATGGGATTGGCGCTGCGCACCGCCGGCGCGGTGGTCTCTAGGGTGTCGGTCATGGTTGTTTTGCCGTCGTTTGCGGGGGTCTATGGGAACTCTATAGCAGATTTCAAGACTTAAAAATTTTTGCACGCGGCCTTGATGCGCCGGGCTGGAACCCCAGATTCCAATACGTTCGAGACTGGAGAGACCGCAACATGAACACCGCAATTATCAAACCTGCTTGGTCGCCCCTGACCATCGCCTTGATGGTCTTGGGCTTCATCATCTTCTGGCCTCTTGGCATGGCCGTCCTCGCCTACATCCTCTGGGGCGAATATTTCGGCGGCAGCCGTGAAAAGGCCGAAAGCTGGGTCGCAAACCAGAAGCAAAGCTTCAAATCGCGCGGCTGTGGCCATGGCCATGGTCATCGCGGCTATCGCTCGGCAACCGGCAACGCCGCGTTCGACGAGTATCGCGACGAACAGCTCAAGCGCCTCGAGGAAGAACGCCGCAAGCTCGATGAAGATCGTGCGGCCTTCGAGGAATATCTCGCCAACCTTCACAAGGCCCGCGACCGGGAAGAGTTCGACCGCTTCATGCGCGATCGCAATGCGCCCCGCAACGACGAGGGCGGCGAAGGCGGCGAACGCCAGGGCTACTGAGCCTCCTGCCGTCGGCTTTGGCCGGCGGCAAGCCAAAAGTTCCCTTCGGCTGCGGGATTGTTCCCCTCCCTTGATCCCGTAGTCGTGCCTTGGGTTTCCTCCGCCCAAGGCACACTTTTTTGAGCCCGATCGGGAAAGTAGCGGCCGGCGGCCTTCCGCCGTGCCGCTTCTTTTTTTCCCGCGTCCCGCCATAATGGCCGTGTTGCCGAATCGCCCATGAAAGATCAGTCATCGATGGTGCTCAAGGGTCTTCTGGGCCGCTCCATTCCCCCAACTACCCAGATCATGATCGATGCCGATCCGGTGACGGTCACGGTCAGGGTCAATGCACGCGCCAAGGCCTATCGGCTGTCGGTGGGCCGGCGGGGCGAACCGGTGCTCACCGTGCCGCGCGCCGGCCGCTGGGGCGAGGCGCAGGCCTTCCTCGAGCGCAACAGCGGCTGGCTGGCCAATCGGCTTGCAAAGCTCGCAACGCCCCACGCCATTGTCCCGGGCGGCACCATTCCATTGCGCGGCGTCCCCCACATCCTGGTCAGCCTTCCGTCCTCGCGCGGGCTGGTGCGGGTAGTGGAAGGGACCGATGGGCCCGAACTTCACGTTCCGGGCGGCCAGGACCATATGCGCCGGCGTCTTCTCGATTGGCTCAAGGCCGAGGCGCGCCGCGATCTGCAATCGTCCTGCGCCCGGCACGCCGCGACGCTGGGCGTTGGAGTGGCAGGCATAACCATGCGGGATCAATCGACGCGCTGGGGATCGTGCTCCTCGGCGCGCACCCTCAATTTCAACTGGCGGCTGGTCCTCGCGCCCGATTTCGTCCTCGATTATGTGGCGGCCCATGAAGTGGCCCATATCATTGAGATGAACCACAGCCCGGCCTTCTGGCGCACGGTGGTCCGCACCCTGCCCGATTACGGACGGGGCCAGGCCTGGCTCAAGGCCCATGGGGCCGGCTTGATGGCGATATGAAAAAAGCCCGGAGCGATGCTCCGGGCTTTTCTTTTCCATCCTAGCCGAAAAGGCCGTTGAGCAGCGTGCCTATGCCGTCGTCGGGCTGGACCGGCACTGGTTGGGGCGCCGGCTGCACCTGTTGCTGCTGCTGCACTTCGAAGGGGATTTGTCCCGGCTGCTGCTGGACGGGCTGGCCGGCGGGCCCCTGGATCTGGTCGATGGTCACCGGCTGCCCCGTCGCGGGCACGCCCGGCTGCATGGGCACGGCTACGCGATCCTGCAGCCGCACATAGGTGCCCGGCAAATCGGCGACCTGCAGGCCTTCATGGGCCTTGGTCATGATATCGCGCCAGATCTGGGCCGGCACCTGGCCGCCGAACACGCGGGTGGGCGCATCGTCGTCATTGCCCAGCCACACCCCGCCCACAAGGCTTGAGGTATAGCCTACGAACAGCGCGTCGCGGTTGCGCTGCGAGGTGCCCGTCTTGCCGGCCATCGGCCAGTTGCCGAGCTGCGCGCCGCGCCCCGTGCCGGCCTGAACGCCGGTCTGGAGCATGTCGTTCATCATGCCCACCTGCTCGTCGGTCAGGATGCGTCCCGGCCCCGAGGGCGATTCCTCGTAGAGGATTTCGCCATCCATGGTGGTGATGCGCGTGATGACGTTGGGAATGACCCCATAGCCGCCGTTGGCGAAGGGCACATAGCCATTGGTGAGCTCGAGCAGCGAGACTTCCTGGGTCCCCAGCGCAATGGCCGGCACCGCCTGGAAATTAGACGAAAAGCCCATCCGATAAGCGGTTTCGACAACGTTTTCCGGCCCGATATCGATCGCCAGGCGCGCCGCGACTGTATTGATCGAATAGGCCAGGGCATCGCGCAGGAGGACCGGGCCGACATAATTGCCGCTCGAATTCTCGGGCCGCCAGCCATTGTAATCCAAGGGCTCGTCGACCATCAGCGTATCGGGCGTATAGCCCTGCTGGAGGGCCGCCAGATAGACGAAGGGCTTGAAGGCCGACCCCGGCTGGCGGCGCGCGGTCACCGCGCGGTTATAGGTCGACTGGCTGTAATCGACGCCGCCCACCAGGGCCCGCACCCGGCCCTCCGTATCCATGGCGACGAACGCGGCCTGCGAGAAACTCAGATCCGACCCGCGCTCGGCCACCGCTTCCTTGATCACGAATTCGGCGTGCTTTTGCAGCTCCCAATCGAGCGTGGTCGAAACGATCACGTCCTCGTTCACTTCGCCCAGATAATCGTTCATGAGCGATTCGACCCAGTCGGCCACGTAATATTCGGTGCCCGCGACGCGCTGCGTCGTGATCTGGGCGTCCATGTTGGCGGCTGCCGCGCTCGCCTGCTCCTGGGTGATGAAGCCGGAACGCACCATATTGGCCAGCGCCAGTTGCTGGCGCTGCCTGGCCCGGTCGGGATGGGTCTTGGGATTGTAATAGCTGGGCGCGGGCAGGATGCCGGCCAGCATCGCGGCCTGACCGAGCGAGAGATTGCGCGCCGAAATGCCGAAATAGGTCTGGGCCGCCGCCTCGATCCCCGTGGCGCCCGAACCGAAATGGACGCGGTTGAGATAGAGCTCGAGGATCTGGTCCTTGGAATAATTCTGTTCCAGCCACACGGCCAGCAGCGCTTCCTGCACCTTGCGGCCCAGGGTCTGGTCGGGCGTGAGGAACAGGTTCTTGGCCACCTGCTGGGTGATGGTCGAGGCGCCGCGTGTCAACTCGCCGGCCCGCACCGATTCCACGGCCACCGAGGCAAGCCCGATCGGGTCGACGCCGAAATGGTTGTAGAATCGGCGGTCTTCGCTGGCGATCACCGCCTGGCCCACATAGGCGGGCAGTTCGCTGATCGTCACCGCCTCGCCCCCGGTCTGCCCGCGATTGGTGAGCAATTGGCCATTGGAGGCGAGTACGCGGATGTTGGGCGGGCGCTGGGGAACTTCCCAGGTCGCCGACGAGCCCAGATCCCGTCCGTAATAGACGACGATCCCGGCCACAGCGACACCGCCGAGCAGCAGCATGGTGAAGCAGAAATAGGCAAGCCCGACGATGAACTTCATGCCACCCGAGCGCTTCTTTTTCACCTTTTTCGATTTCGGCCGGCGCGGTTCGGACCCCCGTGGCGGCTTTGCCGCGCCCGAGGCGGACGCGCGCTGCGTCCTGGCCTTGCGTTGCGAACCCGTATCGACGCGATCGTCGGGTGAAAGGCGAAGATCCATCAGGCAGTCACTTTCGGCCATCGGAGAAAAGCTGTGAGACGGACGGAATACGCTCCGATCCGTCTCGGCCCAAACGCTATCGCGGCCAAATGTGGCCGGTTTATGTGGGTTTTCCCACTCTTGCCGGCGGTTGTGGCCGCGCTACAACACCTATTTTGCCCGTTGCGGGCAATGCGATCAATCGTCAGCGCAAGGGCTGCACCCCCTCAGATATCGAGGTTGGAGACCGCCAATGCGTTTTCCTGAATAAATTCGCGGCGCGGTTCGACCAGATCACCCATCAACTGGGTGAAGATCGAATCCGCGTCGTCGGATTCCTTGATCTGAACCTGCAAGAGCGTGCGCGCATTGGGGTCCATGGTGGTTTCCCAAAGCTGCTCGGCGTTCATTTCACCCAGCCCCTTGTAGCGTTGCATGGAAACGCCCTTGCCGCCCGCTGCCATCACCATGGCAAACAGCGAGCGCGGACCGTAAACCTCATGGTTCTGGTCCTTGCGCGTCAGGGTCGGCACGCCGCCATAGATCTCGTCGAGCTTGCCGGCAAGGTTGCGCAGCTTGCGCGCATCGGCCGAACCGAGCAGGGCCGCGTCCAGCGTATGGGTTTCGGCAACGCCGCGCACCACGCGCGAGAAGACGTAGCCGCCTTCCCCATCCAGACGCCCGTCCCAGGTGCGTTCGGTTTCGTCGGACATTCGGTTGAGCCGATTGGCGACCCGGTCGGCCAGCGCCTGGGCCGCGTCGGAGTTTTCCATGGCCTGCGGATCGAGCGCGCCGACCACCGCCGCCTGCTCGATCATCTGCCGGTTGTACCGAGAATTCTGGTTGTCGATCAAATGGTTGAGATCGCGCGCCTGCTCGAGGATGCCCAGAAGGTCCGCTCCCGCATGGGCCGATCCGGCCCGGGTCGTGAGCACGGCTTCGTCCACGCCGCCGGCGAGCAAATAATCCTCGCGGGCCCGCTCGTCCTTGAGATATTGCTCGGAACGTCCGCGCGTCACCTTATAGAGCGGTGGCTGGGCGATATAGATATGCCCGCGCTCGATCAGCTCGGGCGTCTGGCGATAAAAGAAGGTCAGCAGCAGGGTGCGGATATGGGCGCCGTCGACGTCGGCGTCCGTCATGATGATGATCTTGTGGTAGCGCAGCTTGTCGGGGTTGAACTCCTCGCGCCCGATGCCGGTGCCCAGCGCCGTGATCAGCGTCCCCACCTGATCGGACGAAATCATCCGGTCGAAGCGGGCGCGCTCGACGTTGAGGATCTTGCCGCGCAGCGGCAGCACCGCCTGGGTGGCGCGATCGCGCCCCTGCTTGGCCGAACCACCGGCCGAGTCACCCTCGACGATGAAGATTTCCGCCTTGGCCGGGTCGCGTTCCTGGCAGTCGGCGAGCTTGCCGGGGAGCGACGAGATTTCCAGCGCCGATTTGCGCCGGGTCAGTTCGCGCGCCTTGCGGGCCGCTTCGCGCGCCGCGGCGGCTTCGGCCACCTTGGTGACGATCTGCTTGGCTTCGCTCGGATGCTCCTCGAACCACTGGCTGAGCTTGTCGTTGACGACGCTCTCGACCGCCGGACGGACTTCGGACGAGACCAGCTTGTCCTTGGTCTGGGAGGAGAATTTGGGGTCCGGAACCTTGACCGAGAGCACGCAGGTCAGCCCCTCGCGGGTGTCGTCGCCGGTTAGTGCCACCTTCTCGCGCTTCAAGATACCCGACTGGTCGGCATAGGAGGTCACCTGCCGGGTCAGCGCGCCGCGCAGGCCCGCAAGGTGCGTGCCGCCATCGCGCTGGGGAATGTTGTTGGTAAAGCACAGCACGTTTTCGTGATAGCTGTCGTTCCACCACAGCGCCACTTCGACGGTGATGTCGTCCTTTTCCGCCGAGAGCGAAATGGGGGCTTCGAGCAGCGCCGGCTTGTTCTTGTCGAGATAGCGCACGAAGGCCTCGATCCCGCCCTCATACATCAGGTCGGTCTCGACGGGCTCGGGATGGCGGTTGTCGCGCAGGATGATGTGCACGCCCGAGTTGAGGAAGGCCAGCTCGCGCAACCGATGTTCGAGCGTCTTGTAGTCGAACTCGATCATTGTGAAGGTTTCTGTCGAGGGCATGAAGGTGATCTCGGTGCCCGAGCGGCCTTCATAGACACCGGGCTGCTTGTCCTCGGTGTAGGCGCCCACTTCCTTGAGCGGGGCATCGGCCACGCCATGGGTGAAGCTCATCTCGAAGAGGCCGCCGGCGCGCCTTATGCGCATCCGGAGCCATTCGGAAAGCGCGTTGACCACCGAAACGCCCACGCCGTGCAGACCGCCGGAAACCTTGTAGGAATTCTGGTCGAACTTGCCGCCCGCATGGAGCTGGGTCATGATCACTTCGGCCGCCGAAATCCCCTCTTCCTTGTGGATTGCGGTGGGAATTCCGCGCCCATTGTCGTTGACCGTCACCGATCCGTCGGCGTTGAGCGTCACGGTCACGAGGTCGGCGTGGCCCGCCAGCGCCTCGTCGATGGCGTTGTCGACGACTTCATAGACCATGTGGTGCAGGCCCGTGCCGTCGTCGGTGTCCCCGATATACATGCCCGGGCGCTTCCTGACCGCATCGAGGCCCTTGAGGACCTTGATCGAATCCGCGCCATAGTCTGCGTCGTTGGGGATCGGGGGCGTATCGCTCATGAAGACAGAATCAGCCTTGTTGGGAGGTGTAATTGTTCTACCTGATTGGGGACTTATCCCCAAGCAATTTGCCGGATTTTCGGCCAGATTGACGTCGTTGTCGTCCGTTTTCAGCCCGCCGGGCGCACGCCGCCCGCCGCAACGGTGAAATACTGCGCCCGCGCACCCAGATCGGCAAACAGCACCGGGTCGGTTCCGGTCATCCAGCATTGGGTGCCCAGACGTTCCAGCGCGTCGAACAGCGCCCGCCGTCGCAACGGATCGAGATGGGCGGCGATTTCGTCGAGAAGGAGAATGGGGGTGATCCCCGTCATCTGCGAAACCAGCCTTGCGTGAACTAAAATGAGCCCGATCAACAGCGCCTTCTGCTCGCCCGTCGAGCACAGCCCGGCGGGCATGGTCTTGGGCGCATGGGTCACTTCAAGATCGATGCGGTGAGGTCCAGATGTAGTGCGTCCCGCCGCCCGATCAAGGCCCCGGCTCTCGCGCCACAGCCCGGCCAGCGCTGCTTCCAGCCCGCTCGCGGTCGGCGGCATCTCGCCCTCGAAAAACGGCGTGATGGCCAAAAGCGCCTCGGGGAATCCGGTGTCGGCCACGCTCTTGGCCATCAGCGCTTGCAGATGGGCCAGCGAATCGGCGCGAGCGAAATGGATGGCGGTGGCCAGTTCGGCCATCTGCGCTTCTATCGCCGACAGCCAGGCCGGATCGCCATTGTCTTCCAAAAGCCTGTTGCGCTGGCGCATGATCTTTTCGAAATCGCTGACCGCCCCCGAATGGCCGGGGTGAAGCGCCGTCACCAGCCGGTCGAGAAACCGCCGCCGCTCGCTCGCCGGGCCGGTGAACAGCCCGTCCATCGAGGGCGTGAGCCATAAAACCCGCAAATGCTCGCTCATCTCCTCGACCGAGCGCGCGTTGGCGCCATTGATCCGCACCCGCCGCGCCGAAGCGTCCGGGCTCGCCCCTGTGCCGATATCGACGGGCCCGAATTTGGTTTCTATGCTCGCGGCAACGGCCCATAGCCCGTCCCCGCCCACAATCCCCAGCGTGTCGAACCCGGCCCTTCGCAACCCGCGCCCCGGCGCCAGAAGCGATATCGCTTCGATCAGATTGGTCTTGCCCGCTCCGTTCTCGCCCGTCAGCACCACATGCCGCGGATCGAGATCGAGCGCCGCCGAGGCGTAGTTGCGGAAGCCGGTGAGCCTGAGGCGGGAAATGGAGCGGTTGGGTGGGGTCATTTGAACTCAATGGGCTCGATCGTTGTGCGGGCGCTGCGCACCCCTCATCCGACCTTTCGCTTTTCAAGCGAAAGCCCACCTTCTCCCTCAAGGGGAGAAGGGTAGCCCCTTGCAGCGGTGCGGTTAAATCGAAGCGCCCGCAAAGAGAGCCCCCCTCTCCCCTTGAGGGAGAGGGGATGGGGGTGAGGGGTGAGCCGAGCTTGCCAAAATCGCCCAGGCCGATCGATGTCACACCCGCATCGGCATCAGAACGAAAAGGGCTTTGGTCTCGCCCTCTTCCTTGACCAGGGTCGGCGAGCCGGCGTCGTTGAACAGGAACGTCGCGTTCTCGCTGCGGATCTGCGAGATGATTTCGAGCAGATAGCGCGCGTTGAACCCGATCTCGAACCCGTCGATATCGAAATCCACCGCCAGTTCCTCATTGGCCGTGCCGTGATCGGGATTGGTCACCGAAAGCTCGAGCTGGCCGGGCGTGAGCGAGAGCTTGACCGCCTTGCCGCCGCGCTCCGACGCAATCGTTGAAACGCGATCGACGGCGCGCGCCAGCGAATCGCGATCGACCAGCAGCGCCTTGTCGTTGTTCTTGGGTGTCACGCGCTCGTAATCGGGGAAGCTCCCCTCGATGAGTTTGGAGAGCAGCACCACCCCGCCCAGGGTAAAACGAATCTTGGTGTCGGAAAGCTCGACCCCCACCGTCTCGTCCACCCCGTCGAGAAGCTTGAGCACCTCGGCCACCGTCTTGCGCGGGATGATGATCCCCGGCATGCCGGCCGAGCCCTGCGGCGCTTCGGCCTCGACCCGGGCCAGCCGGTGTCCGTCGGTCGCGACCGCCCGCATCACCACGCCATCGGGGCCATCGACGGTGTGAACGAAAATGCCGTTGAGATAATAACGCGTCTCTTCGTTGGAGATCGCGAACTGGGTGCGCTCGATCAGGTCCTTGAGCGTCTCGACGGCAATCGAGAAGGTGTGCGTGAAGGCTCCCGATTTCAGATCGGGAAAGCCGTCGGGATTGAGACAGGCCAGATGAAAGCGCGACCGGCCCGAGCTGATCAGCATCTGGTCGTTGCCATCGGTTTCCAGCACCACGTCGGCGCCGTCGGAAAGCTTGCGCACGATTTCATAGAGCGTATGGGCCGGCACCGTCGTCGTCCCGGGCGTTCCGGTCATCGCCGGCACCGTTTCGGTCACCTCGATATCGAGGTCCGTGGCGCGCAGGTCGAGCCCGTCGCCGGTGGCGCTCATGAGCACGTTGGCCAGAATGGGATAGGTGTTGCGCCGCTCGACCACGCGGTGCACGTGCCCCAGCGATTTCAGAAGATGGTTGCGCTCGAGCGTGACCTTCATCGCGTGTTTTTCATCCCTGATCTTTATTGTCTGGTTCGTCCGGCCCAGAACGGGCCATCGGCGGCCAAAAGCCGGGGGGAGACCCTGCATCGGCGGGCGAAAAAAGGCAAGGCCCCAGCCTGTCGCAGCGCGCCGATTCTAGAGCGTCCTGAACATCACATAACTCTCGACATAGCCCTCAACCGGGTGGCGGAAGGCCCCCGGCAGCACCCCTACGATATCGAAACCGAGCGCTTTCCAGAGGGCGACGGCGCCGATGTTGGTGGAAACCACGTGATTGAACTGCATGGCCCGGAACCCGCGCTCCCTGGCGCGCGCCAGCGAATGGGTGCACATGGCTCGCGCCACGCCCTTCCCGCGCGAGGCGGGCGCGGTCATATAGCCGCAATTGGCCACATGCGCCCCGCCGCCCTGCTGGTTGGCCATCAGGTAATAAGTGCCCAGAACCATGCCGTCTTCCTGGGCGACGAACACCTCGTGCGCGGGATCGAACCAATAGGCCAGAACCCCAGCCTCATCGAGATCGCGGGCGATGGCATAGGTTTCCCCCGCCGCCAGAACCGGCGCGACGATGGCGAGGATTTGCGCTTTATCGGCGTCGGTGGCAGGACGGATCTGGAGGGTCATTGTCGTCTTCGATCAGAGAAAGCGACGGCGCCGGACCAATATCCCGCGCCGTCCGGCCTTCACTCTTCCAGCATCCGGCGGAGCAGTTCGATTTCCTGGGTGAGTTCCCCGTCCTGGGCCATTAATTGTTCCACCTTGCGCACCGAATGGAGCACTGTGGTGTGGTCGCGTCCACCGAACCGGCGGCCGATCTCGGGCAGCGAGCGGGAGGTCAGTGCCTTGGCCAGATACATGGCGATCTGGCGCGGCCGCACCACGTCGCGCGAGCGGCGCGAGCTCAAAAGCTCGTTACGCGGCACTTTGTAGTGGCGGGCGACGATCTTCAAAATATCCTCGATCCGCACCCGAGGGGTTTCCCGCGAGCGGATGAGGTCCTGGAGGGTCTTTTCGGCCAGCGCCACGGTGATCGGCTCGCCGGTCAACTGATTGGCGGCCACCAGCCGGTTGACGGCGCCGTCGAGGTCGCGGCCATGGGACACGATCGAGCGGGCGATGAAATCGATGACGGGGGCGGGAAAGGCAAGGCCCGAGAACCGGCCCGCCGCCTGATCGGCGCGCTTCTGAACGATGGCGCGGCGCAATTCAGGATCGAAGGGGGCGATCGGGATCACCAGCCCGCCCGAAAGGCGCGAACGCACCCGGTCGTCGAGCATTTCCAGGTCGCGCGGCGGGGCATCGCCGGCCACCACCACCTGCTTGGTGCCCGAGATCAGCGTCGAAAGCGTGTGGCCGAATTCGGTGGCCGATTTGCCCTGCAAGAACTGCATGTCGTCGATGAGCAGCAGGTCGATGCGCCGCAGCCATTCCTTGAAGGCCAGCGCCGACTGGTGCTTCACCGCCGTGATGAAGTGGTACATGAAATGGTCGGCGGTGAGATAGACGATGTTGCGCGAGGTGTCCGATGCCCCCGCCGCCCAGGCGATGGCGTTGAGCAGGTGCGTCTTGCCCAGCCCCACCGAGGAATGGATATAGACCGGGTTGAAGGTCACCACATTGTTGGCGGCGGCTGACGCCACCTGCTTGGCGACGCCCAGCGCCATCTCGTTGGCGCTGCCTGTAACGAAGGTGTCGAAGGTGAGCTTTCTGTCGAGCGCCGAGCCCGACAGCGCGTCACCGCGCACGGCGGTCGGCTGGTTGACGACCAGCGCCGGCACCGGGCGGGTTTCGATCGCGGGCGCGGCGGTTTCCGCCTCGACCACCGGATCGTTGGAGCTCACCAGCCGCGGGCGGGCTTGGCCGTTGATGCGGACCGTCAGATGCAGCCGGCCGATGGAATCATTTTCGGCAGCGAAGGCCTCGAGCAGCTTTTCGGTATAATTGGATTGAATCCACGAGCACAGGAACCGCGTGGGCACCGACAAATGGGCGAGGTCGCCGACGACCTCTTCGAGTTCGAGCCGGGCGAACCAGGACGTGAACACGTCCTCGCCCACTGCCGCGCGCAACCGGGCGCGCACGCGCAGCCATACCTGCTCGGCATCCATAACCATAGCTTTCCCTCCGTCAGCCCTGTCTCCTTTGTCGTGCGGGTCGGCGCCCGCTTGTGGTCCGGTCTTCCCCCTGGTTCCGCGATCCGCAGCCGCGATCGAATCCATTATGTCAGCCTCTTTGTTTCGACGTGCCGTCTACCCCGACGGCCACCCCTGTTCCCCGTTTCATCCCGTTGACCGGGACAATAAGTTACTCCGCCGCACAAGTATTACCCTGTGCAGTACCTATTGTTTACGAATTGAAATTGGCGCCGAAGCGCCAGAGGAAAAGACGGTACGCCGTCCTTGTCAGTCTACAGGTGAGCCAGGAAATGCGAAAAACAGGTCATTTCGCCGTTGCGGCCAAAAAGGCGCAGAAAATGATCTGAATTATGCATTCTTACCCCCGGGTTTGCCCGTATGAGATTGGCTTTGGACTTGTCCAGCGCCGCCCTCTTTCTGATCCAACCCGGCCATTTTAGACAGCCAATTTTTTGCGCACAACCGCCCTTTTCGTCAAATTTGCGCTTGACTCTTCCTTGGCGGGGGAAGGGGGTTCGAGGGGACCCGAAGGCGGGAAATTAAGGGTATGGGACTCTTGAGAGAATCCGGTTGGGTCCGCTTTGCGTCCTACCGGATTATTTTTTCCTCCACCTGTCGACCCACGATCCAAGTGACGAAAGCGTGACGGAAATGTCACGCAAATTTCTCTTCGCTCAAAAATTGAAAAGGGCCCCGCAGAGGGGCCCTTGGAAACTTGTTCTCCACCCGTCAAGACGGATGGAATATAGCGGGCTATCAGGCGCCCAGAGCCTTCACCCGCTTGGCGAGACGCGAGACCTTGCGGTCGGCCATGTTCTTGTGGAACACGCCCTTGCCGGCGGCGCGCTGGAGTTCGGACTCGGCGATCTTGAGCGCGGCGGACGCGTCGTCCTTGCTGCCCGAAGCGATAGCCTCTTCAACCTTGCGCAGATAGGTGCGCACGCGCGAACGGCGCGCGGTGTTGATGGCGGTCTTGGTTTCGATCTTGCGGGTGGCCTTCTTGGCCGAAGGTGTATTTGCCATTTGAACTTTCCTCGTGGCGATCTGGAGCGGTGTCGGAAAAAGCGGCTTGCACTTTTTCGGTTCGACGGTGCGACCAATTCAAAGTTTGCCTTGCGTGCTCAATTCCGCCCGAGGGCGGCGAGCACAACCGGAAGGGGCAGCCCTCGGGCCGCCCGGTGAAGGCCGCTCTATAGTGAGGGCCGAAGAGAGAGTCAAACCCTTAATGCTGGCAGGCCGGGCACAGGAACGTCGAGCGGCCGGCCTGGACGATCCGGACGATCGTTCCCCCGCATCCCGGCCGCCCGCAAGGCTCGCCCTCGCGGCCATAGACGGCAAAGTTGTGCTGGAAATAGCCGGGCTTGCCGTCGGCATTGGCGAAGTCGCGCAGGGTCGACCCGCCGGCAATGATCGCCGCCTCGAGAACCTGCCGGATCGCGACAACGAGCCGGTCGATCTCTTCGCCCGTCAGCGAACCTGCCGCCCGGCGTGGATCGATCCCGCTGGCATGGAGCGCCTCGCACACATAGATATTGCCCAGCCCCGCGATCACCCGCTGGTCGAGCAGCACGGTCTTGATCGGCCCCTTCTTGGCCCTAAGCTTGTCCACCAGATAAAGCGCGTCGAGCGAATTGCCCAAGGGCTCGGGCCCCAGCGGATCGGTATAGGGATTGGGCGCGCCGGGCGCGAAAAGATCCATGAAGCCGAACCGGCGCGGGTCCGAATAAGAGAGCGTTACGGGACCGCGCGCGGGGTGGGCGAGCAGCGCTTCGAAATGCACATGTTTCCCGCTCGCATCCCCCGGGTTGATCCGGCTCGGCTCTTCGATTGGACTATCGCCCACCAGAAACGCCCCCGTCATTCCCAGATGGGACAGCCAGACCGAACCATCGGAAAGCGTGGCGATCAGATATTTGGCGCGCCGGCCCAAATGCGCAATCGTACGCCCCTCCAGCCCTGCGGCAAAACCCTGGGGAAAGGGAAAGCGCAGATTGGGACGGTTGAGCGTTATCCGTTCGACCCGCGCTCCTTCGACAAAGGGCGCAAGCCCCCGCCTGACGGTCTCGACTTCGGGAAGTTCGGGCATGGGACGGGTCCGGGGTGCTGGGGCCTAAAGGCTTGCGTTATGGTCTGGCCAAGCCCATAACCGCATCGGCTGGCCTTAAACAAGAGAGGCGTTGATGACACAAACCGCGCAAGAGACCCATTTCGGCACCCGCACGGTGCCGCTGGGCGAAAAGCAGGGGCTTGTCGATGACGTCTTTCACAAGGTCGCTGCGCGCTACGATTTGATGAACGATCTGATGAGCGGCGGCATTCACCGGCTCTGGAAGGATCGGATGGTCGCCCGCCTCGCCCCGCCCCGCCAGGGTGCGCGCCAATACCGCGTCCTCGACATGGCCGGCGGCACGGGCGATATCGCCATGCGCATCCTCGATGCCAGCCATGGCTTTGCCCATGTGACGGTCTCCGACATCAATGCCGATATGCTCGCCGTCGGCGCCCAGCGCGCCGAAACCTGGCGCTATCGCGCCAATGTCGATTTCGTGCAGGCCAATGCCGAGGAACTGCCCTTCGAGGACAAGAGCTTCGATGCCTATACCATCGCCTTCGGCATCCGCAACGTGCCGCGCATCGAAAAGGCGTTGTCCGAAGCGCACCGGGTTCTCAAGCGCGGCGGCCGGATTCTCGTGCTCGAATTTTCCAGGGTCGACGTGCCGGTCCTCGACAAGGTCTATGACCTTTTTTCCGATCATGTGATCCCGCCCATGGGAAAGATGGTCACCGGCGACGCCGAGCCCTATCAATATCTCGTGGATTCCATCCGTAATTTTCCCGCTCCGGATATTTTCTCTTCCATGCTGGAAACGGCGGGGTTCAAGCGCGTGACCCACACCCCGCTTTCGGGCAATATCGCGGCTCTGCACGGGGGCTGGAAGCTCTGATCATGGGTTTGGGGACCTATTTGAGGCTCGCCCGGGCCGGCTTCGTTCTGGCCCGAGAGGGAGCGTTTTCCCTCGCCGAGGGCCAGCCCATCCCGCCTTCGGCCAAAATGATGGTGGGGCTGGCACGCCTCATCGAAAAGCGCGACGTGCGCCGCACGGGCCGCGTCACGCGCCTCGCCAATGCCCTCACCCGGCTCGGCCCCGTCTATGTCAAGCTCGGCCAGGTTCTGGCCACCCGCCGCGATATCGTCGGCTTCGAGGTCGCCGACGATCTGTCGGCCCTCCAGGATGCATTGCCCCCTTTCGACGAAAAGCTGGTTCCCGGCCTTCTGGCCGATGCGCTGGGCGATAATGCCGAAGCGCTCAAGGAGATTTCCCCCTCCCTTGCCGCCGCCTCCATCGCCCAGGTGCACAAGGCGCGCCTTGCAACCCCGGCCGGCGAGCGAACGGTTGCCGTCAAGCTCTTGCGCCCCGGCATCCGCGAGCGCTTCGCGCGCGACCTCGACGGGCTTTACGCTCTGGCCGGCGTCGCCGAGCGCTTCATGCCTTCGACAAGGCGCTTCAACGGGCGTCAGGTCGTCGATGCCCTGGCCCGCTCGGCGGCGCTGGAAATGGATCTGCGCATGGAAGCGGCCGCCATTTCCGAGCTTGCAGAAAACCTGACGGACGACGGCGATTTCGCCGTGCCGGAAGTCTTCTGGGAACAGACCGGCCGCTCGGTCCTCACCACGAGCTGGGTCGAAGCCATCCCCGTGCGCGACCTCGATCGGATCGACGCCGCCGGCCTCGACAGGAGAAAGCTCGCCGCCTCCCTGATCCAGAGCTTTTTGCGTCAGGCCATCCGCGACGGCTTTTTTCACGCCGACATGCATCCGGGCAATCTCTTTGCCGACTCTAGGACCGGCGGCATCATCGCCGTCGATTTCGGCATCATGGGGCGGATCGGCAAAAAGGAGCAGCGGTTCCTGGCCGAAATCCTCCACGGCTTCATCACCCGCGATTACCGGCGCGTGGCCGAACTGCACATCGATATCGGCTATGTCCCCGATTCCCACACTATAGACGATTTCGCCCAGGCCATCCGCGCCATCGGAGAGCCGTTGGTGGGACGCAACGCCGAGGAGATTTCCATGGCCCGCGTCCTGGCTCAGCTGATCGAGGTGACCGAGCTTTTCGATATGAGCGCCCGGCCCGAGCTGGTGCTGCTGCAAAAGAACATGGTGCTGGTCGAAGGCACGGCGCGCCTGCTCGATCCCGGTTTCAACATGTGGACAGCCGCCGAGCCTGTAGTGTCCACTTGGGTGCGGCGGGCCCTGGGCCCGCAGGGCCGGCTCGATATCGCCCGCGAAGCGCTCGACGAGGCCGTCGATCTGGCCCGCCGCCTCCCCGATATCGGCCGCCGCGCCGAACGGGTCCTTGCCCGGCTCGAAGCCGACCAGCAGCGCCGGGAAAAAAAGGACCCGTTGATCGAGACGCTGAAATGGGGGACGCTTGCGGCGGTGGCCCTCGCCATCATTGCGCTGGTCGTCCACCTTGGAGCGCTGTTGTGACCCTTGCCGGCAAGCATATCCTCGTGATCGTTTCGGGCGGCATCGCCGCCTACAAGGCCATCACGCTCATCCGCCTGATTCAGAAGGTCGGCGGCACCGTGCAGGCCATCCTCACCGAAGGCGCCAAGCAGTTCGTCTCGCCCCTGACGATTTCGACCCTTACCGGCCGTCCGGCCCTGTCCGAGCTTTTCGATCTCACCCGCGAAACCGAGATCGGCCATATCGAACTCTCCCGCTCCGCCGATCTGATCGTCGTCGCCCCCGCCACGGCCCATATCCTCGCCCGCATGGCAAACGGACTGGCCGACGATCTGGCCACCACCTGCCTTCTGGCCACCATCACCCCGGTTCTTGCCGCCCCGGCCATGAATGTGCGCATGTGGGAAGCGGCGGCAACCCGGCGCAACATCGAGACCTTGCGCCATGACGGGGTTGCTTTCGTCGGCCCCGACGAGGGCGACATGGCCTGCGGCGAATTCGGGGCGGGCCGCATGGCCGAGCCCGAGGACATCCTCGATGCGATAAACGCCCATTTCGCGCGCGCGGGCGGCCCGCTTCCCCTCGAGGGCAAGACGGTCATCGTCACCTCCGGCCCCACGCGCGAGCCCATCGATCCGGTGCGCTACATCTCCAACGCCTCGTCCGGCCGCCAGGGCACGGCCATCGCCGAAGCACTCGCGGCGCGCGGCGCCATCGTCAAATTCATCACCGGCCCGGCCGAATTCGCCCGGCCCAAGGGCTGCGAGATCATTCCCGTCGAAACCGCGCTGGAAATGGAAGCCGCCGTCACCGCCGCGCTCCCCGCCGATGCGGCGATCTTTACCGCCGCCGTCGCCGATTGGCGCGTCGTGGAACCGTCCGGCCTCAAGCTCAAGAAGGATGCGGCGGGCACGCCGCCCGATATCGATTTCGTCGCCAATCCCGATATCCTTTCGTCGGTCTCCCATCTCCCCGCCGGCCAGCGGCCCGCGCTGGTCGTGGGCTTTGCCGCCGAAACGGGAAATCTGGTCACCCATGCCCGCAACAAACTGGCCCGCAAGGGCTGCAACTGGCTTCTCGCCAATGACGTGAGCCCGGGCACGGGCGTTTTCGGGGGCACCGACACACGCATCCTCTTTCTCGATGGCGCGGAAAGCGAGGATTGGGGCGCGCTGGCCAAGACGGCGGTCGCCGAAAGGCTTGCCGACCGGATCGTCTCCCATTTCGCTCCGGCTTCCTGATCCCCACGGCTTGCAAAACCGATCAGTTTGCGGCCAGAGTGCGCCACCAATCGAGGGATAAAGCGACATGAACATTTCGACCCTGACCCGCGCGGCCGGCGCCGGCGGCCTCACCCTGATGCTGGCGGCCTGCATGGATGTTTCCATGTCGGTGGACGTTACCAGCCAGACCGAGGCCGAAGCCACCATGGTCACCACCATGGAACGCGACATGTATGAGCTGATGATGGCCCAGGCCACCGAGCAGGACGAGGAGTTCTGCGCCGAGGGAGAGCTTGTCGAAACCGCCGACGCCGTCGAATGCACCATCGTCCAGTCGGGCCCCTTTGCCGAACTCAGCGCCCTGGGCGAAGAGGGCGAGGAGCCGGTGATCGAGGCGATCGGCAATGGCCAGGTCCGCGTGGCCTTCCCGACCGCCGATCTCACCGAATCGCTGTCCGAAGAGATCGATCCGGCCCAGGACGCCCAGATGCGGGCCATGATGGCCTCGATCTTCGAGGGCCACACCCTCAATCTTTTGGTGTTCGGCGGCACGATCGTCGACACCAATATGGAAACCGCCGCCGATGGCCAGTCCGCCACCTATGAGCTGTCCTTCACCGAACTCTTCTCGTCAGATCTCGACCTCCCGGCCGAGATCTACGCTGTGGTCCAGAAATAGCGTTGCGATGACTATCCAACTCAAATGGCTCCCGCATGGGCGGGGGCTGGCCCTTCCCGCGCGTCAGAGCGCGGGGGCCGCGGGGGCCGATCTTGCCGCCGCTCTCGCCGAAGGCGAGGTGCTGACCCTTGCCTCCGGCGAGTCGGCAATGGTCCCCTGCGGTTTCGCGCTGGCCATTCCAGAGGGGTTCGAGGCGCAGGTCAGGCCCCGCTCTGGCCTTGCCGCCAAATTCGGCGTTACAGTGCTCAACGCGCCCGGAACGGTCGACGCCGATTATCGCGGCGAGGTCAAAGCCATCCTGATCAACCATGGCAAGGCCCCGTTCGAGATCCGACGCGGCGACAGGATCGCCCAGATGGTGATCGCCGCCGTTCCCGATCTGGCGCTCGAAGAGGTTGAAGAACTCGAGGAGACCGATCGTGGCACTGGTGGATTTGGTTCGACGGGCATCGGCTAGCCTTCTTATGCTGGGCGCTTGCGTTGCGCCGGCCCTCGCCGGCGACAGCGCCCAGTTCGACGCGATCGGATATTCCCAGGACGGGCGCTATTTCGCCTTCGAGCAGTTCGGTATCCAGGACGGCTCGGGTTTCCCCTATTCGGAAATTTTCCTGATCGATCTTGATACCGATGATTTCGTCGGCGGTTCGCCGTTCCGCGCCCGCATCGATACCGAAATGGCCGAACTGGTCGACGCGCGATCCGAAGCGGTCGAGCTGGCCGGCGCCGCGCTGGCCGAACACGACATCACTCGCCCGGCCCTGCCCATCGCCTTGCGCGGCGACGGGGCGCTCAAGGATGAAGGGCTTTCGATGTCCTACGGCATCCCCAGCTACGGCCTGGCCCAGACCGAAGGCGAATACAGGCTCGCCATCGATATCTTCAAGGCGCCCTCGACCCAGGATTGCGACCTCTTCGAAGGCGACCCCATGGGGTTTGCCCTCAGGCGCGAAACCGATGGGACCACCCAGGAGCTTCACCGCGACACCCGCGTCCCCGCCTCGCGCAATTGCGTGGTGACCTACAAATTCTACGGTGTCTTCAATCCCTTCAACGCCTTCGATAACGCTGCGACCGTCGCCGTGCTCTCTGTCTGGTCGCACGGCTTCGAAGGTCCCGACCGGCGCTTTATCGCCCTCCCGGTGGGGACGCGCTGAGAGTGGCGCTAACCTCCGCCCAATCGGCCCGTTACGCCCGGCATATCGTTTTGAAGGACATGGGCGGCGTCGGTCAGCAAAAGCTCGCCGCCGCGCATGTGGCGGTCGTCGGCGCCGGCGGACTGGGCGCGCCGGTCATCGCCTATCTGGCGGGAGCGGGCATCGGGACGCTCACCATTATCGACCCCGATACGGTTTCCCTGTCCAATCTCGCCCGGCAGGTGATCTATACCGACGCCGATCTGGACCATTCCAAAGCCGTGGCCGCCGCCCGTTTCGGCGCCGCGCTCAATCCCGAAATCACCGTCGATCCGGTGGTTGCCCGCCTCGACGCGGACAACGCCGAATCCTTTCTCTCAAACGCCGATCTGGTGATCGAGGGTACCGATTTCTTTGCCACCAAGCGCCTCGTTGCCGCCGTCTGCGGAAAGCGGGAAATCCCGCTGGTTACCGGCGCGCTCGGCCCCTTCGACGGCTCGGTCACGACTCTCGCCCCCTTCCTAGATCGCGAGGACGGCACGCCATGGCCGGCGTTCGACGCGCTCTATCCCGTCGACCCCACCCCCGAGGACAGCCCGCCCTGCGAGCTTGTCGGCGTCCTCAACGTGCTCCCGGGGATCATCGGCACCATGATGGCCAACGAAGCCATCAAATGGCTCGCCGGCTTCGGCGAGCCCCTGCTGGGAAAACTGCTGCTCTACTCCGCCCGCACCGGCGAAAGCCGCATTATGCGGTATCGGTAGAACACCTCGTCTCCACACCAATCACACTGTCATTCCGGGACTTGTTCCCGGAATCCAGCAGCGGCCTATCGCCAAGCACCGGGTTCGCCGAAGCGCCCCCGGAATGACAGGTGGAGATTCAGGATACGCTTGAGCTACCCTCAAACATCCGGATGTTGGAACACCAGCGTGGCGTTGGTGCCGCCGAACCCAAAACTGTTTGACAGCACGACACCCAGATCAACATCGTCGCGCCGCTGGCGCAGGATCGGCATGTCCTCGAATTCGGGATCGAGATTTTCGATATTGGCGCTCTCGCAGATGAAGCGGTTGCGCATCATCAGGATCGAGTAGATCGATTCCTGCACGCCCGTCGCGCCGAGCGAATGGCCGGTCAGCGATTTGGTGGCCGAAATGGGCGGGCACTTGCCCTCATTGCCGAAAACTTCGCGCAACGCCTCGATTTCCTTGCGGTCCCCTACCGGGGTCGATGTGGCGTGCGGGTTGATGTAATCGACAGGCGCGTTGACGGTTTCGAGCGCCATCCGCATGCAGCGCACGGCGCCTTCGCCCGAAGGGGCCACCATGTCGTAGCCGTCCGAGGTCGCGCCATAGCCCACGACTTCCGCAAGTATCGTCGCGCCGCGCGCCTTGGCGTGCTCGAGCTCTTCGAGCACCAGCACCCCCGCGCCCCCGGCGATCACGAACCCGTCGCGGTCCCGGTCATAGGCCCGCGAGGCCTTTTCCGGCGTATCGTTGAAGTCCGAGCTCATCGCGCCCATGGCGTCGAAAAGGTTCGACATCGACCAGTCGAGATCCTCGTGCCCGCCGGCAAAGACGATATCCTGCTTGCCCATCTGGATCTGCTCATACGCATTGCCGATGCAATGCTTCGAGGTCGCGCAGGCCGAGGAGATCGAATAGTTGAGCCCGTGGATTTCAAAAGCTGTGGCCAGCGTCGCCGACGCCGTCGAACTCATCGCCTTGGGCACGGCGAGCGGCCCGATGCGCTTGGGGCTCTTTTTTTCGCGCGTGATATCGGCCGCTTCCACCACGGCGCGGGTCGAGGGACCGCCCGAACCCATGATGATGCCGGTGCGCGGATTGCCGCGATAGTCGGCGTCCTCAAGCCCGGCCTGTTCGATCGCCTGCTGCATGGCGATATAGTTCCAGGCCGCGCCCTTGCCCATGAAGCGAGTGGTGCGCCGGTCGAGCACTTCGAACGGGTCGAGCGTGGGCTCGCCATGCACCTGGCAGCGAAAGCCCAGGTCCACATAATCCTGAGCCCGGACGATGCCGGGGCGTGCGGCCCTGAGACTGTCGAGCACTTCGTCGAGATTGTTCCCGATCGAAGAGACGATCCCCATGCCGGTGACGACAACGCGCTTCATTTATGCCTCTTGCTTGGTCTGTTCAGCGATCATTGCAACCAATTAAGTTACAGTACGCCCATGTCCGTAAAAAGGCCGACCCGCAAATCCTTGGCCTCGTAAATTGTCCTGCCGTCGGCCTTCACATAGCCGTCGGCGATCCCCAGCGTCAGTTTCGAGCGCATGACGCGCTTGATATCGATTCCGTATTCGACCTGTTTGACGTCATTGGTCACCTGTCCGGTGAACTTGATCTCGCCCCCCAGCGCCCGCCCGCGCCCGGGCGATCCGCCCCAGCCCAGAAAGAAGCCGGTCATCTGCCAGAGCGCGTCGAGCCCCAGGCATCCGGGCATCACCGGATCGCCATGGAAGTGGCACGCAAAGAACCACAGGTCCGGGTCGACGTCGAGCTCGGCCCGCACCTGTCCCTTGGAAAACGCTCCGCCGTCGTCGTCGATGCGGGTGATGCGGTCGAACATGAGCATCGGCGGGAGCGGCAATTGCGCGTTCCCCGGTCCGAATAGCTCACCGCGCCCACAGGCCAGCAACTGGTCATAATCGTAAAAATGGGCGCGTTCTGCCATGGACTCCCCGCAAACTTGAGAGAAATCTGTGTAGAGGGCAACCGATGGGGGGGTCAATAGACCTTTTGCCCACGTTTGCGGCATTGGGCAGTTGTGATTGCATTGAGTGTCATAGAGCGCGCACTAAGCCATCTGTGCCTTTTTCTGGCGCCGCCTGATCACCGAGGAGGCGATTCCCATCCCCTCGCGATATTTCGCGACGGTGCGCCGCGCCACGTCGATCCCCTGTTCGCGCTTGAGGATATCGGCGATGGTGTCATCCGAAAGAATGGCTCCGGGCGCCTCCGCTTCGATCAATTGCCGGATCCGGTGCCGCACGGCCTCGGCCGAATGGTCCTCGCCGCCCGAGGCCGAATTCAGCGCGGTGGTGAAGAAATACTTCATCTCGAACAGCCCGCGCGGGGTGGCGATATATTTGTTGGCGGTGACGCGGGATACCGTCGATTCGTGCATCTCGATTTCGCTCGCCACCGTCTTGAGCGTCATCGGCCGCAAATGGGCGACGCCATGATTGAGAAACCCGTCCTGCTGCTTGACGATCTCGGTCGCCACCTTGAGTATGGTCTGCGCCCGCTGGTCCAGGCTCTTGGTCAGCCAGTTCGCCGTCGAAAGGCAATCGACGAGAAAACGCTTTTCCTCGGCGTCCCGGGTCTTGCCGGTCACCGTGGCATAATAGGTGCGGTTGACCAGCACGCGCGGCAGGACGTCGGCATTGAGCTCGATCTGCCAGCCCCCGTCATTGCCGCGCCGCACATAGACATCGGGCACCACCGCCTGCACGGGCGCGGTGTCGAAGGCCCGGCCCGGTCGCGGATCCAGCGCCCGCAGCTCGGCGATCATGTCGGCGATATCCTCGCGGTCCGCCCCGATCGCCTTGCCCAGCGCCGCAAGATCATGGCTGGCGAGCAGGTCGAGATTGGCGAGCAGGCCCGCCATCATCGGATCGAGCCGATTCCTGTCCCCGAGCTGGAGGGAAAGGCACTCGGCCAGCGACCGCGCGAAAACCCCGATCGGCTCGCACCCCTGCACTTTCCCCAGCACGTCTTCCACAAGGTCCGGCGAAGCCCCGAGCTGGGCGGCGATCTGGTCGATCTCGGTCGCCAGATACCCACGCTCGTCGAGATTGTCGATAAGGCTGCGCGCGATCAGCCGCTCGGCGGGGTCCTTGAGGATCAGATTGACCTGTTCGCCCAGATGTTCGGCCAGCGAAACCTGCGCCGATACATATTGGTCGAGGTCCGGCGCCTCGCTCGCGCTAAGGCCCTTTCCCTCCGGCCAGGAACTGGCCTGGGACAATGAATCCTGCCCCGATTGCTCGGGAAAGACGTTGGAGACGTCGGTATCGAGACTGTCGGCAATGGTCCGGGCGCTGCCCAGATGGTCGGAATGATCGACGACATCGCGATAGGGGTCGATTTCCTCGGGCCGCTCGCGTTCCAGAGGGGTGTCGCCATCGGCGCCGTCCTCGCGCTCGAGCAGCGGATTGCGCATCAGCTCGGCGTCGACGAAGGCCGAGAGTTCAAGGTGGCTGAGCTGCAAGAGCCGGATCGACGCCATCAATTGCGGCGTCAGCGTCAGGGTCTGGCTTTGCCTTATATCCAGCCGCGGCGTCAGCGCCATCGCTCTGCGGGCTCCCAAATCAATCCGCCCGGACCCTAGCGGCATTCGCCGAGGCGAACAAGCGCCCATACAATTTCCGTGCCAGTTGGGTCGAGGCGACGCCTTGCCCACCCCCACCTGTCACCCCGGGATTTATTCCCCGGAGTCCAGTCAGCGCAAGCTAAGGGTTTCCCCTTAAAGCGAAAACGTCTCGCCCAGATAGACCCGCCGCGCGTCGGGATCGGCCATGATGGTTTCCGGCCGCCCCTGGATCATCACCTTGCCCCCATGGATCAGATACGCCCGATCGACCAGCGAAAACGTCTCGCGCACCTGGTGGTCGGTGATCAGCACCCCGATGCCGCGCTGGGTCAATTGCCGCACCAGCGCCTGAATGTCGGCCACAGCGATGGGGTCGACGCCGGCGAAGGGTTCGTCGAGCAGCATGAATTTGGGTTCCGCCGCCAGCGCCCGGGCAATCTCCACCCGCCGCCGCTCGCCGCCCGAAAGCGCCAGCGCGTCGGCATCGCGCAGATGGGAGACGGAAAATTCCTCGAGCAGCTCGTCGAGCCGCGCATTGCGCTCCCTGCGGTCCTTGATGTGCCCTTCGAGCACCGCCAGCACATTGTCCTTGACCGAAAGCCCGCGAAAGATCGAGGCCTCCTGGGGCAGATAGCCGATCCCCAGCCGCCCGCGCTGATAGAGCGGCAATTGGGTGATCGGCAGCCCGTCGAGGAGTACTTCCCCCGCATCGGGCCGCACCAGCCCCATGATCATTGTAAAGACCGTGGTCTTGCCCGCCCCATTGGGGCCGAGCAGTCCAACCGCCTCGCCGCGCCGCACGGCGAGCGAAACGTCGCGCACCACGGCGCGCTTCTTGAAGCTCTTGGCAAGACCGTGGGCGACGAGCCAGCCGGTCTGATCGATCGCCGACATCAGCCCTCCGGGGTGAAGGTCGAGGTTACCCGTCCGCCCTCGCCTTCGCCCGAGGACGAGAACGAGGAGGTGCCCGCCCGCGTGTCGATCACCAGTCGGTCGGCATTTACCGTTCCGCTTTCGTTGACGACGACCACCGAGCCGGTGAAGGTGAGGATGCGTTGCGCGAAATCGTAAAACGCCTGATCGGCATCGACGGTCTGGTCGTCGAAATTCATCACCACGCCGCCGGTGGCCGTGAAGTTTTCGAGGTCCGAGGGCCCGCCCTCCCCATAAACGGCCAGAAGCTCGGGGGCGGCCAGCTCCATCGTCCCCTGGACGATCACCACATTGCCCGAAAATAGTGCAGTGCTTTCGTTCTCGTTGATCTGCAGATCGTCGGCGGTGACGTTCACCTCTTCCCCCGCCTCGTCGGCCAGCCCGCCGAACCCGGCCGGGTCGGTCTGGGTGGTCTGGGCGAATGCCGGGGCGGCCAGAAGGGCCAGAAGCGTCAGAAAAAGGCCAGGGCGAACCATGTTCAACTCTCCGGAGCAAAGGGGTCGCGGCTCTCCCCGGCGTCGGCCTGGGGAACCATGTCGAGATCGACGCCCGAAAACCGCCAGCGCGCCGCCTCCATTTGATAAACCATAGTGTCGGCGTCCAGTTGCGCCCCGGATTCGAAGGTGAAGCGCACCGGCCCCTCGCTGGTGATCATTTGGGCGGGCCAATCGACATCCACCCCGGCCAGCGTACCGCGCGCGCCTGTCGAATCGGTGACGAAGACGTCTTCGTTGGAACGCAGATATTCGGTACTCATCGTCCACTCGGCCGATGAAAACAGAACCTGGGCCGAATAATCGCCCTCGTCGGCGATGTCGACAACAAGCTCGTAAAGATCGATGGTGTCGAGATTGCCCACCGGCGTCTCGGCCCGCGCCGCTTCCATCGTATAGTTCGAGCCTGTCGCCGTGCGCCCCTCGAAGCGCGGGCCGTCGACCACCAGCGTGTCGTTTTCGAGCCGCAGGCCCTCGATGGGAATGATGTCGTTCATCATCGAGACGGCAAGCTGGGCCACGGGCACCGACAGAACGAGAACGCCCAGGACAGGCACGGCCCAGCGCAGCACGGCGATCCGCCGGTTGTGCCGGGCGAACCGGTTGTAGGTCTCGAGGCGTATGGCGGCCGTGGGCGCGTTCATCGGGCGCTCGTCAGCTGTGGGCGAAGATGTCGGTCTCGGCCCAGCCGGCCAGATCGAGCCGCGCGCGCATGGGCAAAAATTCAAAGCACGCCCGCGCCATCTCGTTGCGCCCCTCCCGGCTCAGCATTCGGTCCAGATGGCGGCGCAGATCGTGAAGGTAGAGCACGTCGGAGGCTGCATAATCGAGCTGGGCCTGGGTCAGCGTCTCGGCGCCCCAGTCCGAGCTTTGCTGCTGCTTGCTCATGTCGACGTTCAAAAGCTCGCGCGCCAGATCCTTGAGCCCGTGCCGGTCGGTATAGGTCCGCACAAGTTTAGAAGCGATCTTGGTGCAATAGACCGGGCTGGGCATCACCCCGAAGGCGGCATTGAGCGCGGCGATGTCGAAACGGGCGAAATGGAACAGCTTGGTGACCGATTGGTCGCCCAGGAGCGCGGTGAGATTGGGTGCCTCGGTCTGGCCGGGCAGAATCTGGACGATATCGGCGGTGCCGTCGCCGGGTGAAAGCTGGACGACGCACAACCGGTCGCGCGCCGGGTTGAGGCCCATCGTCTCGGTATCGATGGCGACCTGACGCCCCGTATAGCGGGAAAGGTCGGGCAGATCGCCCTTGTGCAGTCTGACGCTCATGGCGGCTTTAAAACTCCGGGGAGGATTTCGCGAGCATCCTAGATGCCACACCCCGGAGCGTTTTGCCTAGAGCTTGGGGCAAGATTGCGGTCGGCCTATTGATCCGCGTCCGCCGCCTCGGCGATCGGCCCGATGAACGCGTCCCAGCCCCAGCGCAGCGAGAGCGGCGAAATCGCTCCCCCTACCGCCATGGTCACCGCTTCGTCATCGATAACCGCCACCCGGCCCTCCTGGACCTGCGGTGCGCTCGCGATATAGGGCAGGGCGAAAAATTCCTCTGCGTCCTCCGGCGAGTCGAGAAACGCCACGAGGATGTCGGCATCGAGATCGGCGAAATTCTCATGGCTGACGAAATAGGTATAGCCATTGGCATCGGCCGCCTCGCGCGCCACCGAAACAAGGCCGGCATCGGTGAGCAGCAGCGAGCGCGGATCGGCGCTGGTGCGCACCGAGACCGTTCCGTCGTCGCGGTTGACGAAATTGAGCACCGTCTTGCCGGCGATCTGCGGATGATTTTCGGCGGTCGAGGCGATCATCGCTTCGGTTTCGGCAATCAGGGCCTCGGCCTCGGTCTGCAGACCCAGCGCCTGCCCGATCACCGCGACCGTCTCCTGCCAAGTGCCGCGCCAGGCTTCGGATTTGAACGGGATCACGTCGGCAAACTGGCTGAGCGCTGTATATTCCGCCTCGGTCATCCCCGAATAGGGCGCAAGGATCACGTCGGGATCGAGCGCCAGCATGGCTTCGAGCGAAACCTCCCCCGCCGCCTCGCCCAGAATGGGCGGCAGTTCGGCGCCAAGCTCTTCGAGCGCTTCACGGGTCCAGGGCGAAACCCCTTCGGCGTCCCCGCCATAGCTGACCTTGGGCAGGCCCACCGGCACCACGTCCAGGTCGAGCACAACATCATGGGCCACCCATCCCCAGGTCAGCACCCGCTGCGGCTGGGCTTCGATGGTGGTCTGCCCATAGGCGTGGTCGATGGTGAGCGGAAAGTCCTGGGCCAGGGCCGTGGCCCCGGAGGTGACAACCAGACAGGTGGCCAAAAGGCCGGAGCGCAGATCGATCATGACAAACCCGAAAATCCTTGAAACGGCATCGCGCTTTTAATGAACATGATCTTGCCTGTCACCTTTAAACTGACAGGAGAAAGCCGGCGAAAACCCATGGGAAATCGCGGCCGAACATGACTGTTGGGAAGAAAATCGACATCGATCCGAAAGGATTGGTGCCCAGAAGAAGACTCGAACTTCCACTCCCTTTCGGGAACTAGCACCTGAAGCTAGCGCGTCTACCAATTCCGCCATCTGGGCAACGGGCCGACGCTTTAGAGCGCGCCGGAGTCTTTGTCAATGCACTCCCTTTGCAGTTCCGTCACAAAGCGCCGCCTATCCCCCTGATCAGAAATCGGCGCCGTTGAAATGATGGATCGCGCCACGCTCGTATTGCGGGTTTTCAAGGCAGTGGACGTTGATGACATGGAGCCCATTGCCCTCCCTGTCGCGGCCCGATGCAAAGGGCTGAATGCCACATTGGGTGCAGAACTGGTGCGCGATGACATGCGAATTGAATTTATAAGTCTTGAGCGCCTCGTTCCCGCTCACAAGGGTGAAATCGCTGTCGGGCACCGAATGCATCACCGCGTTGAGCCGCCGGCACCGCGAGCAATTGCACTGGAAAGGGGCTTCGAGCCGCGTCCGGGCCGTAAAACGCACGGCCCCGCACTGGCAGCTTCCCTCATAGACGGGGGTATCCCCTTCCACATACGCCATCATCAGCCTCCTTCCTAATTCCAGAACAAACAAAGAACATATGGCGATGCGAGTCAAGCAGATATTTCGCGTTCTCCGCCGTCCGCCGCAAAGCGATTGAAAGCCTGCGCGCGGGCGGCTAGAACCAAGCCAGTCTTTTGCACCGGGGCATTGATGATGGTCGAACAGTCACGAAAACTCGTCACGATCTTTGGCGGCTCGGGGTTCATCGGCACCCAGGTCACCCAGGCTTTGGCGCGGCGCGGCTACGCGGTTCGGGTGGCGGTGCGCCGGCCCGACCTTGCCGGCCATGTGCGTATGTTCGGCTTTCCCGGCCAGATCCAGCCCATCCAGGCCAATCTGCGCTATCCCGATTCGGTGGCCGCCGCCGTGCGCGGCGCCGATATCGTCATCAATCTGGTCGGCATCCTGTTTGAAAAAGGCGCCCAACGCTTTGCCGCCGTCCAGACCAAGGGGGCGAAAACTGTCGCCGAACTTTCCCGCGCCGCGGGCGTCCAAACGCTGATCCATATGTCCGCACTCGGTGCGGCGCTGGATTCGCCCTCTGCCTATCAGCGCGCCAAGGCGCGGGGCGAGGCCGAAGTCTTCAAGGCCTTTCCCCAGGCCATCGTCATCCGCCCCTCGCTGGTCTTCGGCCAGGACGACGGGTTCTTCAATCTTTTCGGCTTTCTCGCCCGTAGCTTTCCGGTGATGCCCCTGATCGGCCGCGACACGTCCCTCCAGCCGGTCTATGTGGGCGACGTGGCCGAGGCCATCGCCCGCGCCGTCGATGGGGCGGTCAAAACCGGCAAGGTCTATGAGCTGGGCGGGCCTGAGATCATCACCATGGAAGAGGTGATCGAGCGCGTGCTCGAAGAAACCCGCCGCCGGCGCCTGGTCGTGCCCCTCCCCACGGCAATCGCCAAGCCGCTGGCCGGGCTGATGTCGCTGCTGCCCAAGCCGCTTCTGACCCCCGATCAGGTCGTTCAGCTCGGCATCGACAATCTGGTGTCCGATGAAGCGCAGCGCCAGAAGCGCACGCTCGAGGCCTTCGGTATCGCCCCCACAACCCTCGATGCGGTGCTGCCCAGCTATATGTGGCGCTTCCGCCGCAATGGCGAGTTCGACCGTCACGTCAGCCCGCTGGCTGGGCGCTAAGGCCAATCGCCTCGCTGGCTGTGGATATGGGCATGGCGGCTGCCTAAAACTGAGGCTGTCATTCCGGGATTTATTCCCGGAATCCAGTGCCGCGCCAGCCAAGGCCACCTCAATGCCGACTCAGCCTAACGTTAACCGGTCGTTGACCCAACAGGGCAAATTGCAGGTAACGTGGCGGCAAAAGGCACAAAAAGACCTTGATTGATGGCCATTTTGCGCCGTCAGTTATAGGTTATTGTTGCCGGGCTGAAGCGTTCCGGTGCCCAAGCTCCAATTCACGATCGGTCCATGCCCCAGCTTCTTCACCACAAGCTCGATCCCGCCTCCCGGCTCATCCGCCTGATGTTTGCCGAATATGGCGTCGAGGTCGATCTTGTCGACGTCGCGCCCTGGCGGCGCGATCCCGATTTCCTCGAGATCAATCCCGCCGCCTCGGTGCCCGTCATGCTCGACGAGCCGTTTCCCCCCGTGGTCGGGGTTCTGGCCGGCATCGCCCATATCGAGGCCAATTTCGGCCCCGAACAGCATATCGAGGCCCTGCTTCCCGAAAACGGCACCGAAAAGGTTGAGGTCTGGCGCCTGCTCGAATGGGTGCTGCTCAAACTCGGCCCCGAGGTCACCGCCTATCTTTTGGAAGAAAAGCTCATCAAGCGCGATCTGCGCTCGGGCGCGCCCGAGCCTTCGGTGATCCGGATCGCCAAGGCCAATCTCACCGAGCATCTTGCCTATTTCTCCTGGGTGCTGGCCACCCGCCGCTGGCTGGCCGGCGATACGCTGACCCTTGCCGATTTCGCCCTCGCGTCCCATATTTCGGTTCTCGACTATATGGGCGATATCGCCTGGGAAAAGGCCGGCGAAATCAAGGACTGGTATGCTCGCATCAAGTCCCGCCCCGCCTTCCGGCCGCTTCTGGCCGACAGGATCGTGGGCATGCCGGCCTCGTCAACTTACGCGGATCTCGATTTTTGAGCGCTGTGCGCCAACCGATCATTGCCGAACTGCGCGCCCGCGCCCATGAGCTGGGCTTTTCCGGCCTCGGGGTCGCGCACCCCGATTCGCGCCCCGACCTGTCCCAAAAGCTGCGCACCGCGCTCGACAATGGCTGGCACGCGGGTATGGACTGGATGGAGGAAACCGGCGAGCGGCGCAAATCCCCCGCGTCACTGTGGGCCGATGTGAAATCGGTCATCATGGTCGGCGTCAATTACGCCCCCGCCGAAAACCCGCTCTCGCGCCTTGCCGATCCGGCCCTCGCCAATGTTTCGGCCTACGCCCAGGGGCGCGATTATCACGACGTGGTCAAGGGGCGATTGAAAGAACTCGCCGGTCTCCTCGCCCGCCGCACCGGCGCCGAGGTCAAAGTCTTCGTCGATACAGCCCCGGTCATGGAAAAGCCCCTCGCCGAGGCCGCAGGCCTGGGCTGGCAAGGCAAGCATTCGGTGCTGGTCTCGCGCGAGGCGGGTTCCTGGCTGTTCCTGGGGGCGATTTTCACCTCCGCCGAACTGCCCGCCGATCCGCCCCATCCCGAAAGCTGCGGCTCGTGCACGCGCTGCCTCGATATTTGCCCCACCGACGCCTTCCCCGCCCCTTTCCGGCTCGATGCGCGCAAATGCCTCGCCTATTATTCGGTCGAGCACAAAGGCCAGATTCCCCTCGCCTTCCGCGCCCCCATGGGCAACCGGGTCTTTGGCTGCGACGATTGCCTCGCTGTCTGCCCGTGGAACAAATTCGCTCGCCAGACCCATGACGACAAGCTCGCCGCCCGCGAGGCGATCCGCACAGCGAGGCTTTCAGACATGCTGGCCTTCGACGACGCTGCTTTCCGCGCCTTTTTCGCCCAGACCCCGGTCAAGCGCCTGGGGTCGGCGCGGTTCCTGCGCAATTGCCTCGTCGCCGCCGGCAATTCGGGCGACACCGCCCATCTGCCGGCCATAGACCGGCTTCTGTCGCACCCCAGCCCGCTGGTGCGCGGCATGGCCGTCTGGGCGCTGCGCCGGCTCGACGCCGAACGCGCCGATCGCCTGCGCGCCCCCCATCTCGCCAACGAAGCCGACCCGGAGGTCAAGGCCGAATGGATCAACTGAACCTTTTCGTCTTCGGCGCCGGCTATTCGGCGCGCGCCGCCATCGATGCCCTGCGTCGCGAGGGCGGGGTCGAGATCTCGGCCACCACCAGAACCCTGCAAAAGGCGCAGGACCTGACCGGCTCGGGCATCGTTCCCCATCTTTTCGAGGGCACCGAGCCCTCCGAAACGGTTTCCGCCGCGCTGGCCCACGCAACCCATCTGCTCATCTCCATTGCCCCTAGCCCCGATGGCGACCCGGTGCTGCTCCATCACGGCGCCGATATCGCCGCCGCCCCCCGCCTGCGCTGGATCGGCTATTATTCGACCATCGGGGTCTATGGCGATGCCGATGGCGCCTGGATCGACGAGGGGGCCGCCACCGAACCGCTGTCGGCCCGCAACCGCTACCGGCTCGACGCCGAGGCCGGGTGGCGCGATCTCGCCGACGGGCGCAACATCCCCCTCGCCATCCTGCGCCTCGCCGGCATCTACGGCCCGGGCCGGTCGCCTTTCGACAAGCTCCGCAACGGCACCGCCCGCCGCATCAACAAACCCGGCCAGGTCTTCAACCGCATCCACGTCGCCGATATCGGGGCGATCACAGCTGCCGCTGCCCGCGCCGAACTCCCGGGTATTTTCAACCTCGCCGACGACGAGCCCGCCCCGCCCCAGGACGTCATCGCCCAGGCCGCCGAACTGATCGGCATGGCCCCGCCCCCCGAAATCGCCTTCGAGGACGCCGACCTCTCCCCCATGGCCAAAACCTTCTACGCCGGCAACCGCCGCGTCTCGAACGCCAAGATCAAATCGGCTTTGGACTATAGCTTCCTCTATCCCACCTACCGCGAAGGCCACGCCGCCATCCTGGCCGAGAAAAACAGCTAGCCACGGTTTTTCCCGCAGGCGCTGCGCACCCCTCACCCCGGCCCTCTCCCTCAAGGGGAGAGGGGGGCTCCCCTTGAGGGAGAAAGTGGCCGCGAAGCGGTCGGATGAGGGGCGCCGAGCCGGCCGCGTGCACCCTCCTGGCAATTCATCCCAATGCCCCCCAGCACGCCTTCCCGATTGACGAACCGCCCCGCACGCCCTATCTCGCTGCAATGGTCAAAAAGGCATCAACATCGGCACCCTCCCAGCGCATGCTCCGCGTTGGCGAACGCGTGCGTCACGAGATTTCCGCGCTGCTCGCGCGCGGCGAGATCATCGATCCGCTGCTCGAAACCGTCACCATCACGGTCCCCGAAGTGCGTATGACGCCCGATCTCAAGCTCGCCAATGTCTATGTCATGCCGCTCGGCGGCGAAAACGCCGAACATGTGGTTTCCGCGCTCAACGCCCACGCCAAATTCATCCGTGGCCGCATAACCCCGGCGCTCGATCTCAAATACGCGCCCCAATTCAGGTTCTTCATCGACCAGACCTTCGACGAATACGGCCGGATCGACGCGCTGCTGCGCTCCGATCGCGTGCAGCGCGATCTCGGCCCCCGCGACGACGACGAAGAAGACGATTCTTAAACACCGAGGACTGCCGTCTTGAGCGAAGCTCCCAAAAAGCGCGCCAAGCGCGATCTTTCCGGCTGGCTTGTGTTTTCCAAGCCCTACGACATGAGCTCCACCGAGGCGGTGGGCAAGCTGCGCTGGCTCTATGCGGCCAAAAAGGCCGGCCATGCCGGCACCCTCGATCCCCTGGCCACCGGCATCCTGCCCATCGCCTTCGGGGAAGCCACAAAAACGGTTCCCGCCGTCCAGGACGGCACCAAGGTCTATCATTTCGATATCGCCTGGGGTTCAGCCACCACCACAGACGACATCGAGGGCGAGGTGATCGCCACCTCTGATCTGCGTCCCACCGGCGAGGAGCTCGAAGCGCTACTGCCGCGCTTTACCGGGCTCATCACCCAGATCCCGCCGGCCTTTTCGGCCATCAAGATCGGCGGCGAGCGCGCCTATGATCTGGCCCGCGCCGGCGAAAAACCCGTGATGCCGCCGCGCGAGGTGGAAATCGACGCGCTCGACATCCTCTCGCACGGCCCCGAGCGCTCGCGGCTCTCGGTCACCTGCTCGAAAGGCACCTATGTGCGCGCGCTGGCCCGCGACATCGCCGAGGCGCTGGGCACCAAAGGCCATGTCGGCGCACTGCACCGCGCCCAGGTCGGCAGCTTCACCGATGCCGACGCGGTCATGCTCGACACCATCGAGGCGGCCGACGAGGCCGGGCGCGACGTCCTGCTGCTGCCCGTCGCCGCAGGGCTCTCCGATCTGCCCGAAGTGCGCCTCGATGCCCGTCAGGCGGCCACCATCCGGCTGGGCAACCCGGTTCTCCTCACCGGCCGCGACGCCCCCGTCACGCTCGACGAGGCCTGGGCGAGCCTCAAGGGCGAGGCGGTGGCCCTGGGCTATGTCGAGGGCGGTCAGTTCAAGCCGCGCCGGGTGATCCTGGGCTGACCGGCCCGGCGCTGCCAGGGTTGTGACAACCTAGCCCTTTACCCTTCCGGGCCGATTGGCTAAAGGTTTGAGTGTCCACGAGGATCGTGCGCTCGACCATGTCTCAATCCGCCCTGGAAAACGACGGTGAACAGGCCGAGCCCGCGGCAAGGGCGGCGTCTTTCCGCGCCCCGCGCTCGGTTCCCATCATTTTCTATCTCGCCTTCCTCGTCGCCGTCGTCGTGCTACCCGCCATAGCGTTCACGACGGTGCTTCTGGCCCGCCACAACGTCGCACAGGAAGAAACCGTCGAAACCTTCACCGTCGCCACCACCCGTTCGGTCCTCCAGGCGGTCGAGCGCGAAATCTCGGGCATGATCACCACCCAGCGGGTGCTGATGAGCATCGAGGCGCTTGGCGATGGCGATCTGGCCCAGTTCCACGATCATGCGCGCACCGCCCTTTCGGGCACCGGGTCCTATTTCATCCTTGCCGATGAAAATTTCGACCAATTGCTCAACACCCGCGTCCCGTACGGCACCGAGCTGGGCCGCGTTTCCGAACTCGAATCCGTCCGCCGGGCGCTCCAGACCCCCGACGCGGTGGTCTCCAACGTCTTTTTCGGCCGGACCTCGCAGGCCTATGTGTTCAATGTCGTCCGCCAGCGGCCCGGCATCACCCCGCCCCAGCTCGCCATCCTCACCCAGGACGCCGCTTCCCTTGCCAACGCGCTGCTGACGCGCGAGCTGCCGCTGGGCTGGCACGTGGCCCTGGTGGATTCCAACAATACAGTCCTCGCCGCCCCCCAGCAGGAGGAGACGCAGGTGGGCGACACTTTTTTCATTCCCCTGCGCGAGAGTCCCGGCACGACGATGCGCTGGCGCGACCAGATCATCGCGGGCGAGGAATATCGCACGATCACCCAGCATTCGATCCTGACGGGTTGGTACGTTGTGGCCTGGGCCCCGACTTCGGTCGTCACCGCCCCCCTGCGCACCACGCTCCTGTGGCTGCTGCTCGGCGCCGTGGTCATCGTGGGGCTGGCGGCGGCCATGGCCTGGATCATCGCCCGCCAGATCGCCACTTCGGTGCGCGGGCTGGCGCGGCAGGCCCGCGCCATGGGGGCGGGCGAGGAGGTGGTGCCCATCGCCTATCCGGTGCACGAGCTGGCCGTGGTGTCGGGCGCGCTGGCCGATGCGGGCGCCCGGCGCCGCCAGGCCGAAACCGAGGCGCGCTTCCTCATGCGCGAGGTGGCGCATCGCTCCAAGAACCAGTTGACCGTCATTTCGGCCATGGCCAAGCAGACGGCGCGCGGCGCCGACAACGTGGAAAAATTCGTCGAAAATTTCCAGAACCGGCTCTACGGCCTGGCGCGCTCCACCGATCTGCTGCTGGCCCATGGCACCCAGGGCATCGGCCTGCGCGATCTGTTCGGCACCCAGATCGACCCCTTCTGCCCCGAGGACCCCTCGCGGGTGACCAAGACCGGCATCAACGTCTATCTCAACGTCCAGGCGGCCCAGGTGCTGGGCATGGCGGCGCATGAGCTGGCCACCAACGCCGCCAAATACGGCGCGTTCTCGCGCGAGGGCGGCCAGCTCACCATCAACTGGAACCGGGCCGGCGGGGGCCGGCTGCATCTGGTCTGGCGCGAAACCGTCCCCGATTTCGAACCCCCCTCCGATCGCAAGGGGTTCGGCTCGGTCGTCCTCGAAACCATGGTGGCCGGCGCGCTCAAGGCCGATGTGGAACGGATCGTCCATCCCGACGGCATCGAATGGGTGTTCTCGATCCCCCTCGACCAGATCGACCCCGACCGCGATTCCCCCCTCGCCGACGAACTCGACCCCGACGATTGAGCCCAACAAAAACCTTCTCTTTTGCCCCCCAATACCCTATATGACCGCCATCGGAGCGCTTCCGCTCCGCTCGAAAACGGCCATTCCTGGACGGCATCCCGGTTCTGGCGTCATTCAAACTCCTTGTTTTTGAAAGGATTTCACGATGTCGATCACTGCTGAGCGCAAAGCTGAACTCATTGCGGAATACGCGACCAAATCCGGCGATACCGGTTCTCCGGAAGTCCAGGTCGCCATCCTCACCGAGCGCATCAACAATCTGACCGATCACTTCAAGTCCCACGGCAAGGACAATCACTCCCGCCGTGGCCTTCTGAAGATGGTCGCTACCCGCCGTTCGCTTCTCGACTATGTCAAGCGCGGCGACGAAGCGCGGTACCAGAGCCTGATCGAACGGCTCGGCATCCGCCGCTAGGTTGAACTTGGTGCGGGGCCGGCAAGCGATGCCGGCCCCGCATCGTATGGCACAAGGCAATGGGGTCTTTTGCCAGAACTGCCGGAAGCGCCCTTACACAAGGGGGGCATGGCAGGATCGCCGGAGGCTTTGGTGGTCTCGGAGCGCTCTCAGAAGTGAAGCGGATCAGAGATCGATCCAGTGAATCGATCTCCCGCCGAACGGGTACCGGTTTTCCGGTTCGAGAGCGCGACCACTAAAATTAGCAAAGCCTCTCGCCGTCTTGTCCATGTTCCGGAAAACTTGAAGGGCCGCCTTCTGGCGCCAATTGCGGGAAAATCCCTCTGGCTGCGCCTGCCGCGCCCGGGCCTTCCCGCAACAAGAAGGAACGTCTTATGACAATCAATTTCGACCACCATAAAGTCGAACTCGACTGGGGCGGACAGCCCCTGACGCTGGAAACCGGCAAGGTCGCCCGCCAGGCCGACGGCGCCGTCGTCGCCACGCTGGGCGAAACCGTGGTACTGGCCACCGTCGTTTCCGCCAAGGAGCCCAAGGCCGGCATCGATTTCTTCCCGCTGACCGTCAACTACCAGGAAAAGTATTTTGCCGCCGGCAAGATCCCCGGTGGCTATTTCAAGCGTGAAGGCCGTCCCACCGAAGCCGAAACCCTCACCTCGCGCCTGATCGACCGTCCGATCCGCCCGCTGTTTCCGGCCGGCTACAAGAACGAGACCCAGGTCATCATCACCACCCTCCAGCACGACATGGAAAACCAGCCCGACGTGCTCGCCATGGTCGCCGCTTCCGCCGCGCTGACCATTTCGGGCGTGCCCTTCATGGGCCCGATCGGCGCGGCCCGCGTCGGTTACGTCGACGGTGAATACGTGCTCAACCTGCCCATCGACCGGCGCGACGATTCCAAGCTCGATCTGGTCATGGCCGGCACCGCCGACGCGGTGCTGATGGTGGAATCCGAAGCCCAGGAACTTTCCGAGGAAGTGATGCTGGGCGCCGTGATGTTCGGTCACGAACAGAGCCAGAAGGTCATCGACGCGATCATCAAGCTCGCCGAGCTGGCCGCCAAGGAACCGCGCGATTTCGAACCCGAGGACCAGTCGGCCCTCGAAACCGAAATGCTCTCGGTCATCGAGACCGAACTGCGCGACGCCTATAAGAACACCGACAAGCAGACCCGCTACGCCGCTGTCGATGCCGCCAAGGCCAAGGTCAAGGCGCATTTCATCCCCGAAGAGGGCGAAGCCCGCTTCACCCCCGAGCAGGTCGGCTCGGTCTTCAAATCGCTTCAGGCCAAGGTGGTTCGCTGGAACATCCTCGACACCAAGACCCGCATCGACGGCCGCGACCTCGAAACGGTTCGTCCCATCGTCTCCGAAGTCGGCGTCCTGCCGCGCACCCACGGTTCGGCGCTGTTTACGCGCGGCGAAACTCAGGCGCTGGTCGTCGCCACGCTCGGCACCGCCGATGACGAGCAGTTCATCGATTCGCTCGAAGGCACCACCAAGCAGAACTTCCTGCTGCACTACAACTTCCCGCCCTATTCGGTCGGTGAAGCTGGCCGCATGGGTTCGCCCGGACGCCGCGAAATCGGCCACGGCAAGCTCGCCTGGCGCGCCATCAACCCCGTGCGCCCCACCGCCGAGGAATTCCCCTATACCCTGCGCGTGGTTTCCGAGATCACCGAATCCAACGGTTCGTCCTCCATGGCCACCGTTTGCGGCACCTCGCTGGCGCTGATGGATGCGGGCGTCCCCATGAAGAAGGCCGTCGCCGGCATCGCCATGGGCCTGATCCTGGAGGGCGAAAAGTTCGCCGTGCTCTCCGACATCCTGGGTGACGAAGATCACCTTGGCGACATGGACTTCAAGGTGGCCGGCACGCGCGATGGCGTCACCAGCCTGCAGATGGACATCAAGATCGCCGGCATCACCGAGGAGATCATGAAGATCGCCCTCGGCCAGGCCAAGGACGGGCGCAACCACATCCTGGGCGAAATGGCCAAGGCCATCGACACGGCCCGTGCGGAAGTGGGCGAGTTCGCCCCGCGCATCGAAACCATCAAGATCCCGACCGACAAGATCCGCGAAGTGATCGGCACCGGCGGCAAGGTGATCCGCGAGATCGTCGAAAAGACCGGCGCCAAGATCAACATCGAAGACGACGGCACGGTCAAGGTTTCGTCCTCGGACGGCAAGCAGATCGATGCGGCCATCAAGTGGATCAAGTCGATCACCGACGAGCCCGAAGTGGGCGAGATCTACCAGGGCACCGTGGTCAAGACCGCCGATTTCGGCGCGTTCGTGAACTTCTTCGGCTCCCGCGATGGCCTCGTGCACATCTCCCAGCTCGCCGACCAGCGCGTGGGCAAGACCACCGACGTCGTCAAGGAAGGCGACAAGGTCTGGGTCAAGCTCCTGGGCTTCGACGAGCGCGGCAAGGTTCGCCTGTCGATGAAGGTCGTCGATCAGGAGACCGGCAAGGAACGCGTCAACGAAGAAGAAGACGCCGAGTAACCGGTTCTCTCATCGCCAATTTTTCCAGCCCGGCGCCCCGAAAGGAGCGCCGGGTTTTTCTTGGTCCTCGCGCTAGCGTGCGATCAGGAAAAGTTGCAGACTTTTCCGGTTCGATCGCTCGCCAAATAAAAAGTTGGAGTGCGATGCCGGTTCAAAGAAGCGGAATCACACTCCAGAATTATTTTCGTGCTTTTTGTCGGGTCTGGGGGAACGCCCACGTCCTATGGACGTCAATTCAACCGGCAAGGGAGAAGAAAAATGCGTTTCATGGTTATGATCAAGGCTTCCGCCGACAGCGAAGCCGATGTCGATCCCGAAGAAGGCCTGCTCCTCAAGATGGGGCATTACAATGAGGAACTGGTCAAGGCCGGCATCATGCGCGACGGCGCGGGCCTGATGTCGAGCGCCAAGGGCGCCAGGGTGCAGGTGAAAGACGGCAAGCTGCTCGTCACAGACGGCCCCTTCGCCGAAATCAAGGAAGTGATCGCCGGCTTCTGGATCTGGGAGTGCTCCTCGCTCCAGGAGGCCATCGACTGGGTCGCCAAATGCCCCATCGCCCACGGCCAGGACCGCTTCGAAATCCGCCAGATGCACGAGCTCGAGGATTTCGGCACCGAGGGGGAAGGCTACGACCAGCACAAGAAGGTCGAAGCCCAGCTTGCAGCGCAAAAATCGGGGGCGTGATCCATGCCCCAGGTCACCTCCGCCGACGGCACCGCCATCGGCTATGAAACCCATGGTTCGGGCCCCGTGGTGATCTTCGTCGCCGGCGCCATCCAATACCGCGCCGTCGACGAGGATTCGCCCCGCATCGCCGCGCTGCTCGCCGACCGCTTCACCGTGGTCCTCTACGACCGCCGTGGGCGCGGGGAAAGCGGCAACACCGAGCCCTACGCCGTCACGCGGGAAATCGAGGATATCGAAGCCCTGATCGACGCGCTGGGCGGCACCGCCATGCTCTACGCCATGAGTTCGGGCGCGGTCCTCGCCATCGACGCCGCGGCCGCGCTGCCCCAAAAAATCACCCGCCTTGTCTGCTACGAGCCGCCCATCAACGCCGCGCAATCACGCGACGAGGCTCTGGCCGATCTCGCCGAAATGGAGCGCTTCAAGGCGGCCGGCGACGGCGGGAGCGCACTCACCGCCTTCATGCGCTATACCGGCGCATCCGAGGATGACGTAAACGGCTTCAAATCATCCCCTGCATGGCCGCCCTTCGCCGCCGCGGGCACCACCATCGCCCATGATTACCGCGTGCTGGCCGAAGCCACCAAGGGCGACATGACGGCCCGCTGGCGCGGCGTCGCCCAGCCGGTTCTGGTCGTCAATGGCGATGCAAGCTTCCCCTTCATGGCCGCCGCCGCCGACAGCGCGGCTGACGCGCTTCCCAACGGGCAACGCAAAACCCTCGCCGGCCAGCGCCACGACCCCGCAGTGGAGGCGATCGCCCCGGTCATCGCCCAATTCTGTGCGTGAAAGGACCCAGACGATGAAAAACACCTATACCGGCTCCTGCCATTGCGGCGCGGTCGCGTTCACAGCGCCCCTCGATCTTTCCGAGGGCATAAGAAAGTGCAACTGCACCTATTGCTTCAAGACCGGCTATCGCAAGGCCTTCGCCTATGGCGATGCTGTCGAGATTACCAAGGGCGGCGACACTATCGGCCACTACGCCGCCGAGCCGTCCTCATGGCCGCCGGGCCATATCGACCACGTCTTCTGCACAAGCTGCGGCACGCAGCTTTTTTCCCGCGGCTTCCTCGAATTTGCGCCTTTCAACGGCTGGTTCCACGCCGTCAACGTCTCGACCCTCGATGCGACTCCGGACGATCTGGGTGCCGCCCCCATCATCTACGAGGACGGACTCCACGACAAACAGGACCAGCCTCCGCAATTGACGAGCTATCTCTGAGGCCCCGTCTTTCCCCTCGTCGTCCTCGTCCTCGGGCTTGACCCGAGGACCCACACTGCCTCTCCACGCAGCTCAGCACAAGTGCATCCCCCAGCCACGCAATAATCCTACAGCGCCACCAGCCTCGCGATCGCCCGCTCGATCCGCCGCGCCCGCTCTTCCTGCGTCCCGGCCCCTTCCACCTCCAGCACATACCTGCGCCTCGACCCGGCGGAGAGCGCTCCAAACCGCGCCTTCGCCTGAGGATGCGCCCCCAGCGCCGCCGCGAAATCCTGCGGCAAAACCGGTTCGGATTCAAACTCGGCCATCTGTCCTCCTCCTCCTCTCCTCAGATCGGCGACCGCCCGTCGGGAAACACCCGGTGCGGCGGGGTGTGCCCGTCGAGAAAGGTGCGGATGTTGACGATCACAGTCTCGCCCATCTCGATACGCCCTTCCAGCGTCGCCGAACCCATATGCGGGGTGAGGATCACCCGGTTGGCGCGCGCCAGTTCCACCAGCTTGGGGTTGGCGCCCCGCTTGTGCTCGAAAACGTCTAGCGCCGCGCCCGAAAGATGTCCGCTGGTCACCAGATCGGCCAGCGCATCCTCGTCGACAAGCTCGGGCCGCGAAATGTTGACGACGAACGCCCCCTCGCGCATCCGCCCCAGCCGGTCGGCCGAAAGAATGTTGACGGTGTCCCGGGTGTGGGGCGTGTGCAGCGAGACGATATCGACGTTTTCGACCATCTCGTCGATATCTTCCCACCATGTCGCCCCCAGCGCCTCCTCGATCTGGGCCGGTTTGCGGGTGCGCCCGCAATAGTGGATCGAAAGCCCGAACACCCGCGCCCGGCGCGCCACGGCCGTGCCGATTCGCCCCAGCCCCACGATGCCCAGCGCCTTGCCACCCAGACGGCGCCCCAGCATCCAGGTGGGCGACCAGCCCGGCCAGGTGCCGTCCTTCAAAAGCACATGCGCCCCCTCGGCCAGCCGGCGCGGCACCGAGAGCATCAGCGCCATGGCCATGTCGGCGGTATCCTCGGTCAAAACGGACGGGGTGTTGGTCACCGTGATCCCCGCCATATGCGCCGCTTCGATATTGATGTTGTCGAACCCATTGCCGAACTGGGCGATGAGTTTGACCGATTGGGGGAGCCGGGCGATGAGGTCTGAATCGATTCGGTCGGTGATCGAGGAAACCAGAACGTCGGCACCCTCGAGCGCCGCCAGCAGCGTGTCCGCATCGAGCTGGACGTCGCTCTGGTTGAAAATCACGTCGAACAGCGCCGCCATGCGGGCCTCCACGGCCTCCGGCAGGCGCCTGGAAACGACGATTTTCGCCCGATCCCGGGTCACACCTTCACCATCTTTGCGCCCTACCCCGGCCGTCGCATTCTTTTGCCGGGGCGGCTCGCGTCCCCGGATCTTTCAGCGACCATTAAGGTCGCAGCGCTACTGTTAGGGAAAAAGCGCCGTGCTGCAAAGTCTCCCGCGTGGACCTCGGCGCTTCGGTATCGTTTCGATGAGTTTTCCCGTGCGTCTTCTCGCAGCTTTTTGCGCCATTGTTCTGCTTTTCATCGGTCCGGGCTTTGTTGCGCCCAGCCAGGCCCAGACCGCCCAGGTCGGTCGCTCCAGCGGCCTGCCGGTGCCGCGTTTCGTTTCGGTGCGCAACGCCCCGGTTAATGTCCGCGTCGGGCCGGGCACCCAATATCAGGTGGCCTTCACCTTCCTGCGCCCCGGGATTCCCGTCGAAATCACCGCCGAATTCGACACCTGGCGCCGCATCCGCGATGTGGAGGGCGACGAAGGCTGGGTGCATCAGAACCTTGTGGTGGGCGACAGGACCGCCCTTGTCGCGCCCTGGCAGGCCGAAGGCCCGATCGCGCTGCGCGTCGGCGCCCACCCCGAGGCCGCCGTCCGCGCCTGGCTGGCGCCCAACATGCTGGTTTCGGTGCGTTCGTGCGATGCCACCGCCTGCGAAATCCGCCTCAACCACACCGATGCCGATGGCCGCGCGGCCACCTATCAGGGGTTCGTCGCCCAGGACACGCTCTGGGGCGTCTATGGAGGCGAAATTTTCGATTGATCGCGTCGGGTGCCACCGTGTCATCCCGGACTTGATCCGGGACCCAGTAACCGCAGCGTTTTGAGACTTAGCACTACCGTTGCGCAGCGCCGACCAAGCCCGTCGGGAGCAGGAATCCCTCTAGCTGACCTTCTTGACCCGAACGATAACGTCCACATGGGTCACGGCCATGCCCTCGGGCGCTTCGGGAATGCCCGCGATGCGGATCGAATCGGTGGGGATGTCCTCGATCCGCTGCTCGTCCTCGACGAAGAAATGGTGGTGGTCGGTGGTGTCGGTGTCGAAATAGCTCCGCGACGCATCGACCGAGATTTCGCGCAGCAGCCCGGCCTGCCGGAACTGGTGGAGCGAATTGTAGATGGTGGCCAGGGAGACCGAAACGCCCGCCGTCTCGGCTTCCGAATGGAGCTGCTCGGCGTTGACGTGCCGGTGCGGGCCGGAAAACAGCAATTCGGCCAGCGCCAGGCGCTGGCGCGTGGGCCGCAGCCCGGCCATGCGCAGAACGGCCATGAGGCACGGGCCGCGTGAGGGATGTGCCTCGGCCCGGATTTGTGCAGTCATCGGCTTGATTTTCGCCTGTTTGTTTAAGTTCTTGGCGGGGACTATAGCGGTCCGGGGCATTGGAAACAAGCAGCGCCCCGGACACGCAGATTTCAACGATTGCCGAGGAACGTGTGGCCCCTCCCGGCAATTATCCACCGGGCCCGACGAAAACCTCTCTGGCGATTGCCAACCATCTGCCAAGGGAGCTAGACTCGAATTTGCCCGGCAGCGTTGGGCCATGTCCCGCCGGGCATCCGCAACCAGACCAGGAGGCCATAATGAGCTTGCGCGTATCTGGCAAAAACATGGACGTCGGCGATGCCCTCAGGGGCACGGCCACCGAACGTCTCGATGCCGTTGTCGGCAAATATTTCGATGGAGGATATGACGGTCATCTCACCCTCGAACCCGAGGGAATCGGCTTTCGCGCCGATTGCATGATCCATCTCGATACCGGCATCATGCTTCAGGCCACAGCTTCGGCCAATGATGCGACGGCGGCCTATGAGGACATGGCCACCCATATCGAGAAGCGGTTGCGGCGCTACAAGCGCAAGCTCAAGAATCACCGCCGGCTGGTCAACGGCAGTGCCGAGGGCGGCTATGCCGCCTATGTGCTGGCGGCGCCCGACGACGATACCGAACTCGACGACGATTTCGCCCCGCCGGTCATCGCCGAAACCACCCAGAATCTGAGGACCATGAGCGTCGGCGAGGCGGTGATGGAGCTCGATCTGGCTCAATCTGACGTAATTGTGTTCCGCCATGCTGGACACGGCGGCATGAATGTGGTTTACCGCCGCACCGACGGGAACATCGGATGGATTGATCCGGCCCTGTCAGGCACATGACGCGCAATGAAGCGTTTCCGGGCGGAAATGACAGTTATTTTCGCCCGAACGCGACAAACAATGAAATCGCCCCCAGACCGGTGTAAAGGACATTTGGTATTGGCGCGGGCGCAGCATGGATTGCACAGCCGTCATCGACGCGAAAACAACTCCAAAGGTTTGCTATAATGGAACTTGCTGACATTCTGTCGCAGGACTCTATCATCGCCTGCGCTAAGGTCGCGAGCAAACGCCAGCTCCTTCAGCTCCTGGCCGATCGGGCCTCCGAACGCACCGGCATCGATGCCCAGGTGATCTTCGATACGCTGCAGAATCGCGAGCAGCTCGGCTCGACCGGCCTGGGCAATGGCATTGCCATTCCCCACGGCAAGATCAAGGGTTTGCCCGGGGTCACGGCCCTGTTCGTCCGCCTCGCCCAGCCCATCGATTTCGACGCGGTGGACGACCAGCCGGTCGATCTCGTGGTGATGCTCCTGGCCCCTGAGGGTTCGGGCGCCGATCATTTGAAGGCCCTGAGCCGCGTCGCGCGCCTCCTGCGCGCCGACGGCGTGGTGGACAAGCTGCGCAGCGTCAAGGATATCGACAAACTCCGCGATATCCTCACCACCCCCCTCGAAGCCAACCACGCCGCATGATTTTAAAAAAGGTGTATTTCTACAAGCGTTTGTCGCCATGCCGCGTTCGAAATTCGCGCGTCAAACTCCCCCTCTTCCCCTTGTCATTGTCGGGCTTGACCCGACAATCCGCAACGCTGCCAGTGGTGCGCGAGGGGGCAATACACGTCTTCTGAACTTCAGCGAAGCCTTGCGGGTCCCCGGGTCAAGCCCGAGGACGACGAGGAAGGGGATGGAATGTAGCCCGAGGCCCCATCCCGGACGAGCCGAAGGCGAGGACCCCGCGCGACGTTTCGCGCGCCCCGTCGGAGGGCCAGTCAACGTCATAGGGCGGTTTTAGCCCGTCATGACGTTCACGGTGCGGCCCGTGAGACAAAACCGGACAAGCGTAGCGAGGACCCCGGCGAACGTTTTCGCCGCCCCGTCGGAGGCGCAGCGCAGGGCATAGCGCGGTTTTAGCGCGTCATGCCCTGCGCGGTGCGCGCCGTGAGGCAAAACTAATGCAAAGTCGCCAGCCGCACTTCGTGGCCTTCGATCCAGTCCTGGATCGCCTCGGCGGAATCGGCGATCAGCACCGGGGCGCCGTCGGCGCTCATCAAAAGCTCGAGCCTCTGGTCGGCGGGGGCCATGGCCGCCTGGGGGATGAATTCGACCAGATCGCCGGCATCCATCTGTTTCCAGAAAACGATGTCGCCCGCGCCGAGCGCGGCGAACTGGGCCGCCGTGAGTGCGCGCAGGGGTTCGGCCGAGACGCCCAGATGGGCGTCGGTGAACGCTGTTTTTTCAATCGGCTTATTCATAACGCATACCTCTCTACTCGACCGACCTGATGTCGATACGGCGGGTCACTGGCTGGGTGACGGGCCGGTACACGGTGATAACGAGGAGACCGTCTTTCAGTTCGGCACCTTCGATCCTCATGCCGTCGGCAAGCAGGAAGGTGCGCTGAAACTGCCTGGCGGCTATGCCGCGATGCAAATATTGGCGCGCACCGTCTTCGGTCTGCCGGCCCCGCACGATAAGCTGATTATCCTCCCCAATCACTTCCAGATCGTTACGAGCGAACCCGGCGACGGCAATGGCGATTCTGTAGGTCTCGTCCCCGTCCTCGGCGGTCGCCCGCTCGATATTGTAGGGAGGATAGCCTTCGGAAGCGCGAGCCAGTCGGTCGAAACGTTCCTCGAACGCGTCAAAGCCCAGAAGAAAGGGGGCGGAAAACAGCGATACCCGTGTCATCGGTCGTTCATGTCCTTGATACCCAAGCAACATATTGCGGCATCGGCCCTTTCATAGGCGCCTCTTGCCGATTGCCTATGATATGGGTCTCACACCGTGCCGTTCAAGGGAAAGCGCAATGGGTCGGAAGGCCGTATCGATCGTCATGCCGGCGTTTAACGCCCAGGCGACCATCGCCCGCGCCATCGCCTCGGCGCTGGCCCAGACCTGGCCTCACTTCGAAGTGATCGTGGTTTCCGACGACGGGGTCGATTACGAGGCGGTTCTGGGGCGCGCCGGCATCGCCGATCCGCGCATCCGGCACTTCCAGTCGGGTCATATCGGGGGCGGTTCGCCCCCGGCCCGCAATGCGGGGCTGGAGGCGGCGCGTTACGACATCGCCGCCATCCTCGATGCCGACGACGCGTTCAAGCCCGAAAAGCTTGCCATCATGGTCCCGCTCGCCGCCCGCCACGGGCTCGCCTCCTGCGCCCTCGAAATCACCCTCCCCGCGGGCACCCATCTGCGCCATGTGGGCCGCACCCCCGATGGCTTATTGGCCCCCGGCGCCTATAAATTCACCAATTTCTCCATGGATTCGATGCTGGTGCACGACCGCCGCCGCGCCGATCCGCGCTACGATCCGTCATTGCCCTGCATGACCGATCTCGATTTTCTCCTCAAACTCTTCGCCACCATCCCGGCCTGCTATCATTTGGGCACCCCGCTCCACGATTACGTCAAGCTCCCCGTCTCGGTCTCCAACGGCCCCGGCGTCACCGAGCGGATGGTTGCGACCAAAACCCTGCTCCGCCGCCGCCTTGCGGATGGCCATTACCCCCTCGCCGATCCATCCGGCGTCGCCGGCATGGATCGCTTCCTCGCCATCTCGCTCCTTGCCGAGCAAAGCTTTTCGCCCCGCTCCGGCGCCAATCCACCCGATCTTTTCGAGGATCACCTCGAGCCCCGTCTGGCGGGCGGCTGAAGGTTCCCGCTCCTTCTTTGCAACCCCAAGCCCATGCAAAGCATTGAAGTTTCGCCCGTTTGGGCACACACTCACAATTGTTGACACATGCTGTTGGGGTTAAAACTATGGAAGACGCAGGTATCGGCTGGATCGCGGCCATCATTATCGGCGGTCTCGCCGGCTGGATCGCTTCGGCGATCATGAAGACGGACACCGGTATTTTTCTCAACATTATCCTCGGTGTTATCGGCGCGGCCATCGCCAGCTTCCTGTTCGGGCTGGTCGGCGTTTCGTTCGGCGGCTGGCTGGGCTATCTGATCGCCGGCCTTGTCGGCGCGTGCATCCTGATCGCGATCGTAAGGGCGGTCAGGCGCTGACTGTATTGATTCGGGCAGGCGCACCCCGCGCCTGCCTCGCATTTCCCCTGATGGGAATTTCCGCTAGCGACCGGTAAACCAGCCGCTGGCACCTTGCTGCCCACACTCTCCCCGATTCCACGGGAAAAGAGGCTTTGGGCATGTTCCGATCCCTGCGGCGGGCGATATCGAACACTGCGGCAAGCTCCGCCGTGGAATTCGCCCTCCTCGCCCCGGTCTTCCTGCTGCTGGTCTTCGGGGCCCTGGCCTATGGCATCTATTTCGGCGCCGCCCATTCGGTCCAGCAGCTTGCCGCCGATGCCGCCCGCGCCGCGGTGGCCGGGCTCAATGGCGATGAGCGCGCGGCGCTCGCCACCGCCTTTATCGCCGACAATGGCGGCGCCTACGTCCTTCTCGACCCCGCCCGGCTCACCCTCGCCGCCGCCCCCAGCCCGGCCGATCCCGACCAGTTCCTGGTGAGTGTGGCCTATGACGCCTCCGCCCTCCCCATCTGGAACCTTTATCCCCCGCTCCCCCTCCCCGATCAGCGGATCGCCTTTTCCTCCACCATCCGCAATGGCGGGGTCTGAACGCCCATCGCCGCCAGCGTCTCGCGCACCGCAATATCGATCGGCGTGCGCGGCTCCTGCCCGATCAGCGCCACCAGCCGTTCATTGTCCAACCGCACGGGATGCCGCCATACCGACGCGATATCGGCAGCTTCGCGCGGAAAGCCGCCCAACGGGCTCAAAAGCCCCATCACCCACCAGGGGAAAGCCCGCACGGGCAGCTTGCGTCCCACCACCCGCTCGATCGCTTCGATCATCCCCCGCCCATCGGCATCGTAAAACCCGTCGAACTGTACCCGCTCGAAGGGCCTGAGGTGTTCGGATCGCTCCAGCAACAGCGCAAAGGTCTCGGCCAGATCGGGCAGATACGCCCAGCTATGCCCGGCCCCCCGCGCCACATTGACGATTCGGTTCACCGGCCTGCCGGGCGTCACCATGGCCTGTGCGAACCAGCTCGAGCGCGCGCCGGGGCCGAAAAAATCGCCGGCCCGCAGGATAAGGCTGGGCACCTCCGGCGCCGCCCGCTCCAGCCGTGCTTCCAGCTCCGCCCGGATCTTGCCCTTGTGGCTTTTCGGCCGTTGCGGACTGTCCTCGGAAAGCACCGGCGTCCGCGCCGGATCGAAATTATAGATCGTCCCCGGCAGCACGATCCGCGCCCCCACCGCTCGCGCGGCGGCGATGGTGTTGTCGATCATCGGCAGCACCACCCTGTCCCAGTTCCTGTAGCCGGGAGGGTTGACTGCATGGACGATCACCGAAACCCCCTCCGCCGCTGCAAGCACATCGTCCCCCACCATCGCGTCGCCGGCGATCCACGCAATCGCTTTCAGTCCAGCCTTGCGCGCCGCATCGATGTCGCGCGCCAATCCGCGCACCGTCCATCCCCTGCCCAGCAGCGCCCGGGCGATCGCGCCGCCCACCCCGCCCGTCGCGCCCAGAATCAATGCCGTTTTCTGCCTGTCCATCGTCCATCTCCTTGACGTGATGGCCAAAAGATGGGCGTCGGAGCTTCAAAAGAAAATTGCAAAAACTTTTCGCCCGGATCATAAGTTTTTTATGAAGCCGCCGGTAACCTGGGACGATCAGCGCATCTTTCTCGCCATTCTCGAAGAGGGAAGCCTCTCGGGCGCCGCCCGAAGACTGGGCCTGTCGCACCCCACCATCCGCGCCCGCCTCGAAGCGCTCGAAGCCGCCCTGGGCACGGTGCTGTTCACCCGCTCGGGCGCCGGGCTCGTCCCCACCGAGGCGGCCGAAACCCTGCGCGAGCCGGCCCACGCCATGGCGCTGGCGTCCGATGTGTTCATCCGCCGCGCCGCCGCCCCGCAGGGCGAAATCGCCGGCATCGTGCGGCTGAGCGTTTCCGAATTCATGGGCATCGAAATCATCCCCGCAATGCTCGCCGATTTGCGCCTCGCCCATCCCGGCATCCGGATCGAACTTTCGCTGTCCAATCTCCCCGCCGATCTCCTCGGCCAGGAGGTCGATCTGGCGGTCCGGACCGTCGCGCCCAAACAGGGCGCGCTGCTGGCCCGCAAGGTCGCCACCATTCCCCTGGGCTTTTTCGCCGCCCCCGCCTATCTCGCCCGGCGCGGCACCCCCACAACGCCCGACGATCTTTTGGCCCACGACCTCATCGGCCCCGATCGCGACCGTGCCGATCTGGCCGTGGCCCAACAGCTTGGCCCGGCCTTTTCACCCGCCCGCTTCGTTCTGCGCACCGACAGCCACCCCGCCGCCCTTGCCGCCGCCCGCGCCGGTGTCGGCATCGCCCTGGCCCAGATCCCCCTCGCCCAGGCCGATCCGCGCCTCACCCACGTCCTCCCCGATTTCGCGCCCCTGGCCCTCCCCACCTGGATCGTCACTCACGAAAACCTCGCCTCCATCCCCCGCGTCCGCGCCGTCTTCGACGCGCTGGCCGCCGCCTTCATGGCAATGGGCCGGGGCTGACTGCGCGGTTCTACCCATGCGCCCGTAAACCGCCCCACACATCGCGCCGCCCCATGATCGCCCCTGCAAGACAGGGGGCAATGACATGGGTGGCGTCTTCTCGCGGTTTTTCGCCGATGCCCGCGCCAATGTGGCCACGCTTTTCGCCGCCGTCTCGCCCATCCTCATCGGTGTCGCCGCCTTCGCCGTCGATGAAGCCTCCCTCCACCTCGAAAAGCGGCGCCTCCAGGCCGCCGCCGATCTCGCCGCCATCCACGCCGCCGGCGATCCCGCCAACGCCGCCGCGCGGGTCGCACTGGCCCTTGCCGATGCCGGTTATGATCCCCTGCCCCCGACGATCCTCGTCCAGACCGGCCATTACAGCGCCGATCCGGGCCTTGCCCCCACTGCCCGCTTCGCCCCCGATAGCGGCCCGACCAATGCGGCCCGCGTCACCCTGCGCCATCCCGGCCGCATCCATTTCGCTGCGATCTTCGGGCTCGATGCGCCCGATATCGGGGTCATGGCCACCGCCAGCGCCACCCCCATGGCCGCATGGTCCATCGGCTCGCGGCTGGCCAGCCTCGATGCGGGCCTGCTCAACGCCATTCTGGGCAGCCTGCTGGGCGGGGAAATCTCCCTCTCGCTGATGGACTACAACAAGATCGTCGGCCTCGATGTCGGTCTGCTCGATTTCCTCGACGCGCTGGCTCTCGAACTGGGCGTCACCGCCGGCACCTATTCCGATCTGCTCGACGCACAGGTGGGCCTGGGCGATATCGGCGTCGCGCTGGCCTCGGCCGCCGGCAACAACGCGGTGCTGCTCGGCCTCGCCGGCCTCATCGACGATTCGATAAAGATCGATATGGCGCGCCTGATCGTCGCCGAGGGCCTCGCCAATCTCGCCATCGGCACCTCGGCCGCGGTCGAAGCCAGCGTCGACGCCCTGGGCCTTCTCACCGCCGCCGCGCTGGTCGCCGATGGCGAACGCCATATCAAGCTCGATCTGGGCCTTTCGATCCCCGGCTTGACCGGCATCGATGTCGATCTGGTGGTGGGCGAACCGCCCCAGGGCGGCTGGTTCACCTTGTCGGAAGAGGACGCTTACCTACGCACCGCGCAAACCCGGTTGCGGCTCGATATTTCGCTTCTCAAGACCGATGCGGGCCTGGGCCTCCTCACCGTCCAGCTTCCCATCTATGCGGAACTGGCGCCCGCCGAAGCCCGGCTCGCCGCCCTCTCCTGCCCGCCCGGCCGCCCCGATCTGGGCCGGGCCACCATCGCCGCTCGCCCCGGCGTCCTGCGTTTGGCCGTTGGCCACACCGCCCCCTCGGCCTTCCTCGACACCAGACGCCCCCTGGCGGTGCAAAAAACCACGATTCTCTCGCTGCTGGGCGGTCTGGTGCGCGTCACCGCCTTTGCCGATGTCGCCATGGCACAGGTCCATCCCGTCCCGCTTTCATTTACCGCCGCCGATGTTGCGGCGGGAACTGTCCGCACCGCGAGCACCACAACCCCGCTCACCGGCCTCACAGGTTCGCTGCTCACCAGTCTCGATCTGGAGCTCGAAATCATCGGCATCAATCTTTTGGGCGGGCTGCTCTCGGGCCTGCTCGATACCGTCGCCGCCCTCATCGCCCCGGCGATCGGCGCCCTCGATCAGGTGCTCGTCGCAATCCTCGAAATCCTGGGCATCGGCATCGGCGAGGTCGATGTCGCCGTCCACGGCTTTGATTGCCGCAACGCCGCGCTGGTGCAGTAAAATCCCCTCACTTGCCCTTGCCATTGGGATAAAGCGTCTCGCCCCTTGCCAGCATGGCAACGAATTTCTCGATATTGCGCACCCGCGTCTCTTCCCTTTTGGCGTTGGTGATCCTGAACATCAGCGCATAGAGATTGGCCCTGTTGAGCGTCCTGTAGGTCGCCAGCGCCTCGGGATCGCGCTCGACCGCCGCCACGAAATCCTCGGGCATCGTAAATTCGGCCCCCGAGGCATAGGCCGCCGCCCAGCGTCCGTCGCTCTTTGCCGCCTCGACCTGCGCCAACCCCGGCTCGCGCATCAGCCCCTCTTCGATCAGCGTTTCGGCATGGCGGGTATTGATCCGGCTCCAGATCGATTTCTTCCGCCGTGGCGTGAACCGCAGCAGGAACGAGGCGTCGTCGTGCTTTTTCTTGATCCCGTCGATCCACCCCCAGCACAACCCGGCCCGCACCGCCTCCTCATAGGAAATCGTCTCGACGCCTGAGCCTTTCTTGTAGAACCGCACCCAAACCTCATCCCACTCCGCCCCATGCTGGGCCAGCCATTGGTAAAAGGCCTCGAAATCGGCAAACGGGCGGATTTTTTCGGGATCGGGAACAACGGGCGGCATGGCAAACTCCTCGAAATAAGGGTCACCCTACGCGCGGCGACACGTCGCGCAAGCACCATGAAGCCGAACGGGTCAGCTTGGACGAGCGCAGCGAGGACCCCGGCCGACGTTTCGGCCGCGCCGTCGCAGGCGCAACGAAGGGCATAGGCACCGTCATGTCCGGAGTGGTACGCGCCGTGAGACAAAGAAAACAAATGGTGGAGCCAAGCGGGATCGAACCGCTGACCTCCTGCATGCCATGCAGGCGCTCTCCCAGCTGAGCTATGGCCCCATCGAAAGGCGCCGCGCTTGGCGGCCCTGGGTGGTTCGCTAAGGGTTCCCTCGTGCGAACGGCCGGAACCTAGTGAGAAGTGTTTTGGGAAGCAAGAGCAAATATCGCCTTGCCTCGCAAATTTTTCACACCCCCCACAAAACCCGCGCCATAACGGCACCGATCCCCCAACCCAGCCTGTTATTCCGGGATTTATTCCCGGAATCCAGAGCAGCACGAGCCAAGGCCGCCTTGATGTCGATTCAGCCTAACGCGTCATGCCGCGAGCGGTGCGGCCCGTGAGACAGAAAAACTACCGCTCGTCTTCGTCCACTTCGACGTCGAAATCGATCTCGTCATCCTCGTCGTCGGTCTCAAGGAACGTATCGTCGTCGTCCCCGCCGAGTTCTTCGTCCACTTCGACGTCCTCGACATCGGCGAGATCGTCATCGCCATTGTCGTCGTCGCTGTCGTCTTCGGCATCGTCGAGCGAGATGACCTCGGCGCCCGCTTCCTGGGCGGCGGTGTCCACATCGGCCTCTTCGACCTCGTCCTCGTCCTCTTCCTCGGCCTTGCGGGTTTTGGCGCCGAACTTGACGGCGGCCTTTTCCTGCGCGGCTTCGAAAAAGCTCAGGGGATAGGATTTCCCCGTATAGGGCGAGACCACGGGGTCCTTGCCCAAATCGTAGAATTTCTTGCCCGTCACCGGGCAGGTCCGCTTGGTACCGCGTTCGTCACTGGCCAAGGCAATTCCCCATTTTATCTGTGCTGTAGGGTTGATTTCTGGTGCGCCCGCCAAAACCTGCGGGCGCGACACGCGTAATCTCTTTGCGCGGGGCGCCTCCGATCGGGAGGGGCTGCCGCTTTGGATCGACCGGTTAGCGTGAAATTTTTGGCGATGTCAAACCCTAAATGCGCTCTTTGACGCGCTAAGGTCCGTGCGCCCGGCTCCGGCGTTGGCAGCGCTTGCCGATCATGCTAAGCCCGGCCTCGTTTCCGCCAGTCCAGTTCCGGGTCCTTCCGCCATGTCCCATGCCCTTGCTCCACGTCCGCGCGCCAGCCACCATAAAGGTGCGCTTTCGGGAACCATCAAGGTGCCCGGCGACAAGTCGATTTCCCACAGGGCCATGATGTTCGGCGCCATGGCGCTGGGCCGCACCACCGTCACGGGCCTGCTCGAAGGCGACGACGTTTTGGCCACCGGCCGCGCCATGCAGGCGCTGGGCGCGAAAATCGAAAAAACCGGCGATACATGGCAGATCGACGGGCTGGGCGTGGGCGGTTTCCTCGCTCCCTCCCACGATCTCGATTTCGGCAATGCCGGCACCGGCGTCCGGCTGACCATGGGGCTGGTGGGCGCCTATCCCTTCACCACCCGCTTTACAGGCGACGCCTCCCTCACCGCCCGCCCCATGAAGCGCGTGCTCGATCCCCTGCGCGCCATCGGCGTCGAAGTTGTCGAGCATCACGACAACCGCCTCCCCATCGCGCTGCGCGGCGCCACCGATCCGGTTCCGGTCAATTATCGCGTGCCCATGGCCTCGGCCCAGGTCAAATCCTGCGTGCTGCTGGCCGGCCTCGTCATTCCCGGCACCACGACTGTGGTCGAACCGATCATGACCCGCGACCACACCGAAAAGATGCTCGAAGGCTTCGGCGCAGACATCTCGATCGAAACGGACGCCGATGGCGTCAGGACCATCCGCGTCCAGGGCCTGCCAGACCTCAAGGGCCAGGAACTGATCGTCCCCGGCGATCCCTCCTCGGCAGGCTTCCCGCTGGTGGCAGCGCTCATCGTGCCCGGTTCGGAGGTCGTTATCGAAAACGTCCTCATGAACCCCACCCGCACGGGGCTGATCGATACGCTGATCGAAATGGGCGGCGATATTTCCATCGAAAACCGCCGCGTCTCGGGCGGCGAGGACATCGCCGATTTGCGCGTGAAACACTCGGATTTGAAGGGCGTCACCGTCCCCGCCGACCGCGCCCCCTCGATGATCGACGAGTACCCCGTCCTCGCGGTGGCCGCCGCCTTTGCGCAAGGGCGCACCGAAATGCCCGGCCTCGAGGAATTGCGGGTGAAAGAATCCGACCGCCTCGCCGCCGTGGCGCGCGGGCTCGAAGCCAATGGCGTTGTCTGCGAGGAAGGCCATGATTTCCTCATCGTCGAAGGCAAGGGCGCCGTCCCCGGCGGCGGCACCGTCAAAACCCATCTCGATCACCGCATCGCCATGAGCTTTCTCGTCATGGGCTTTGCCTCCGAAAAGCCGGTCCACGTCGATGACGACCGGATGATCATGACGAGCTTTCCCAGTTTCGAGGCCGATTTTGCGCGCCTGGGCGCTGGCTTCTCGCCCGCCGAGGATGCCGCATGATCATCGCCGTCGATGGTCCGGCCGCCTCGGGCAAGGGCACCATCGCCGCCGCCCTGGGCCGGCATTTCAACCTCCCCCATCTCGATACCGGCCTGCTCTACCGCGCCGTCGGGCTGGCGGTTAAGGCCCATATCGATGCCCCCGATATCGAGGGCCGCGCCACCCGCGCCGCCGAACTGCTCGACATGACGGGGGTGGACCCCGAATTCCTGCTCGGCGCGCAAGTGGGTATCCTGGCCTCCCGCATCGCTGTCTTTCCCGGCGTGCGCAAGGCGCTGTTCGCCTTCCAGCGCGATTTCGCGACGCAAGCCCGTGGCGCCGTCCTCGATGGCCGCGATATCGGCACGGTGATCGCGCCCGAAGCCGATGCCAAGCTCTTCATCGTCGCCGATCCGCATGTGCGGGCCGACCGCCGCGCCCGCCAGCTCGAAGCCCGCGGCCAGGCGGTGGATCGCGGCCAGCTCCTCGCCGATATCGAATCGCGCGACGCCCGCGACGCCGCCGCCCCCCATGGTGGCTTCCGCCCGGCCGACGATGCGGTCTTGCTCGATACCACCAATTTGGATATAGAAGCCGCCATTACGGCAGCCATCGCAGAAGTCGATGCGGCCATCGCCCGCAAATCCGCCCCTTGAAATCGAGGGCAGCGAAATCCAAATTTGCAGGGGTTGGGCCGAGAACGCTTTTGCCGGTGTCGGGACCAATCGCAGATATTTCGGCGGCACGCTTTACCTTGGGGATTGTTCCCGAAGGTAGGGGAGCCCCATTACCCTTCTCCCCTTGAGGGAGAAGGTGGGCCGGCGCAGCCGGGTCGGATGAGGGGTGCGCTGAGCTGCCCCGTGTGTCATCGCTTCGGTTTCACCCCCTGCCCAACCCTATACATCATCAACACCAACCCCCCAGATTCCGGCCCAAAACCGGAATGGAGTTTTAATGGCTAACCAGACTGCATCCGCAGAAGATTTCGAACATCTCCTTATGGAGAGCTTCCAGGACATCGATCCCGTCGAGGGCACCGTTGTCAAAGGCACCGTCGTTGCCATCGAGAAAGATCTCGCCATCATCGACGTGGGACTGAAGACCGAAGGCCGCGTGCCTTTGAAGGAATTCGGCGCCGCCGGCCGTGACGGCACCATCGATGTGGGCTCGGAAGTCGAAGTCTATGTCGACCGCGTCGAGAACGCGATGGGCGAGGCTGTCCTCTCCCGCGAGAAGGCCCGCCGCGAAGAGAGCTGGGTCCGCCTCGAAGCCCTCTACGAAAAGAACGAGAAGGTCGAAGGCCAGATCTTCAACCAGGTCAAGGGCGGTTTCACCGTCGATCTCGACGGCGCCGTGGCCTTCCTGCCGCGCTCGCAGGTCGATATCCGCCCCATCCGCGACATCGCTCCGCTGATGAACGTGCCCCAGCCCTTCCAGATTTTGAAGATGGACAAGCGCCGCGGCAATATCGTCGTCTCGCGCCGCGCCATTCTCGAAGAATCGCGCGCCGAACAGCGTTCGGAAATCGTCCAGCAGCTCGAAGAGGGCCAGGTGGTCGAAGGCGTCGTCAAGAACATCACCGATTACGGTGCGTTCGTTGATCTGGGCGGCATCGACGGGCTGCTGCACGTCACCGACATCGCTTGGCGCCGCGTCAACCACCCCAATGAAGTGCTTTCGATCGGCGAGACCATCAAGGTCCAGATCATCCGGGTCAACCAGGAAAGCCACCGCATTTCGTTGGGCATGAAGCAGCTCCAGGCCGATCCGTGGGAAGGCATTGCGGCGAAATACCCGGTCAACGCCAAGTTCACCGGCCGCGTCACCAACATCACCGATTACGGTGCGTTCGTGGAGCTCGAGCCCGGCATCGAAGGCCTGATCCACGTCTCGGAAATGAGCTGGACCAAAAAGAACGTCCATCCGGGCAAGATCGTCTCGACCTCCCAGGAAGTCGAAGTGGTCGTCCTCGAGGTCGATCCCGAAAAGCGCCGCATCTCGCTCGGCCTCAAGCAGACCCTCGCCAATCCGTGGGAAAGCTTTGCCGACCGGTTCCCTGTGGGCTCCGAGATCGAAGGCGAAGTCAAGAACAAGACCGAATTCGGCCTGTTCATTGGCCTCGACGGCGATGTGGACGGCATGGTCCACCTCTCCGATCTCGACTGGAACCGTCCGGGCGAAGAAGCGCTTGAGGACTACAACCGTGGCGATATCGTCAAGGCCAAGGTTCTCGACGTCGATATCGAAAAGGAACGCATTTCCCTCGGTATCAAGCAGCTCGGCACCGACAGCTTCGAAGCTGCCGCTTCGGGCTCCGACGGCCTGCGCAAGGGTGCGATCGTCACCTCCGAAGTCACCGCCATCACCGATGGTGGCATCGAGGTTCGCGTCGCCGACACCGATCTGACGGCCTTCATCCGCCGTTCGGATCTGAGCCGTGACCGCGAAGACCAGCGCCCCGAGCGTTTCGCCGTCGGCGAAAAGGTCGATGCCCGCATCACCCAGTTCGACAAGAAGACCCGCCGCATCGGCCTCTCGATCAAGGCGCTCGAAATCGCCGAAGAAAAGGAAGCCGTGGCTCAGTACGGTTCGTCCGACTCCGGCGCCTCGCTCGGCGATATTCTTGGTGCAGCCCTCAAGGGCCAGGACAAGAAGTAGCAACGTAGTTGCTTTGACTTTATGGGGCTCGCGCGCAAGCGCGGGCCCTTTTTCTTTGCGTTGGTGATCTGCCGCGGATCAGGCCTTGGGGTAATGGCTTTCGTAAGCCCAGTTCTCCGGCGCGGCTTCGTGCAGCTCCCAATAGGCATCCGCGATCTCGCGCGCGGCGTCCGACCCCGGCGTCACCGACGCATTGACCGTCAGAACTCCAAGATGCACGTTCTGCGCCTTGAGCGGCTCGAACAGCGCTTGCGTCGCGTTGCGCAGCCCCGATTTGACGGCCCCCAGCGTCAGGGCCACCGGATAGGGCGTATCGGCGATCCCGCCGCCCGTTAGAAGGATCGTGCCGCCGCCCTTTGCGGCCATGCCCGGCAACGCCGCCTGAATGGCCCGCAGCGCGCTCGACAGGCCCACCTGAATGTCCTCGTCGATGCTTTGCGGCGTTATCTGATCGATAGTCGGGCCGAACCGCAGCACGGCCGCATTGTAGAGCAGCACGTCGAGCGTGCCGGCATACTCGCCCACCAGCGCGCTAACCGCTTCCCCATCGGCCGCATCCACCGCCCGCGTCTCGACGACGGCACCCTCGGCCTGCAGTTCATCGAGCCCCGCGCCCAGCTTTTCGGGCTGACGAGAGGCCAGCACGATATCGAACCCCTCCCGGGCAAACCGGCTTGCGGTTTCCAGCCCGATCCCCGGCCCGGCCCCAACAACCAGAAGTGTCTTACCCATACGCTACCCTTTCGCGGCAGTTCGAATTCGAAACCCCAATGTGTAACAGCCGCTTCGAACGCGAGGCAACCGACCTCCCCCACCGCTGTCACCCGGGGTTTATCCCGGGGCCAGATACGCTCGCCGTTCTCGGCTCCTTCTCCAACACATGCCGAGTGCCCCCTTCAGCTGCGCCACGCCGCCGCACTTCACGTCTTGGGGGAAAGAACCGATACCAAAGCCCATACCAGTGGGTGTTCGAGGCAGCGCTGGGTGTTTGAGGCTCCGAGCCTTGCTCTCCCCAGCCTGTCATTCCCGGAATCCAAGCTCAGCGTCTCCCCACCCGCCGCGCGGAGAGATCAAGCTCCCTACGCCGAAACCCTCTCCGCCCCGACCCCCTCATTGTCCGCCGCCGGCACCGGCAGCCTCACCGGCAACCGCAGCGCCGCCACCAGGCTCCGATATTCCTGCCGCGCATTGATATGCGACATCGACGGCGTGCTCCCCAACAGCTCCGCCTCCAGCGGATCGAACACCGTCATTCCCAGCGTGAACAGCGAGCGGAAGATCACCCGCTCGGCAATCCCCTCGGCCACCCGGCATCCTAGCCGGTCGGCGACCTTTTCGATGGTCCTTTGCACCTGGTCGGCGTTGCGCGAGCCCAGATTGGAGATGCGGTTGCGCACCAGCACCCAGTCGATGCCAACCCCGGTCCGCGCCAGCCGGTCGGCCCGCGCCTTCTGGACGTTGCGCGAATAGGGACTGGTCTGGATCGGCTCCCCGCTCTGGTCGTCGATGCGGGCCAGAACGTCCAGATCGATCATCGAATCGTTGAGCGGGGTCACCAGCGTATCGGCCATCGCGTGCGCCGCCCGCGCCAGATTGCAGTCGAAGCCCGGCGTGTCGATGACGATGAAATCGACGTTTCCGCGCAACCCCGCCAGCGAGCGGTCGAAAACATCGCGCTCGGCCAATTGGTTTTCGCTGATCGAATCGCCCCAGGCCGTGGGAATGTAAAGGTGCTTGGGCACGGGGATTTCGCGCTCGGCGCTCTTGGCCGTCGCCCGCCGGTTGCGCACATAGCGCGTCAGCGTCTGCTGCCGGCTGTCGACGTCCACGGTGCCGACGCGATAGCCCTGATGCAGCAGATAGACGGCGAGATGGAGCGCCGTCGTCGACTTGCCCGATCCCCCCTTTTCGTTGCCCACTGCAATGACGTGCGCGCCAGTCTGCGACATGCCGGTTTCCCTTTGATCAGGTCTGGATATTCCAGCCCATCAGGTGCCAACATGGTTAACAGGGCCTTAATGAAGGCGCCCGGCGCTCACCCGGAGGGATGTTTTCAACAAGGCCGTCATTGGCCCGCCGCCGCCTTGAACACCGCCTCCTGCGCGCCATAGGCCCGCTTGAACGCCGGCCGCGCCTCGCCGCGCGCCACATAGGCGGCAAGGTTGGGATAACCCTCGATCACCCCCATGCCGTAGGATCGGCGCAGCACCATCACCATCATCAGATCGCCGGCGGAGAACCCGCCATCGAGCCATTCGTTATCGCCCAGCCGCGCCGCCAGATCGTCCAGCCGGACGCGGATGCGGTCCTCGAGCAGCGGCAGGCGTTCGGCGTACCAGCTCCGATCGCGCTCCAGAAAGGGCACCTGCTCGCGCTCGACGATCGGCGGCTCGATGGTGGTCACCGCGCAGAACATCCAGGCGATGGCCCGCGCCCTTCCGTTCGCATCCTCGGGCAACAGGCCCCCATGGCGCTCGGCGATATGCAGGACGATGGCGCCCGATTCGAACAGCACCAGATCGCCCTCCTCATAGGTCGGAATCTGCCCGAAGGGCTGAAGGGCCCGATGCGGCTTCTCTTTGAGCGCCTGAAACGAAACCAGGCGCACCTCATAGGGCTGGCCCACCTCTTCGAGGGCCCAGCGCACGCGCATGTCGCGCGCCTGCCCCTTGCCGCCATCGGGCGAGCGTTCGAACGCGGTTATGGTTGGGGTCATGACCTCTATCTCCTTTTACCTCCGAAGGACGAATGGCCGCCCCCATTCCCGACATAATGCCCCCGCATTTTCCCGGGCCAAACCATTGCCCCGGACCCGGCCCGGCACCATAAGATCGCCCGGTCCTGACCTCCAACCCTCTCCGATCCAAAATGCACGCCTGGCGCCCTCTCCTTCCCACCGACATCCCCGCCGTCTCCGCGATCGCCGCAAATGTCCACCCGGGCTTCCCGGAGGACGACGCGATCTTTGCCGATCGCCAGGCCATCGCTCCCCGATTCTGCTTCCTTTTCGAGGTCGATGGCACCCCCGCCGGCTATGTTCTCGCCCACCCGTTTCAACGCGGCGTCATCCCGGCCCTCAACACCCTCCTCAATACCACCCCCCCAGCCCCCGATACGCTCTATGTTCACGACCTCGCCCTCCTCCCCGCCGCGCGCGGAACGGGAGCAGGCAGCGCGATCGTCGAACGGCTAGCGACCCTCGCCCAGCCCCTGGGCACCATGAGCCTGGTCGCCGTCAACGGCTCGGTCCCGTTCTGGTCGCGGCACGGCTTTGTTGCCTCCGCCGATCCGGCGCTGGCCAAAAAACTTGCCACATACGCGCCCGATGCCGCCTATATGGTTCGCACAATGGTGGCATTCAGCCCCGCGCTAGGGTAGCGTTCACCGCCCAATAAGCCCGATCTGGACCCGTATATGCCGCTTGTGGACGATAATCCCGTCGAAACGATTCCCGTCACCCGCTCGCTCCGGCGTTCGCGCGGCCGCTGGCGCATTTTCGCCTTCCTGGCGCTCGCCGCCGCGGTGTTTTTCGCCCTCGCTCGGTATCTTCCGCTTTTCGAGCAGCCCGGCCAAGCCATTGCACGCGTTACCATTTCGGGGACCATCGCCACCGATCCCGACCGGGCCGCCCTCCTCTCGCGCCTTGCCGAGGACGACACGATTTCCGCCGTCGTCGTTGCCATCAACAGCCCCGGCGGCACCACGGCGGGCGGCGAGGAGCTTTACGATTCCCTGCGCGAAATTGCCGAGCAAAAACCGCTGGTTAGCACCATAGGCGAGCTCGGCGCCTCGGCCGCCTATATGGGCGCCATAGCGTCCGATCATATCCTGGCGCGCAACCTCTCGATCGTGGGGTCGATCGGGGTTTATTATCAGCATGTCGATGCCGGAAAGCTCTTCGATACCATAGGGATAGACCTCGACAAGGTGGCCTCCGGACCCCTCAAGTCAGAGCCCGATTTCGACGAACCCATCACGCCCCAGATCCGTGTCGCGCTCGAAGATCTCGTCGATTCCTCGTTTCAATATTTCATCGATCTCGTCGCCGAACGCCGGGGGATGAATGGCCAGCAGATTCAAGCGGTTGTCGATGGCCGCATCCTCTCGGGCACGATGGCGCTCGAAGCTGGTCTGATCGACGCCACGGGTGGCGAACGCGAGGCAATTCAATGGCTTGCCGCCGAACAGGGTGTCGATCCCGACCTGCCGGTCGTCGACGTCTGGCCGCTCCAAACCGGGCCGAACTGGCTCGACTTCATCCTCTCGCGGGCTTTTGGTGATTTAGGAAACGGCTTGCCGCTTGACGGGCTTGTTTCCCTTTGGCACCCTCATGGCCCGTAAAAACGTCAAGGCCAAAAGCCATTTAGCCTGATTGCGCCGGGGGGCGTGCGACGAGAATGATCAAATCCGAACTCATCGAAAAGCTCGCGGCAGAAAACCCGCACCTTTTCCATCGTGATATCGAAAATATCGTCAACGCCATCCTCGACGAGATCGGCGATGCCTTGGCCCGTGGCGATCGGGTGGAACTGCGCGGTTTCGGGGCCTTTTCGGTCAAGAACCGCCCGGCGCGCGTGGGCCGCAATCCACGCACCGGCGAACAGGTCGACGTGGGCGAGAAATACGTCCCCCAGTTCAAGGCCGGCAAGGAAATCCGCGAGCGGCTGAACGGGGATTGACCCCATTTCTGCCTTTCGCAACAGGAACTTAACACCCTATGCGTAAACGCATCGTCGGCTGGCTCGTGCTCGTTCCCCTGTGCCTTCTGGTGCTGATCTTCGCGCTCGCCAACCGGCACATGGTCGCCGTCAATTTCAACCCGCTGGTCGCCGTCGATCAGGCCGCGCCCGGCTTCGGCGTGCCGCTGTTCCTTGTCATCTACGCCGTGCTCTTTGCCGGCATTTCGCTTGGGGGTCTCGCCGTGTGGCTGACCCAGGCGGGGCACCGGCGCGAAGAAAAGCGCCTGCGCCGCGAGAACGAGAGGCTCAAGACCGATCTCGATCACGCCCGCCGCGCCCCGGCCCGCGCCGACGATCCCGCTCTTCTCGCAGCCGACGAATTGGCGTGATGACAACGCCGCTCATCAAGATTTGTGGGGTCAAAACCCCGGACATCCTCGATCATGTCATCGCCCAGGGTGCCGGCATGGTCGGGTTCGTCCATTTCGCCAAAAGCCCGCGCCATCTGGGTTTCGAGGAGATCGCCAGGCTCGTGAAACAGGCCGGCGACAGGCTCGAAACGGTGATCCTCCTCGTCGATCCCGATAACGATACCGTGGCTGCGGCGACCGCCACCGGCGTGCAATGGCTCCAGCTCCACGGCAGCGAAAACAAGATGCGCACCGCCGATATCCGGGAGCGTTCGGGGCTCAAGATCATCAAGGCCCTTCCGGTCGGCGATGAAAAGGACGTCCGGTTCGCGCCCACGTTCCGCACGGTTTCCGATCGCCTGATCCTCGACGCCAAGCCCCCCAAGGACGCCACCCGCCCCGGCGGTCTGGGCAAGGCGTTCGACTGGAGCCTGCTCGAAGCCCTTGACCCGTCGCTGCCCTTCATGCTTTCGGGTGGCCTTGATATCGACAACGTGTCGCAAGCGGTCAGAACGGTCCGCCCCTTCGGGCTCGACGTCTCCTCGGGGGTCGAGCGCGAAAAGGGCGTCAAGGATGCCGGGCTGATCACCGCTTTCATTTCCCGCGCGCGGGAAGCGGCAGCAGACGGGAAACAATCATGAGCCAGCAGAGCGCCAACTCCCTGCGTCAAGGGCCGGACGAAAACGGCAAGTTCGGCATCTATGGCGGACGCTTCGTCGCCGAAACGCTGATGCCGCTCATCCTCGATCTGGAAAAGGCCTACCGCGCCGCCCAGGCCGATCCCCAGTTTCTCGCCGAAATGGACGATCTGCGCACGCATTTCGCCGGCCGCCCCTCCCCGCTCTATTTCGCCGAGCGCATGACGGCCGAGCTCGGCGGCGCCAAGGTCTATTTCAAGCGCGAAGACCTCAATCACACCGGCAGCCACAAGCTCAACAACTGCCTGGGCCAGATTCTTCTGGCCAAGCGCATGGGCAAGACGCGCATCATCGCCGAGACGGGCGCCGGCCAGCATGGCGTGGCCGCCGCCACGGTCTGCGCGCGCTTCGGCCTGCCCTGCACCGTTTTCATGGGCGCCACCGACGTCGAACGGCAGATGCCCAACGTGCTGCGCATGAAAATGCTCGGCGCCGAGGTCCGCCCGGTCACCGCCGGCGCCGGCACGCTCAAGGACGCCATGAACGAGGCGCTGCGCGATTGGGTGACCAATGTAGAGACGACCTATTATTTGATCGGCACCGCCGCCGGCCCTCACCCCTATCCCGAGATGGTGCGCGACTTCCAGAAGGTGATCGGCGAGGAAATCCGCACCCAGATCATGGAAGCCGAAGGCCGCCTGCCCGATGCGCTCGTCGCCTGTATCGGCGGCGGATCGAACGCCATCGGCACATTTTATGATTTCCTCGACGAAACCGGCGTAAAGATTTTCGGCGCCGAAGCCGGAGGCCACGGGCTCGATGTCGAAAACGGCCACGCCGCCTCGATGACCGGTGGACGCCCCGGCGTGCTGCACGGCAACCGGACCTATCTGCTCCAGGATGCCGATGGGCAGATTCTGGAAGGACACTCGATCTCCGCCGGCCTTGACTATCCCGGCGTCGGGCCCGAACACGCCTTCCTGCGTGACAGCGGTCGGGTCGATTACGTGCCGGTGACCGACAAGGAAGCGCTGGACGCCTTCATGGCCTGCACCAAGTTCGAGGGTATCATCCCCGCCCTTGAAAGCGCCCACGGTCTCGCCCACGTCATGAAGCTCGCTCCTACCATGGGCAAGGACGAGATCATCGTTCTTTGCCTTTCGGGACGCGGCGACAAGGACGTGGAGTCGGTGGGGCGCCAATTGGGTATGGCGCTTTAACGTCCCGTTTACCCTTCCGGGCACAAGCCCCCCGTTTTCCGCATGGCTGGAATACCCGGCCAGCGCTTGTTTCCGAGTGTGTGTGGGACCATTTTGATCTCAAGCGATCAAGCACTGACGTAGGAGATTTGGACCATGGCACGCAATAACAACGCATTTGACGCAATTTCGGGCTTTTTCGGCGATATCGGCCGCGCCCGCCGCGCCTCGAACCTTTACTCGGATCTGTCGAACCTCTCGGACGAGGCGCTTCGCGCTCGCGGCCTCAGCCGCGCCGACATCGCCCGCCACGCATTCGACACCGCTTTCAGCTCCAAGTAAGTCCGAACAGCGCATATGAGAAAAAGGCGCCCGCTCCTGCAGGCGCCTTTTTTGTTGCCGGTGTTGACTTGATCCCCGATCCTGTCCTTTATCGCCGCACCTTCACTCCATCCTGTTTCCGGAGACCTCATGGGCGGCTCGCGCATCGACAAGCGGTTTGAAAAGACTCGGGCAGAGAACCGGCCGGCCTTCGTTTCGTTCGTCATGGCCGGCGACCCCGATCCCCAGACCGCCGATGCGATCCTGGCCGGGCTTCCCGCCGCCGGAGCCGATATCATCGAGCTGGGCATGCCCTTTTCCGACCCCATGGCCGATGGCGTCGCCATCCAGCTCGCCGGCCGGCGGGCTCTCGAAGCGGGCATGACGCTCGAAAAGACCCTTGCGGCGGTGTCTCGGTTCCGGGAACGCGACGACGAGACCCCGATCGTCCTCATGGGCTATTACAATCCCATCTACATCTACGGCGTCGCAGATTTTGTGGCAGCCGCCGTAAAGGCCGGCGTCGACGGGCTGATCGTCGTCGACCTGCCCGCCGAAGAGGACGATGAACTCTGCCTGCCGGCCCTCAAGGCCGGGCTCAACTTCATCCGCCTCACCACCCCGACCACCAACGACCAACGCCTGGGCCGCGTGCTCGCCAATGCGTCGGGCTTTGTCTATTACGTCTCGATGACCGGGATCACCGGCGCCGAAATCAAGAACCGCACTGCCGTGGGCGAAGCTGTGAACCGCATCAAATCGGTGACCGATCTTCCCGTCGCCGTCGGGTTCGGCATCAAGACCGCCGAGGATGCCGCGCTGATCGGCAAGGATGCCGATGGCGTCGTCGTGGGTTCGGCGCTGGTTTCGACGGTCGAAAAATCGCTCGGCGAACGCCTTGACCAACAGGCAACCGCCGAGGCTGTTCACAATCTGGTTCGCACGCTCTCCCAGGGTGCACGCGCCGCCAGAAGCTGATAGTATTGCCACAATTGCTTCCTACATAACCGGCAACGCCAATGCGCGTTAGCTGATGCGCAAACCCAGAAATCACCAGGCTCAAGAAGCACGCAATGAACTGGATCGATAACGTCGTCCGCCCCAAGATTCGCTCCTTCCTCAATCGCCGCGAGGTCGAGGACAATCTGTGGGTCAAATGCCCCGAGAGCGGGGAAATGGTGTTCCACCGCGATCTGGAAGCCAATCAATGGGTGGTGCCCAATTCGGGCTACCACATGAAGATCAAGGCGGCCGACCGCCTCGCCAATTTCTTCGACGAGGGCAAGTACACCAAGCTGGCCCTGCCCTCGGTGCCGCTCGATCCGCTCAAGTTTCGCGATACCAAGCGCTATACCGACCGGCTCAAGGAATATCGCACCAAGACCGGCTATGAGGATTCCGTGATCGTCGCTCAGGGCGATCTTTACGGCACCAAGGTTACGGTCGGCGTGCAGGATTTCGATTTCATGGGCGGCTCGCTCGGCATGGCGGCCGGTTCGGCCATCATCACCGGGCTGGAAGCCGCGCTCAACGACCGCACCGCCTTTGTGATGTTCGTCGCCTCGGGCGGTGCGCGCATGCAGGAAGGCATCCTCTCGCTCATGCAGATGCCGCGCACCACCGTTGCCGTGCAGCGCCTGCGCGAAGCGGGGCTGCCCTACATCGTGGTTCTGACCAACCCCACCACCGGCGGGGTGACCGCCTCCTACGCCATGCTGGGCGACGTGCATCTGGCCGAGCCGGGCGCGGTAATCGGCTTTGCCGGCGCGCGCGTCATCGAGCAGACCATCCGCGAAAAGCTGCCCAAGGGCTTCCAGCGCTCGGAATATCTCTATGACCACGGCATGGTCGACATGGTCGTCCACCGGCACAATCTGCGTCCCACCATCGGCTCGCTGATCGGGTTGTTGAGCAAGGCTCCGGTCAACGAAGCCATTCCGGCGGCGCGCCAGGCCGCGGCGGCGACCGAAGCCGCCGTGGTGACCATGCGCGATGTCGCGGTGGCGGCCGAGGGCGATGGGGACGACGATCTGCTCGCCAATACGCCCGTTGCCGGGCACGCCGAATAGTTTCTGACGCGAAGATAGGGCAGCCGTGTCCCGCACCGATGCGATCCTGAAGCGGCTGCTGACGCTCCACCCCAAGCTCATCGATCTCGAGCTGGGGCGAACCGAGCGCATGCTCGAAGCGCTGGGCCGACCCCAGGACCGGCTGCCGCCGGTGATCCATGTGGCGGGCACCAATGGCAAGGGATCGACCATCGCCCATCTGCGCGCCATGCTCGAGGCGCAGGGCAAGCGAGTGCATGTTTACACCTCGCCCCATCTCGTGGCGTTCCGCGAGCGGATAAGACTGGCGGGCGAACTTGTGTCCTCGCGCGCCCTCAACGCGGCGCTCGAGGAATGCGAAGCGGCCAATGGCGGCAAGCCCATCACCTTTTTCGAAATCACTACGGCCGCCGCCTTCCTACTGTTTTCGCGCGTCAAGGCCGATGTGCTGCTGCTCGAAGTGGGGCTGGGTGGCCGGGTCGACTCCACCAATGTGATCGAAAAGCCGCTGGGAACGGTCATCACGCCCATCTCGATGGATCACACCCAGTTCCTGGGCGAAACGCTGGCCGAAATCGCTTCGGCCAAGGCGGGGATTATCAAGCGCGGCGTGCCGCTGGTGGTGGCTCGCCAACCCGGCGAGGCGCTGGCCGTCATCGAGGACGAGGCAAGGAACAAGGGCGTTTCACCCTTTGTCGCCGGCACCGATTTCGACGGCTTCGCCCAGCGCGGCAAGCTTGTCTATCAGGATGAGGACGGGCTTCTGGACCTTCCCCTGCCCGCCCTGGCGGGCGCGCATCAGATCGACAACGCCGCCCTCGCCATAGCTGCGCTGCGCCATTTCGGCCTTGCCGAGGACGACAACGCCATCGCCGACGGGCTGCGGTCGGTCGTCTGGCCGGCACGGCTCATGCCGCTGCGCGGGGCGCTCTCGACCTATATCGTCGATGGGCAGGAGCTTTGGCTGGATGGGGGGCACAATGCGGCCGGGGCGGACGTGCTGGCCCAGGCGCTTCGGGATATGAACCGCGCCCGTCCGGCGCCGCTCGTCCTGGTCTGCGGCATGATGGCGTCCAAGGATGCCGCCAATTTCTTCGCGCCCTTCGTGGGCATGGCCGAGCATGTGTTCACCGTCCCCATTCCGGGGGAAACCGGCGCCCTGCCCGCGCGCGCGCTGGCCGGCTTTCCCAAGGCCAAGGGGATAGAGACGACCATTTGCCGCTCGGTGCCCGCCGCGCTGCAGCGGGCGGCGCATTTTCCCGATGCCCGCATCGTCATCTGCGGCTCGCTCTATCTGGCCGGAGCCGTGCTGAGGCAAAACAAAACGCCCCCGAGTTGAACTCCGGAGGCGTCTTGGCTCTCGCGTCAAACGAAAGGAGCGCGAGGATTGAGCTCAGGCGGCGTGGCCTTCGAGCCATTTGACGAGACCGGCCTTGGGCGTGCCCGCGCCGATCTTCATGTCGGCGGCTTCGCCACCCTTGAACAGGATCATTGTCGGGATCGAGCGCACGCCATACTGGGCGGCGGTTCCCGGATTCTCATCGACGTTGAGCTTGACGATCTTCACCTTGCCCGCCATCTCGCCCGAGATTTCCTCGAGGATCGGGGCAATCGCCCGGCAGGGACCGCACCATTCCGCCCAGAAATCGACGAGCACGGGTTCCTGGGAACCCAGCACCTCGGTGGCGAAATTGGCGTCTGTAACGTGTCCGGTCATATCGATACCTTCTTGACGATCGAGCGGCCACCCACGGCCACTCTGCTTTCATTCATTGCATAATAGCTAGGCAGAGTCGGGGGCCAGTTCAACCCTCCTGGATCTGCGGCGGCGCTCACAGCGCCGTGACGTCGGCGACCGCTGCATCGAGCGCGCCGTCTTCGATCTTCATCAGCAGCGATGTCTGCGTCCAGAGAATCGCAGCATCCACAACGGCTTGCGGGAAGAGCCTGCGCGCAGCAAGCCTGTAGAGCCCGAGCTGGCGCAGATAGTTAGGCGAGACCGCTTCCGATGTGGGCGGCACGGCGGCGTCCGATTTGTAATCGACGATCAGCACATGAGCCGGCGTGTAAATCAGCCTGTCGATCCGGCCTTCGAGCCGTCCAGGCATGCCATTGTGGCTGACGGTAAGGGAGAAAGGCACCTCGGCCCGGCTCTCGGTGCCAAAGATCGCCGCCAATCCTGGATCGGACAGAATGGCCAGCGCGCGCTCGGCAACCGGGATCACCAGATCGGGATCGTCGGGCAGGAGCGTCAGCGCCGCGCTCACCGCCACGTCGGCGCGGCGGCTGTGAGGTACGTCGCTCAAATGCTGGAGCAGGGCGTGCAGCGCGATGCCGCGCATCCGCGCACCCCGGGCATCAAGCAGCATTTCGGCGGCCGGTTCAAGCGCTTGATATGACGCTCCGTCATATCGAGAGGGCGTCAGCACGGGCCGGGCGGGTTTCCGGCGCGGCGGCGCGAGCGTCAAAGGCTGGTTTGACGTACGTGCCTCTATGCTTGGAGCGGCGATATCCCGGTCCGGCGATGGCTCGGCGGGAAACAACAGGACCTCGCCCCGATGATCGGTTATGGCCTGGCTATCGGCGGCAAGGGCCGCGGAAATCGCGCCATGCCAGGTCTCTTCCGCCTTGGTGCGCAGGTCCAGCGTCCCCGCCACATGCAGCCCTTCCTCGGCTCGGGTCATGGCGACATAGAGGTTGCGCCAATATTCGGCGAGACTGCGGGCCTCGATTTCGGCGCGCAGCGGCAGCGAAGCCCCGCAATGATTGTCCTTGCTCGAACAATAGAGGAGGAACGGGACGGCGTCATGGACGCCGAAATAGACGCTGTCGGAGACGGCGCGCGGCTTGCTGGCCGCATCGGCGAGAATGACCACGGGCGCTTCCAGCCCCTTGGCGCCGTGCACGGTCATCACCCGCACGCCCGCCGCCTTGGCGACGAGATCGCGCTTGATGACGATATCGGACGCGCGCATGGCGGCAAGGAAACCGGTGAGCGAGGGCTGGTCGGAGCTTTCGTGCTCCAGCGCCAGATCGAGAAATTCCGCGATCACCTCGTCCACTTCCTCGCCGAGCCGCACGTGGAACTGCCTCAGTCCGCCCTGCGCATAGAGGATATGGGCGAAAAACTCGTAAGGACGGTCGAAATCGAGCCTCTGGCGCAGGCCTGTCAGCCGCTCGTGGGCGGCGTGCGCGGCGTCGAGCGGGCTTTGGGCAAGGCGATCGAACAGCGTTTCCCCCTTGCGTCCATGGGCGAGGGTGAAGAGTTGTTCTTCGCTGATGTCAAAAAGCGGCGAGCGCAGTACCGCTGCCAGCGTCAGGTCGTCGGCCGGGGTGAGCAGGATTTCGGCGAGACCGAGAAGGTCGTCGATGGCGATATGGGCGGAAACCGGCAGCCGGTCGGCGCCCGGGCTCGCGATGTTGCGATGCTTCAAAGCCCTTACGATTTCCGAAAAAATCCCGCTCCGTTTCTGGACGAGGATCAGGATGTCCTCGGGGCGCATGGCGCGCGAGCCGGGGCCGACGGGAACGCGGTTTTCGATCCAGCCGGCAATGGTGTCGGCGATGCGGTTGGCGAGTTGGCGGGGCGCGCTCGCCATGTTTTCCATGGGCGCGGTCGGCCATTCCTCGGGGACGGGTGGTGTCTGGGGATTTTCGACCACCGGCCAGATCTCGATCCGCCCACCCTTGCGCTGGCGCGCCGCCTCGTGTTCGATCGACCCCGGTTCGGCGAGCAATGCCGTGGCGATATCGGGGCGGTTGAAGACCTTGTCGACCCCCTCGAGAATTTCCCCCAGCGTACGGAAACTGGTGCGCAGGGTTTCCCCATGCCATTGGCGGTCGGCGTTCCCGGCCCGCCGTTCGAGCTCGTTTCCCTTTTCGAGGAACAAGCGGGGTTCGGCCCCCTGGAACGAATAGATCGACTGCTTGGGGTCGCCCACTGCAAAGATCGTCTTGGGACGCGAGGCGGCACCCTCGCCGCTGAAATAATCGTCGACCAGCGCCCCGATCACCGCCCATTGCTCGGGATTGGTGTCCTGGCTTTCATCGACGAGAATATGGTCGATCCCCGCATCGAGCTTATAGCGCACCCAGGCGCCCAGCCCCTTGTCGCCCAAAAGCGCGGCGGTGCGCGCCACCAGATCGTCGAAATCCATCAGCGAACGCGCGCGCTTTTGCGCTTCATAGCGCGCGATGATTGCCGCCAGGGTCTTGGTCAGCGCCGCGCTGTTGTCGGCGATGGCGATGGCCTTGCCCTTGTCGTTGAGGGCTTCGAGCCGTTCGGCTTCACGGGCCAGCCGGTCAGCAAGACCGGGATCTTGTTTCTTGATCGCCGTCTTGGGAAAATTGGCCCGGACCTTGCCCTTGTCGGTGAGATAAGCGCCAAGGATCTGGTCGGGATCGGGGGCGTGCGGATCGATCCGAGCAAGCTTGTCCTCAAAGCGCGTCTTTTCCGCCTCCGGCGGGCAGATCCGGAAAATCTCCGGCCAATCCGCAGCGGGCACCAGCGTTTCGGAGACAATCTGGCGGCGCAAATTTGCCACGCTCTCATCCGGTGCCAATCCCAGCCGGGTGCGCATGGCGGCGATGGCGCTCTCGGGAGCGGCGAGGATCGGACCGAGTTTGCGGGCATTGGCGAGGCACTGGGCAATCGCGGTTTCGATCTGGCTGTCGCTGAGCGCATCGAACAGGGCGCGCACGGCGTCACCGGTCGGGCCGGGCTCTTTCAGCTCTTCGGCCAGCACGCTCTCGCGGGCCTCGCGCAGCAACCGGGCGGCCACGGCTTCCTCGATCACCGTGAAATTGACCGGCACGCCCGCCTCGCGTGGAAAGCGTTGCAATACCGCCTCGCAGAAGGCGTGGATGGTGTTGATCTTGAGCCCGCCCGGCGTATCGAGGGCATGGGCGAAAAGGCTGCGCGCCCGCACGCTTTCAGCTGGAGACGGCCTGCGGCCAAGCAGCTCAAGCAGTTCGGATTCCAGCTTTTCGTCGGTTTGCCGCGTCCATCCCGCGAGGATCGCGGTCACGCGATGGCGCATCTCGGCGGCGGCGGCCTTGGTGTAGGTGAGGCAAAGAATGGCCTCGGGCTGCGCGCCGTCGAGCAGCAGCCGCAGCACGCGGCGCGACAGCACATAGGTCTTGCCCGAACCGGCATTGGCCGAAACCCAGGCATTGGCGCGCGGTTCGGCCACCCGCGCCTGCTTGAGCGTGGTGTCGCCGGGAACCGAAAGTTCTTCCTTGATCCCCGCCGTCATTCGCCCTCGTCGCCGCTTTCGACCACGGCCCATTCGTCAAGCCGCGCCAGATGATCGTAATCGCCCCTGAAGCGCTGGTTGGGTCTGGGCATGACGCGCGCCACCATGGGCAATTGGTCGCTCAAAAGCAGCGCCTGAATATGCCGCTGGAAAAGCCCGAAAGTCGTATCGATCGCCTCCGACAGGCTCATGCCCTCAGGGGTTGCGTAACGGGTCTGCTCGAGCGCCTTGGGCCCATGGGAAAGCTTGACATAGCTCATGGCCTCGGTCGGCAAGTCCAGCCGCTTTCCGAACGCGCCTCGTGCCGCCATCCAGGCTTCGAGCGGAAGCTGGGGGGCGAAGAACTGCTTCATGTCCTTGGGCTGCGGTGCTTGGCCCGTCTTGAAGTCGATGATTTCGAGCGTGCCCGAAACAGTCCTGTCGATCCGGTCGGCGCGCCCAGACAGGATGAAAGGCGGCGTCGTGATCGGTAGGCTTATTTCGCCCCTGATTTCGGCGACGCGCTCGGAAATATGGGTGCGCTCGCGCTCGAAGGCCAGAAATTCCCGCGCAATGGTTGCGAACCGGGCCAGCCAGATATCGCGCCGCGCCGGAATGGCATCGAGCCGGCCATAGCGCTCGCGGGCCAGCGCCATCAGCGTTTCGAAAGCCGATGGGCTGGCGGGGTCGTGGCCGGCCGCGATGAAATCGCCGACGATATCGTGAATCAGCGTCCCGCGTTCCGCGTGATCGGGATCGGCGCCCAGCGCTTCGATCCGGCGCAGCCCCAGCACGTGGCGGGCATAGAGATCGTAGGGCGAACGCAGCAGGATTTCGGCCTCGGTGATCGAAAGTCTGCGCGGACGCGCCGATGCGGGCGGGCGCGGAGCGGGCCGGATCGCGGGCCGGGGAGGGGCGCCCGTCATATCGAGGCGGCGCGCCTTTTCCATCCATACGTGCCCGCGCGCTTCGATGGCTTGCGCGATATCGGTGCCGACAAAGGCCTCAAGCCTCTGGATCAGCCGCGACGGGGTGGCCGGAGAGGTGCCCGACCGCTCGGGCAGGGTGAACACCACCTCAGGCCCACCCGCCGCCATGAGGAAATCGTGGGCGGCAAGCCCGTGCAGCTTTTCGGGAGGCTCCAGACCGACGGCCAGCCGCATGCCCCGGCTCATCCACGGCCCTGGATCGGCAATCTCGGGCCAGACGGATTCGATCAGGCCCGACAGGATCACCCGGTCGGCCTGCATGAGCCGGGCTTCGAGCCTGCCAAAGATCATGACGTCCTCGGCATCGGGCCGGCGCGGACGCACGCTTTGGCCGGCAAGAAGGCCCTCCAGCGCGAAGGCCAGGCCTTGGGGTGCAAGTTTCGGCCCGCGCGTGCCTTGCCGGACCGCGAGCTCGAACCAGCGGGCCAATTCGTCCTCGCCTTCCAGCGTGGTGGCAGGCTCGTCCGGCGCCGCTGCTCTCAAACGGCCTATGGCGGTTTCGAGGGCCTTGGCAGCTGCAGCGACCGAAAGACTGTCGCTCTCGAACAGCGATTGGATAGGAGCGAGCGCGTTTTCGAGCGCGTCGATGATGGCCAGAACCGCTTCCGCCTTATTCGCATCGAGCCGATGGGCGGGCCGTCCCGATCCGGCGAAATTTTCGGCAACGGCCTGGCGCAATCCCGCATAGAGGGGAAGGGGGCGTTGGCCGCGAAATACGCCTAGATCCAGCCATTGGCTCGCCATGGCGATCCGGGCGCGTCCCAGCCCAAGCGATACGTGCCGGTTGCGCAGCAGGGCCATGATATCGACGGCGGCCAAACCATTGGCAACCACCGATACCGCCTGCCGCACGAGGCGGCCGGCCCGCGACAGCAGCAAGGGCGTTCCGGCGGCGTCGTCCAATTGGACGTCGAACCGCGCCAGTTCCGAACAGATGCGACGGGCCAGCGTCTGGTCGGGCGAAACGATCGCGACGCTTTTGCCCCCATCGAGCGCGTCGTGAACGCAGATCGCGATGGCCCGGGCCTCCTCTTCGGGCGTGCGGGCCCGGATCAGCGCCATTCCGGCCACTGCCGCGTCCATGGCGGGGCCGAGATCGGCCGCGACCTGCTGCCAGTGCGCCGTGGCGTCGGGCAGGCTCAGCGCGGCGTTGAGGATCGCCGTGCGGGCCGAAGGGATCGACGCGAGTTCGATCACCGTCGAAGCGGGGGTACCCAGACGTTTGAGGAGGCGCGCCAGCCCATATTGCGGGTGGCCGTGGGGATTGTGGCCGGGATCGTCGAGCATGGCGAGCGTTTCGGCTCCCATGTGGGTATCGAGCCCGGCAAGGACCACCGCGCCATTGTCCAATCGGGCGATCGCGGCGATGAGGTCGGCCGTCGCGGGGATCGAGCCGGTGGACCCGGCAACGATCACCGGGCGCTCTCCATGGATCGTCGACAGCGAGCCCGCCTTGCGCTCCAGAAGGACATTGGTCCGCTCGGCCGCCTCCATCTCGCCTTCGGCGGCAAGGATCGACGGCCAGGCCTCCAGCACGAACCGCACGAAATCGAGGTGGTCCTGCCATTGGGCCGGCAATTGATCGCTCTCGATCGCCATCAGCGAGTGCGGATCGAGCCGCGCGATCGCGAAATCGTCGATCAGCGTTCCCAGCGAATCGGCAAGGGCAAAGATTTCCGCCCCGTTGGGCGGGCCGGAAAATCCGCCCGGTCCGGGGGCCGAAAACGGGGCGTCGCTTCGGGCGGCCAGCCAGCGCTCGATGAGCTCGGCCAACAGCAGCCGGCGCTTGAACCGGTTGATGGGCGCGGGCAGATCGAGGGGTTCATAGGGGGGCAGGAACGGCTCCTGGGCGGGGTCTTCGCCACCCAGCGGCCGGATATCGGGTAGGAGCATCGGATGGGCGGAGAGCCGATCGGCCAGAACCCGCGACAGCGTCGTCGCCGCGCGCCGTGTCGGCAGATAGATCGTCATGTCCGAAAGCCAGAACGCGCCATGGCGTGGCCAATCGGGCGCTATGCGCCCGTCGATCAGCGCTTGGGCAAGCGTATCGAGAAACGGCGCGTGCGGTGCGATGGTAAAGATATTGCCGTAGCGCGCCATCAGACCTCCGCGCCGATATCCTGCTCGGTGCGCGCCAGCGCCTGCGGGTCGCCGACGTGGAACCATGGCGTTTCGATCATGACACCCTTGAGACGACCCGCCTCGCGGGCCGTTTCGAAATGGCGGTAGAGGCTGAAGGGGATTTCGGGTCCGGTGGCCGCAAGGGCGCGTGAAATCAGCGCCGCGCCGGCATAGACCACCGGGCGGCCTTCCGATTTCGAGAGCGTACCGTCAGCGCCGATCAGATAGTCAGCGCCCTTGCGCAAACCCGAGGCGTGATCGGGCGCGACGCAAAGCAGCACGACATCGGCGCCGCCCTGGCCATAGGCCTCCACCATCCGCTGCAACGGCTGATCCCGGCCCGGCAGCCAGAATGTATCGGTATTGAGCGTCAGAACGGGGTCGGACCCGAGCAGGGGCAACGCCTTTCGGAGGCCCCCGCCGGTATCGAGGAGCCTTGCGGTCTCGTCGCTGAGGGAAAAGCCGATATCGGCAAGGCCGGATTTCAATCGCTCGATATGGGCGGCGATCATTTCCGCCTTGTGGTGGACATTGACGGCAAAGGCTTTGCAGCCTTCCGCCAGAGCGGCGTCAATGGCGTGGTCGATCAGCGGCTTACCCGCCACTTCGATCAATGCCTTGGGTTCTTCAAAGGTCAGCGGCCGCATGCGGGTGCCCAGTCCGGCGGCGAGCAGCATCACGTCGGGCATGGGTGGAAGAGGTGCGGCTGAAGAATCGGTCATGACCTATTGTGGGCCTTCGTATCGCCATGGCGCAAGCGCCGTGGCCAGATCGCCGGCGTCGCGTCCCGACGCTTCGATGGAGACCAGCCGCCCCTCGCCATCCGGCCCCATGTTGAGGCTTATCCGCAGTCCGGCCCGGTTGAAAAGCATGGGCGCCCGCTGCGGCCATTCGACGAGCACGATGGCGGCTTCATCATCCAGAAGGCCCAGCTCGTCGATCTCGGATTCATCGGAGAGCCGATAGAGGTCGGCATGGATGATGCCGGGATAGGGCTGGACGATGGCAAAGGAAGGGGAGGGGACCTCGAGATCGGGATCGCTGAGCCTGACCCGGATGATCGCGCGGGCCAGCGCGGTCTTGCCGGCCCCCAGATCGCCTTCGAGCGTCACGATATCGCCGGCTATAAGATGGTTTGCAACGATCGCCCCGATGGCGTCGGTCGCCGTCTCGTCGGGGGCCAGGACGACCGACACGGGCCTATTCGCCCGCGTTGAGCGCCAGCGCCGCATTGGCCGGCAGGATGACGGTAACCCGCGTGCCGCGCGGCGCGCGCCCTTCGATCAGCACCGAGCCTCCGTGAAGGTTGACGAAGGTCTTGACGATGGCAAGACCCAGCCCGGCGCCCCGCTGGCGCCCTTCCACCGATTGTCCCTCGAAACGCTGGAACATCGCGTTGCGCATGTCTTCGGGGATTCCCACGCCGTCATCCTCGACGGCAAAGGCGATCCTTTCGGGCCCGCGCGCCGAAACCCTGAGGCGCACTTGCGAGCCCGGATCGGAGAAACGGGCGGCGTTGGAGAGCAGGTTATAGAGCACCTGGACGATGCGCGTGCCGTCGGCGACGAAAATGGGCAGGTCGTTTTCGATTTCGACCCGCAGGTCGACCTTCTCCTCGCCCCCGGTAAATGTCGCGTCGAGCCCGGCGCGCGCCTTTTCGATGAGCGCGGAGACATCCAGAACTTCGGGATTGAGTTGGGCAATGCCCGCATCGACGGTGGCGAGATCGAGAATATTGTCGATCAGCAGCCCCAGATTGGCGCTGGAGGCGCGGATGTAATCGGTATAGGCGCGCTGCTTGTCGCTCAACGGCCCCACTTCGCCTGACGCCAGAAGGTCGGCAAAGCCGATGATGTTGGTCAATGGCGAGCGCAGTTCGTAGGAAACGTTCTGCACGAAAGTGTCTTTCAGCCGGTCGGCCGCGATCAGCGCCTCGTTGCGCTCCTTGAGTACTCGTTCGTAATTGGCGCTTTCCGAAACATCCATGAAAGTCATCATGGTCTGCCCATCGGGCAGGCGGACGACGGCATAGTCGAGCAGCCGGCCGTCGACGCGGGTGATGCGGCCCTTGGTGTCGGTGCGGGTGGGATTGAGATCGACGATGCGCTGCTTGAGATCGGACCAGATACGCCGTCCGTCCTCGGGGAAAGCCTCTCCGCACGCCTGGGCGATGTCATCGATATGGGGATGCTTGCCCAGCGCGTTCATGGGCAGCTTCCAGAGCAGTGACAGGCGGGGGTTATGGAGCTTGAGCCGCCCATTGGTCCCGAATACCGCGACGCCCTCGCTGAGCGCGTTGAGCGTCTCGCTCTGGACGTGGATCAAGGCGTTATGGCGGGTTTCGAGCGCCAGGCGCTCGGTCATGTCCTCAAAGACGTAGATTACCCCGCCGGTGCCCGTCGCGGGGGCTGCGATCACATTGGCGCAGCGCCCATCCGGCAGATACCACGGGGTCTCGCGCGGCGCGGTCAGCGCATAGCTCATCAGATGCCGGGTGCGCCACTCGCGATAGTCGGTTTCGGCCGGCAGCATGCCTTGCGTGCGCAAGCGATCGAGGATCGCCTTTTCGTCGGGCGCGGTGTTGAGCCAGGCGGTGTCGAGCCCCCAGAACCGGGCATAGGCCGTGTTGTAATGGGTAAGCTGCCGGCGCTTGTCGAACACCGCAATGGGCGTTGCAAGGGCATCGATGACTGTTGTGAGATGCCCCAGATCGGGTTCGCTCTTTTCGGTCTCGGCCGGCTTGGGGCGCGACATGGGCAGATAGCAATAGCCGGCACTGCCGCCCGAGAGCGGAAACAGCACAAGTTCGAGCCCGCCGGCGATCTCGTGCGGTTCGTTGAGTGCGATGGTGTCGGCGGCGTCTTCGAGGGCCTTGAGGTGCCGCTCGCGGGTGCCCGCATCGAAGATGTCGGGCGCCGTGCCGCGCTCGCCCTTGAGTCCCAGCGTGCGGGTGAAATGGAGATAGGCCGCATTGGTGTAGATCAAAAGCCCGTCCCGGTCGCGGAGCCAGGCCGGGATGGTGAGATTGGCGAGGATGGCCTGGGCCTCGGCCGGCGAAGGCAGTCGCGTCAGTTCCGAACCCTTGAGCGGCGGCTCGACCGTAAGCCCGGATGGGCGCAACCGGACGACGGCCGCGCCGCCCACCAGCCGGCCCGTGGCGCGGATGATGCGTCCGTCGCGCGCCGTGACGGAGGTTTCAAACATCCGGCCTTCGATGCGCAGATCGGTGAGGCGGGCGGCAAGGTCACGCGCTGCCTCGTCTTCGAGCCATGAGCGGAATTCGAGCACCGAATGGGTCCGCGTCTCGCCGGGGAGGAGCGTGGATACCGGCCCGATGACCGAAGGCTCGATCCCCGTGTCGCGCCAGATGACGGTCACTTCGGGCATGGCGGCCAGAAGACTCTCGAACTCGTCGAGCGCCACCCGCATCGCGCCCAGCCTTTCGGCCGCTTCGCTTTGCGCGGCGTCCGCTTCCCGTCGCCATTTGAGCGCCAACAGCGCCGCGACCACCCCGAAGCCGGCGGCGCCCAGCACCATGGCATAGGGCGCGGCGCCCGAAAGCGCGCTGGCGGCAAGCGGCGCCGAAAGGGCGGGGGAGGCAGCCAAAAGAGCGCTCGTCGCGGCGCAAACGGACACGAATCCCGTAAGTTTCCGGAATCGAGCCGGCTGCATGCCTGATGCCCCCTTTTTGAAAGATGTAACCTTGACCGCCCTTGGTGAGCCGGGAAGGGCCCCCGAATCAGTTAACCATACAAGCGCGGCGAATCACGAAAAAGAGTCAAACTGCCGGTCGGTGAAAAACTTAGGGCTTGCACCGGTTTTTGCACATCGTGCGGTCCTGATTTGTTCCCAAAACGGCACAAAAAGGGGCGCCCAAGCGCCCCTTTCGTTAACCTTTGTGGCAGCCATACCGATCAATAGCGGTAATGATCGGCCTTGAACGGGCCTTGCGCGGCCACCCCGATATAGTCGGCCTGTTCCTGGCTAAGCGTGGTCAGCTTGGCGCCGAGCTTTTCCAGATGCAGGCTCGCGACCTTTTCGTCCAGATGCTTGGGCAGCACGTAGACCTTGTTTTCGTACTGCTCACCCTTGGTCCAGAGCTCGATCTGGGCCAGCGTCTGGTTGGAGAAGGACGCGCTCATGACGAACGAGGGATGCCCCGTCGCGTTGCCCAGATTGACCAGCCGGCCCTCGGACAACAGGATCATCTTTTTGTTGTCGGGAAATTCGACGATATCGACCTGCGGCTTGACGTTGGTCCATTTCAGGTTCCGCAGCGCGGCCACCTGAATCTCATTGTCGAAATGGCCGATGTTGCAGACGATGGCCATGTTCTTTGTCCGACGCATGTGGTCGATGGTCAGGACGTCCTTGTTGCCGGTGGCGGTGACCACGATATCGGCGCGTTCGATGGCGTCGTCCAACGTCACGACCTCATAACCGTCCATGGCGGCCTGCAGCGCGCAGATCGGATCGATTTCAGTGACCAGCACGCGGGCGCCCGCGCCGCGCAGGGATTCGGCAGAGCCCTTGCCCACGTCGCCATAACCGCAAACGATCGCCACCTTGCCGGCCATCATGACGTCGGTGCCGCGCCGGATGGCGTCGACAAGGCTCTCGCGGCAGCCATATTTATTGTCGAATTTGGACTTGGTGACGCTGTCGTTGACGTTGATGGCGGGGAAGGGCAGTTCGCCCCGTTCCTGAAGCTGATAGAGGCGCATGACGCCGGTCGTGGTTTCCTCGGAAACCCCTTTGATCGCGGCGCGGCATTTGGAATAAAAGCCCGGCTCGCGCTCGAGACGGCGCTTGATGGTGGCGTAAAGCGCTTCCTCTTCCTCGTTCTTGGGATTGGCGAGAACGGAGGGGTCGGTCTCGGCCCTGGACCCGATCAGGACCAGCATGGTGGCATCGCCGCCATCGTCGAGGATCATATTGGCCACTTCGCCATTACCCCAATCGAGGATGCGGTCGGCAAAATCCCAATATTCTTCAAGCGTCTCGCCCTTGTGGGCGAACACCGGGATGCCCGCCTCGGCGATGGCCGCGGCGGCGTGATCCTGGGTGGAAAAGATGTTGCACGAAGCCCAGCGCACCTCTGCGCCCAGCGCCACCAGCGTTTCGATCAGGACAGCGGTCTGGATGGTCATGTGCAGCGAGCCGGCGATGCGCGCGCCCTTCAAGGGCTGGGCGGCGGCGTTTTCGGCCCGGATGGCCATCAGGCCCGGCATTTCGATCTCGGCCATCTCGATTTCCTTGCGTCCATAGGGGGCAAGCGAGATGTCCTTGACGGCATAATTGGCGGGTGCGGTGCTCATGGGCCCGGTCTCCAGGTTTGTTTAGCCTTGTGAGACCGGTTTATACGCGAGAGGACCGCAATCGGGCAACCGGGATATAAAGAAAGTTTTATATCCCGTGCGGCGCGCCTTACATGCGCGGCTCGATCCGGCTGATCCGCACCTTGGTGCGCCGGCGACGAAAGGGCGCGACAGCCAGGCCCGTCGCCAGCCAGAAGGCGACGAAGCCTCCCGCAAGCCCGACCAGGGCGTGGCCCAGCCCTTCGATGGTCAACGGCAGGGCAGGGCGGAAGTCTTCGAGCGCCGCAGCGCCCACATCGGTGTCGAAATAGCGCGCAAGCTCGAACAGCCGCTCGGTGGGTGGGGCGCCCCGCAGCTCGGCCAATTGCTCGGAAAGCCGGGCATGGCGATCAACGATCGCCTGCATGGACGTGCCGCGTTCGGCAAGAAAAGCATCCGCGCTGGCGCTATAGCGTTCGAGCCCCTCCTGACGCGTCAGCCCGAACTCGGCCGCGTCGGCGTCGAATTGGCCGATGATCGCGCTCAGCTCGTCCACAGCGCCGGCCAATCGCTGGGAATATTGCTGGGTGTATTCGGGGGCCTGGGAAAGCGTCATTCCGCCCAGAAGGGCTCCTAGGAGGCAGATCAGGCGCCTGAGCATGGATCGCTTTCCTCTCGCCCTGCCCGGTCGATCAGGCCAGATCCCCGCCCGCGCCCTGGTCTTCGTCGAATCCGCTGTTGACGAGTTCGGTGATCGCTTCGATGGCCTCGCGCGCCTGCGTGCCGGTGGCCTGGACGAGAATTGTCGAGCCCGGCCCGGCGGCGAGCATCATCAGGCCCATGATCGAGGTGCCGCCCACGGTGATCCCGTCGCGGGTCACGCTGACCTGGGCGTCGAAATGGTCGGCGGTGCGCACGAAGCGCGCCGAGGCGCGCGCATGCAGGCCGCGTCGGTTGCAGATTGTCAGCCTCTGGCACACGGCCCGGCCCGGTTCGGTTACGGTTGCAGTCATTTTCCGAGAACGTCGTTGGCCACGTTAATGTATTTACGCCCGGCCTCGGCTGCAAGACGCACAGCTTCGCGCATCTCCATATCCGGGCGCATGCGGGCCAGCTTGACCAGCATGGGCAGGTTCAGGCCCGCGATCACCTCGATATCGCGATCCTGCATCACCGAAATGGCGAGATTGGAGGGCGTGCCACCGAACATGTCGGTGAGGATCACGACCCCATCACCCGAATCCACGGCCTCGACGGCGGCGATGATGTCGTTGCGCCGGCCTTCCATGTCGTCGTCGGGCCCGATCGAAACGGCCGCAATCGCTTCCTGGGGCCCCACAACATGTTCGAGTGCGGAACAGAACTCTTCGGCAAGCCTGCCATGGGTCACAAGGACCAAACCCATCATCGTCCGGAAACCTTTTCTGATGACGTGCCGCAACCGGGCTGAAGTCTTTCCCGGCTGGCCACCGCTTTCAAGTCCTTTTCGGGCGGTTTCCAGCGAAACCGCACAATCGGCGCAAGGCCCGATACCTATCCAATATTGCTGCCCAGCGCCCTTAACGCCGCGTGAACGAGGAAGCGCTGGTGCAGCCCATCGATGCGTCCGCGCCGGGGCACGGGGCAGCGCGGCACCCAGATTCCGTGGATTTTCGTGGTGAGCGCCGATTCTTCGAGCAGGCGCTCTTCTTCCTCGACAAGGTCGACGACCAGATGCACATGGGCGTGCTTGGTATAGGGAAGGGTGATGATGCCGCGCCCGCGCAATTCGATCATGCCCTCGATGGTCGGCGGGGGTTCCATGACCAGTCCGTCTTCGTCGGTCGAAAGCAGCACCCGATCGTCCGAGATCAGCAGCGCGGTATCGCCCCTCAGGCGCGCCTGTTCGAGCAGATCGAGCGCCAGAAGCGATTTTCCTGCCCCCGAAACCCCGGTCAGCAGGACGCCGTGATGGCCGATGAGGATGCCCGTGCCGTGCGTATTGTGCTTTTGGGCCGTCAAGTTTTCGCTCGCGGTAGCGTCAAGGTGAACACCGCCCCAGTTGCATCGGTTCGGTTGCCCGCGTCAAGCGTGCCCTGGTGCGCCTGGGCGATCTGCCGCGAGATCGAAAGGCCCAGTCCCGAATGGTCGCCGAAGCTCTCGCCCTCGGGGCGGTCGGTGTAAAACCGCTGGAACACCTTTTCGATATCTCCCTCCAGTCCCGGTCCCTCGTCTTTGACGGTGGCGACGATATGCTCGGCTGTCGCCGTGATCGTGACCGTGACCGTGCCGCCAGCCGGCGAAAACGAAACGGCGTTGTCGATGAGATTGGTAAACACCTGCGCCAGCCGCGTGTCGTGCCCCTTGACCAGCGGTGCGTAGCGGCCCTTGTTGGCGACCAGCCTGACAGTGACGTCTCGCCCGGCGGCCAGATCGGTCTGGATGGAAACGATGGCCGTCGCCAATTCGGCGATGTCGATGGTTTCGGTGTTCTCGCGCGCCAGCTCGGCATCGATCCGGCTGGCGTTGGAGATATCGGAAATCAAACGGTCGAGCCGGCGCACATCATGCTGGATGATGTCGATGAGCCGCTTGCGGTCGGCGGCCTTGCGCGCCAGCGGAAGCGTTTCGACCGCACTTCTGAGCGAGGTGAGCGGGTTCTTGAGTTCGTGCGCCACGTCGGCTGCGAACCGCTCGATCGCCTCGATGCGGTTGTAGAGCGCGTTCGTCATGGCCCGCAACGAACCCGAAAGATGCCCGATCTCGTCGGACCGGTCGGTGTAATCGGGGATTTCGGCGCGCGCCTTCATCGAGGTCTGCACCCGCTCGGCCGCCGCCGACAGCCGGCGCATCGGCCCGGCAATCGTCCCCGCCATCAGCGCCGAGAGCGTGCCGGTGACCAGCGCCGAAACCAGGGCCAGCCGCAGGATCTGCCAGCGCTCCTGGGTCACGATGGCGTCGATCTCGCCGGGGCTCGTCGAGAGCAGCAGCGCCCCCACCACCGAGCGCTGGCGTTGCACGGGGACGGCGACCGAAACGACGAGTTGGCCGCGCCCGTCCACCCGCACGATATCGGCGGGCGAACCATCAAGGGCGGAAGCGACCTCGGGATAGCGCAGGCCTTCATTGGCCGGGTAGTCCTGATAGAGCGGATAATCTCCACCCCTCAGCAGACGGGCAAACCAGTTCCACATCGTAAAGAAGAAGGGGCGCGAATCGGGCGCCGGCTCCGTCTGGGTCGAGCGCAGGATATCCCCGCTCGCGTAGATATTGTTGCTGTCGAGGATCATCAGCCCGCCCCGATCGTAGATGCGGGCTCGGGTTCGGGTCGGCGTCACCAGATTGCGCAGCAGCGGCGCGACGCGTTCGGGGTTGATGGGGAATTCGAGCGTTGGGTCGAACAGCGCATAGGGCGAGCCGTATTCGCCCATATAGAGTTCGAGCAACCGGTCGGGATTGACGGTTATCGAGTCCGAATTGGCGGTCGCCGACGCCGCGATCGCCGCCGAAATGATCTCGCCCTGGACGCGCAGCGCGGAAACGCGCACGTCGATCAGTCCCGACTGGAAGGTGTTGAGATACATGATCCCGGCCACCAGCGCGGCAAGCGCCACGAGATTGAGGATGACGATCCGCCGGGCGAGCGAGGAAAAGAAGGTGAAGTTGATCACTCGCCCGATGCCGCGGAAAAAAGCGAACACCGGTCGCATGAGCGGCCTGCGGGCCGCCTGGCGTTCCCGGGCGGCTTTTGCCTTTTCTTCCCCCTTGGAGGGGGGCGTGTGACCGGTGATCGTCTCGCCTGCGTCCACGAATTAAAGCACTTTCAGCAAAAAGATCATCGCTGCGCCGCGTCCCCGGCGCGCGATAGGGGAAGTGCGTATATTACTGCTCCTTGAAGCGGTATCCAACGCCATAGAGCGTTTCGATCATGTCGAAGCTGTCATCGACGCTCTTGAATTTCTTGCGCAGCCTTTTGATGTGGCTGTCGATTGTCCGGTCGTCCACATAAACCTGATCGTCATAGGCGGCGTCCATGAGCGCGTTGCGGCTCTTGACCACGCCCGGGCGCTGGGCCAGCGCCAGAAGGATCAGGAATTCGGTGACGGTGAGCGTCACTCGTTGGCCCTTCCAGGTGCAGGTATGACGTTCCTGGTCCATGACCAGCGCGCCGCGTTCGAGCGAAGTCTTGGGCGCGCCGTCCTCGCCATTGACGGTCGCCGAGCCGGTTTCCTTGGGCGCGGCGGCACGGCGGAGCACGGCCTTGACCCGCTCGACCAGCAGGCGCTGGGAGAACGGCTTGGTGATGAAATCGTCGGCGCCCATCTTGAGGCCGAACAGTTCGTCGATCTCCTCATCTTTGGAGGTGAGGAAGATCACCGGGACGTCCGACTTCTGGCGCAGCCGGCGCAGCAATTCCATTCCATCCATGCGCGGCATCTTGATGTCGAGAATGGCGAGGTCCGGCCTTTCCGAGGTGAGCCCATCCAGTCCCGAAGCGCCATCGGTATAGGTGGCCACTTGATAGCCTTCGGCTTCCAGCGTCATCGAGACCGATGTGAGAATGTTGCGGTCGTCATCGACAAGAGCGATCTTGGGCATGGATTTCCCTTTATTTGTTGCGGGTTCCCCGAGAGGTATGATTGGGGGAACCCGGTTTCAACGTCGCTTGAATGAACGCGTTTTCCGCTTTTGCCGTTCATAATACGCGCAAATTATGGCAAGGCCAATCGCTCCCTCTCCCTTGCGGGGCCCTCCCATCGCTAGACGAACGTCTTAAGACCCATTGCCAGATGGCCGCTTTCCAGGCGCCGGTCCTATGGTGGCGCTCAATATCATAGGATTTATGAGTGCCGACAATGTCCGCCATTACGTGTCAGAGCCTAGCCAAAACCGTCGCCGACAAAGCCGCGTCGATCCGGTTCAACGACGCCGCCCCCGTGCTCGTCGAAACCGCCATCGCGCGCGGTGAAGGCAAGTTGAGCGCCGATGGAGCCTTCGTCGCCGATACCGGCAAGTTCACCGGCCGCTCGCCCGCCGACAAGTTCATCGTGCGCGACGCGCTGACCGACAAGCTCGTCTGGTGGGACAACACCGCAGCGCTCGAGCCCGAAAAATTCGATATCCTCCTGGCCGATTTCACGGCCTCCCTTGAGGGCGGCGAACTCTTCGGTCAGCAGCTTTTGGCCGGTGCCGATGTGAAACATCAGCTCAATGTCGAGGTGCTGACCCCATCGGCCTGGCACGCCCTGTTCATCCGCAATCTCCTGATCCGTCCGGCCCGCGCCGGGCTGGATGGCTTTGCGCCCGACGTGACGATCCTGCACAACCCGGCCTTCAAGGCCGACCCGAGCCGGCACGGCACGCGCAGCGATACGGTGATCGCGCTCGATTTGAGCCGCAATATCGTCCTGATCGGCGGCACCGCCTATGCGGGCGAGATCAAGAAATCGGTCTTCTCGCTCTTCAATTTCCACGCCCCTTCCAATGGCGTGCTGCCCATGCACTGCTCGGCCAACACCGGCAAGCAGGGCGACACGGCCCTGTTCTTCGGCCTTTCGGGCACCGGAAAGACCACGCTCTCGACCGATCCCGAGCGCATCCTGATCGGCGATGACGAGCATGGCTGGTCCGATGATGGCGTCTTCAACCTCGAGGGCGGGTGCTACGCCAAGACCATCAATCTCTCCGCCAGGGCCGAGCCTGAAATCTATGGCGCGACCAGGAAATTCGGCACCGTGCTCGAAAACGTGGTTCTGGACGAATTGAGCCGCGAGCCCGATTTCAACGATGGCTCGAAGACCGAGAATACGCGCGCGGCCTACCCCCTCTACGTGCTCGACAATGTTTCGCGCACCGGTACGGGCCCCACGCCCACCAATGTGGTGCTTTTGACGGCCGACGCCTTTGGCGTTCTCCCGCCCATTGCGCGGCTGACGCCCGAACAGGCGATCTATCACTTCCTGTCGGGTTATACCGCCAAGGTGGCCGGAACCGAGCGCGGCGTCACCGAGCCGCAGGCGACCTTCTCGGCCTGTTTCGGCGCGCCGTTCATGAGCCTGCACCCCACGGTCTATGGCCGCATGCTCAAGAAGCGTATTCGGGAAAGCCTTGCTGAATGCTGGCTGATCAACACCGGCTGGACCGGTGGCGCCTATGGCGTTGGCAAGCGCATTTCGATCAAGGATACCCGTCGCCTGCTCAACGCGGCCCTTTCGGGTGAATTGATCAACGTGCCGGCCCGCATCGATCCTGTCTTCGGCTTTTCGATTCCGCTGGCGGTCGAGGGTGTGGAGCCAAAACTGCTCACGCCGCGTGACACCTGGGCGGACAAGGACGCCTATGACCGGCAGTCGGCAAAGCTGGTCGGCCTGTTCGAAGCCAATTTCGAAAAGTTCGCCGCCGCCGATGCCCAGATCGCCGAAGCCGGCCCAAGGCTGGCGGTCGCGGCCGAATAACCCGTTTCAAAAGCTCACAATGAGGGAGCCCGCGCCGGACACATCCGGTGCGGGTTTTCTTTTGAAACGTGGCTGATCAATAAAAGACGTGGTTGCCGATGGCGGCGACTTCGGCATAGGCCGACGCCCATGAGGGCGAAACATTGGTGGTGTGGAAGTGCATCGCGGTGGTCAGCCCATCCTCATGGCGCTCGCCGTCGAGGAACTGGCGATAGGCCACCTGGGCGATGACGTTCGATTTCACCCAGCTTTCCCGGTCGATGATATTGCCACGCCCGCCCTCATCGGACCGCCCGTCGCAGGCAAACGAGAACTGGCACCGGTTGGCCAGATGCGCGTTCTGGAACACGACGCTGCAGACGCTATCGGGATAGGCGCGGTTTTCCACGCGGTTGAGGATCACCGAAGCCACGGCCCATTGGCCGCTTTCGGGCTCGCCGCGCGCTTCGTGATAGACGGCCTGGGCGAGGCAATGAACTTCGTTCGCCGCCAGATCCTTGCGCTCCTGGGTGGTCAGAAAATCGTCGGCCGAGACGTAGTCGCTGAGCAGATCGGCGGTCAGTATCACATCGTCCTGCGCGTGGACGGGAAGAATGCCGGCAAGACCGAAGATGGCCCCTATAATGATGCTGCCAATGGCGTGCGTGCCCCGCGCCATGCCGTCCCCTATCGTGTTCGGCGTCTCACAGTGACGCCGTTATCTCGTTAGCCCGACCCTATAGCCACGTTCGCGCATTAACGCGACGTTAAGCTTAATCAATGGTTAACGTAGCCGCTTTCGCGCTCGTTGAGAAGAGCCCTAGTGGGGATGTCTCAACGAGCAATGCGCGCAAAAGATAGGATTTTAGACAAATCCGCCGGACGAACGGCAGCTAGAGCACGACGATGCCGGCGTGCTTGGCCTTGTCCTCGGGCTCGACATGGATGGTGATCAGCGCCTCGGTGGTGATCGAGCGCAGGGCGGCTTCGATCCGGTCGCAGATGGCGTGCGCGTCCTCCACGCTCATCGCACCGGGTACCACGAGATGAAAATCGATGAAGGTTACCTTGCCGGCCTGCCGTGCGCGCAAATCATGCGCCTCGATCGCCCCTTCGGCATTGGCCTGGATGGTAGTGCGCACCTCGTCCAGCCGTTCGCTGGGCAGGGCCACGTCCATCAGCCCGCCCACGCTGCGCGCCAGAAGCCGCGAGCCCGACCAGAGGATATTGAGCCCCACCAGCGCCGCGAGCAGGGGGTCAAGCAGCGGCTGGCCGGTCGCGACCACCAGCAGCAGTCCCACCACCACGCCGATCGAGGAAATGACGTCGGTCCGAAGATGATGCCCATCGGCCTCGAGTGCCGGCGATTGCAGCTTGCGGCCCTGCCGGATCAAAACCAGGCACCACGCCCCGTTGATCACCGAGGCCAGAAGCGAGATGGCGATGCCCTCGAAAGGGGCGGCAAGCGGCTGGGGGGCGCTAAAGCCCTGCCAGGCCTGATGGAAGATCAAAAGCGCCGCGACGACGATGAACACCCCTTCGATCACCGCCGAAAAATATTCGGCCTTGTGATAGCCATAAGGCATTGTCGCATCGGCGGGGCGCGCGGCGAGTCGCACGGCAATCAGCGCGGCGATTGCGGTGGCGAGATTGACCACGGATTCGAGCGCGTCCGACAGCAGCGCCACCGATCCGGTCACATTGGCGGCCCAGAGCTTGAGCGCAAGAACCCCGATGGCAACGACAATGCTGCCAAGAGCGAGTTTGAGAATTTGTGACATGGAGGCTCCGGGGCAGTGCTATCTGCCCCCTAGCGCACTCCGTACTTTTTGTCTATCCGCTTGATTTTACATGCAAATGCGTTTGCGAGCCATTTGCAGAACGCGGTGCCGAAACCAGATGTTCATGCGCATGGGCCAGGCTTTCGAGCACGGCGACGCAAAGCGCAGCGATATCGTCGCTGGGGTGGATGAGGTCGGGCACCATGACGGTGCGCATACCCGCCGCATGCGCCGCCCTCACGCCGGAAACCGAATCCTCGAACGCCACGCAATGGACCGGATCGACCCTGAGACGCCCGGCGGCGGTGAGGTAGGGCTCGGGATGGGGTTTGGGATTGGTCACGTCGTCGCGGGTGACGATCGTATCGAAAAAGTCGATCACCCCGGCCGACTTGAGGTGGGACAGCGCGTGGTGCGAGCGTGACGAGGTCGCGACAGCCAGCGGCACGTCGAGTTCGCGCAGCGCCGTAACCAGCTCCACCGCGCCGGACTTGACCGGCACCGCATCGGCCATGCGCAGATACATCGACGAGCGGCATTTCTCGTCGAAGATCTCATAGGGGAAGGTGGCCCCGAACGCCTCGGCCAGCAGCGCCGCCGTCGCTTCATGGGACGAACCGACCATGCGTCCATGCACCAGGTCGGTCATGGCAAAGCCCAGTTCGGTGCAAACCTCATAGACGATGGCCTTGAACACCGCTTCGGTATCGAGCAGCGTTCCGTCCATGTCGAAGATGACGGCGTCGAAGGGTTGGGCGAGAGGGGACATTTGCGGCTTTCGGATTCGAGGAGGCGGCTGCCCGATTGAAACCGGGCCGGTCGAGAAAGCACTTGCAATTACCATGCGGCGCGGGCGGGGGAAAGGGCGGCAGATTGTCTCCGCCCGATCCCGCTTATTTGTCGTCGCCGTCCGAATCTGGTCCTTCGTCCACATCGGGCAGATGGGCCTGAGGTGGGATGGTGTTGGCTTTTGCTTTCGAACGCCGGCGGCGCGGCTTGGCGGATGGGGGGACTTCGAGCCCCTCCTCGGTTTGCCTCACCGGCGTCGGCGCGGTGCCCTGGCCCTGGGTCGTTTCGTCGGCGGCCTGGCCCAGCACGCGGAGCGGCGGCGCCTTGCCTGTCTTGTCTTCGCCGAAATAGAGCGTCTGGTGCGGATAGGGGATTTCGATACCCCTCTCGTCGAACACCCGCTTGATGATGCCGTTATAGGCGCGCTTGATGCCCCATTGCTGCCCCGGCAGGGTCTTGATGCGACCGCGGAACACCACTTCGCTCGCCGCAAAGGCGTTGACGCCCATCCATTCGAAATCGCCGATCACAGCGTTCTTGAACTGCTCGTCGGCGCGCAGTTCCTCGAAGGCGTCGAGCATGGCCTGTTTCACATAGGCGGTATCCTCGCGGTAGGAAACGCCCATATCGACCAGCGCATAGGAAAAGCCGCGCATGAAATTGGTGACGGTATCGACCGAGGAAAAGGGAATGATGTGATAGGAGCCTTCGACGTCCCGCAAAGAGACCGAGCGGATCGTCAGGCGCTCCACCGACCCCGAAATGCCCCCGACCGCGACCACATCCCCCACATCGATGGCACCCTCGAGCTGGATGAAAATGCCGGTGATGATGTCCTGCACCAGCTTTTGCGCCCCAAAGCCGATGGCAAGCCCGATAACACCGGCCGAGGCGATAAGTGGGGCGATGTTGATCCCCACTTCCGAGAGCACGAACATGAGCGTTATGACGATGATGGCGATGGTCAGCGCATTGCGCATCAAGGCGAAAAGCGTGCGCTTGCGCGCCGTGCTTCTCGGGGCGAGCTCGGGATTGATCTGGTTGTCGACCCAGGCGTTCAGCGCCACCCAGCAGAGCAGGGCCAGCCCCAGAATCATCGCGATGGTGACGGCCGAACCGGCGATCCGCGCGCCGAATTCGCTTTCGAGAAATTCGACGAAGTTGAAAAAGCCCAGCCCATGCAGGCACACCATGGCGACTACGGCGATCACGATGAACCGGACCACTTTGAGAACCACGGGCACCACGGCGTTGAGCTGGCGCTGCAATTCGGGCGAACGGCGGCGCATCGGCTCAGGCAGTGTGATGCCATTGCCCAGGATGCGCTTGATGATGTTGAGGATGATGAAGCCCACAAGAACCGCGATGCCGATCTGGGCGTTCGACCACAGATAGGCCTGGAACTGGCTGTTGGAGCGGGTGAGCGCCACAATGGCGAGGATGCCGATATAGACCAGCGCGAAAACGTGCCAATAGTGAATGGGCAGGCTCAGCCCGCGCCGGGTTTCACGGTTGGGTGCCAGTTCCATCAGCTTTTGCCGCACCGGTTCCCTGGCCGCCAGAACGGCAAAAACGGCGGCAACCAGCGTTATGAGCACCATGACCACCGATATGGCGCGCCCAGCCGCGAACGATATCGCGGCGGTCACCAGGGGCAGCAACAGCATCTGGCCATAGACGAAAAGGCTGACCAGCAGCCGTGACCAGCCCATGACGGCGCGCGCGCCCGCGTCGCTGATATGGACGAGGCGCTGTTCGGCCTGATTGGGCGAAACCACCGTCCTGAGCACGGCCAGCACGATCTCGATCATCAGGAAGGCGTTGAGATAAAGCGAGTGTTCGAGGCTGATCTGGCCCGGAACCCCCAAAATGCTCACGGCGGCGGCATAGCCCAGTGCGTAGGGAATGAGCGCAGCCACGATATCGAGAGCAAGTTCGAGGATGAGCGCCACCGGCTTTGCGATCCAGCCACCGCGCCGGAACAACTGCCTGAACCGCGCGCGTGGGCCGGCCGCCAACCTGCGTAGCACGATGAAACCGCCATAGGTGACGACGACCAGCAGCGCAATATGGCCCACAGCGCCACCCAAGGCGTCGAATTCCCCGATATCGAGCCCCGCAAAAATGCGGGGCGCATTGGCCAATTGCCGCCAGAGCTGGCTGAGCGAGGCTGCGACGCTTTCCACCGTCCCACGGGTGAAATCGGAGATCTGGCTGCCCAGCGAACGCAATTCCTCCGAGGGGCTTTGCTCCTCGGGCGCCGCGGCCTCTTCTTCCCCGGTGGCAATATTGGCTTCGAGTTCGGCGATCAGCGCGTCGCGGGCGGCATCGTCGCGCAACACCTCGATCAATTGGCCGAGCGCCTGCTGGGGGTCGAGGGCGCTTTCCGCGTTGGCCGGTTCGGCAGGAGCCTGCGCGCCTGCGGGCCATGCCGCAAGCGATAGCCAGAGGGCTGTGACAATCAGAAGGCGAAGCGAGCGGGCGGCAATCGGCAAGGGTATCGGCCTGTCGAAATTGGGAAGCGGAAAATATCGTTCGGCATGAAACTACAAGCGTTTGGCACGATGATGAACCCCCGACATCGGAACGTACCATTTTTCCTTGACGCTCATCGGCAGGGGAATTCCGGGCTGTGTCGATGGGGTCGGCGTGCTAGTCTTGGGGCCGAATCCAAGGGAGAGCGAGAATGGCGGGCGGAAAAATCCATATCGGTGTGGGCGGCTGGACGTTCGAGCCCTGGCGCGGCACCTATTATCCCGAAAAGCTCACGCAAAAGCGCGAGCTCGAATATATGGGTTCGACCATGACCGGGGTGGAGGTCAACGGCACTTTCTATGGTAGCCAGAAGCCCGAGAGTTTCCGCAAATGGCACGACGAAGTGCCGGCCGATTTCATGTTCACCCTCAAGGGCACGCGCTATGCGACCAATAAGCGGGTGCTCGCGGAAGCCGGAGAATCGGTCAACCGCTTTACATCGAGCGGCATCACCGAGCTCAAGGGCAAGCTCGGCCCGATCAATTGGCAGCTGGCCTCGACCAAGAAATTCGACCCAGACGATTTTGCGGCTTTCCTCAAGCTTCTGCCCGAAAGCCAGGACGGAAAGAAGCTGCGCCACGCTGTCGAGGCGCGGCACGAGAGCTTCGCCAATGCCGATGCGGTTGCCTTGGCCCGCGAGAATGGGGTGGCGCTGATCACGGGGGCCGATGCCGAATATCAGGTGATCGCCGATCCCACCGCCGATTTCGTTTATCTGCGCCTGCAGGGGACGAGCGAGGACAATGAAAAGGGCTATTCGGACAAGGACCTCGATCGTTGGGCCGAGCGGATCGCGACCTACGCCAGGGGTGGCGTGCCCGACGATTTGCCGAGCCGAGGCCCGGCACCCAAGGAAACGCCGCGCGAGGTCTTCGCCTTCGTGATCTCCGGCTTCAAGGAGCGCAATCCGCTGGCGGCCATTGCCTTGATCGAACGGGTGAAAAAGCTCTCTTCCTAAGCGACCTTGGTCATCGCTCGATCCTGAGCGTAAACCTTGCCGAAGCGATTGGAAAGGAAGGTATCGAGCGCGATTTCTTCCTGCGCGACGAACCCTTTTTGCGGTAACTGTCCGGCGGCCAGCATGTCGAGCACGGCGGAAATCCCCGAGGCGGTGGTGATCTGGATGGCCGAACGCTCGCGATTGCCCACATAGCCTGAAAGAATCGTACGGGCGAACCGCTCATAGGCCGGCTTGCCGGCCCTTGTGCCGGTCACCTCGACCAGGATCACCACCATGTCCTGTTTGGTGGTGGAAAGCGCGTGCCGGAAAATATCGAGCGCCAGATCGCGGCGGTCTTTCAGGTTCAGATCGTTGAGCAGCAGCTTCATGATCCGCGCATGGCCGGGATAGCGGATGGTGCGGTAGTTGAGGTTTTTCACCTTTCCGGCAAGCGCTTGCGGGGTCGAGCCCAGCCCGCCCGAGGTGTTGAAGGCTTCGTAGCGCACGCCGTCGAGCTCGAATTCCTCGATGTCTTCAAGGGGGGCGATCTCGGTCAATTGCCCATCGACTATGGCTTCGCAGGGTTCGCAATATTCGTTGATCACCCCTTCGGGCGACCAGGTCAGCGCGTAATTGAGGACATTGGTGGGAAATTGCGGCAGGGCGCCGACTTTCATCTTGACGTCTTCGAGCGTGTCGAACCGCTTGGCAAGGCTCATGGCGGCGATGGCGATAAAGCCCGGCGCGAGGCCGCATTGGGGAATGAAGGCAGTATCGGCCTTGGCGGCTATCTCCTTGACGCGGCGCGTGGATTTCACGTCCTCAGTGAGATCGAGATAATGAACCCCTGCGGTGGCGGCGGCCTGCGCGATCCGGGTGGTCAGGGAATAGGGCGCGGCTGAAAGAACGGCGAATTTGCCTTCGAGGACGGCTTCAAGCGCTCCGGGTACAGCGACCTCGCAGCGGACGGTCCCGATTTCGGGGCCGATATCGAGCGCGGCAAGCGCATCGGCGGATCGGTCGACGACGGTGACGGCATAACCGCCGCTTTGGCTCAACATATCCGCAATTGTCGCGCCGATCCGGCCGGCTCCAACGACGACGATCTCCTTCATACCATCCTCCTCCTCGCGCGGGAACGAATCCCAAGGTCCATCGGAAAAGGGTGTCACGCGGCTGCGTTGATTTGCAGTCAGCGTTGAGGCATAATCGCGAACGAAAAAGCGCAAACTGACGAAAATTTACGCCACAATGACGAAAGTTAACGCCGACCGCATGCTTTTGGCGCTGCTGCGCGAGAACGCCCGCATGCCCGTGGCCGAACTGGCGCGGCGGCTGGGCGTTTCACGCTCCACAGCGCAAAGCCGCCTCGAAAAGCTCGAACGCAACGGCACCATTGCAGGTTACGCGCTCAAGCTGTCGGGGGGATATCTTTCCAACCAGATCAGCGCGCATCTGATGGCCACGGTATCACCCAAACTGGTGGGGCAAGTGGTCAAGGCCCTCGAAGCGATGATCGAAGTGCGCACCGTGCACTCGGTTTCCGGCAGTTACGACATGATCGTCGTGGTGGAAGCGCCGTCGGTGGCCGAACTCGATGCTGTGATCGACAGGATCGGTGCGCTCGAAGGGGTCGAGCGCACCATGAGTTCGATCATCCTCTCGACACGGGTCGAGCGCTAGATGTCTTCGAACTCGGCGACGGTTTCAGCCGCGATTTCCTGCAGAAACGCGGCGGTTTCAGCATCGAGCCGACCGTAATAATCATAGCTGAGGCCGACCGGGGAAACGCCGTAAAGCGTCGCAAGCGCGGTGGCCGCGGCAAGGTAGGACCCGGCCAGATTGGGGTGGCTGTGGTCGAACTCGACATGCAGTTCGAGATCGGGCCGCTCCTCGTATGCCTTGGCGAAGGCGAGGCCCACCGGGATGACCGTCGCGTCGATCTCGGCGGCGACTTCGGTATAAAGGCTGGCCAGATTATCGGTCATCTCGTCACTGTGGTTGCGATGTCCCTCGCCATAGGCGTGGGTCATGTAGAGCACGGTCTGCGCGCCGTGTTCGGTGATCGCCTCATTGGCCGCCAGAACCGCGTCGCGAAAGGCCGCGCGGCGGTTGTCCGAATTGCCGGCGGCGCTGTGCCCGGCAAGGACCACCGCGTCGAACGGCTCGTCATAGCCGATGGCGCCGGGTGTCAGGTAGTGCTCGAAAGGGTGATGGGAGAGCGAACCGCCGGAAATGGTGATCGAGCGATAGGCCAAAAGATCGTCGTCGTCCCGCCCCTCGGCTTCCGCGAGCATGCGGTTGAGGTGGTTGTGAAGGCTGTCATTGTAGTAGAAATAGCTGTTGCCCACAAAGAGGATCTGCCGTGGCGTATCGGGTGTCGCCTCCTGGGCGAGGGCGGAAACCGGGACGAGCAGGAGCATGGCTCCGGCCAGCGAGCACGCAAGTTTAATCATTGATTTTCCTCCAAATTCCTCCGCCCCTGCGCGGGAACGCAAGGGATGGAATTTGCTAGCGCGGGCCTTTGCGGGCTGACAACCCCAAGCGGGGCGCATCCATGCGTTTGATGGCTTGGCGTTCCCTGCAATGGGTGGGATCGGTGACATTTGTCCCCCGAACATGTCTCCCATCCTACCCATCGTCGACGATGGGCGGGGCTTACTTTCTGATTTCGTAAAGCCGGAACCGCCCGCCATCTTCCGGTGCGAAGGCCATGACGAAATGGTTTTCGCCGATCTTGTTGATTTCCGCGACGGCATCGAATTCGCGTTGTTCGGGCGTGATTTCGCCGGAGGTCATCGTCGAATAGAGCCGCGGAGCCTCATAGCCGTAATAGAGGGCGCCGACGAAAAACACTGTCATATCATCGCGTTGGGCCAGCATGCCGCGATGGCGCTGGCTGCCCGAATTCTTGTCGAAGACCAGCGATTGGGCTTCCGGATAGATGCGGGCGGGGAAATATTGATAGACGAAAGCCCCCAGTTCCGTGGCTTGCAGGGATCGCATACGCCATTCGCCTTCGAGTTCTGAGATGTCGAAGGTGATGGGTTCGGCGTCGATCAGGGTCTGGAAATCGGTAAGGGAATCAAGGGTTTCCGGATCGTTTGAGGTCTCGGCCAATCCGTCGAGACGGAGTTGGAGCGCCTCGCGCCAGCCCTCCGCGAGCGTCTGGTCCTCGGGGTGGAGCTGGGTGAGCAAGTGCTTGGCGTAATTGGGAGATTCCTGTCCCAAAGCCGGGAAAGCCAGGGACAGGAAGAGGGCGAGGAGGGCTCCGGTGACGGCACGCATGGCGGCTCCATATTGTCTATATACGGGTCGAGATCGGAGATTGTGGCGGTGTTATGCGACCCTATTCAGGCGTTACCGACACCATTGTGCATTTTTCGTCCCGTCTGGGCGTCGAAGCAGTGCAGGGCCGTGTGCGGAACATGGAGCTTGAGCGCGTCTCCGGTCTCGCCGCGATGGATGCCGGCGCTGCGCAGCACCAGTTCCTTGTCGAGCCCCTGGCCGTGGACATAGAGCAGGCTTTCCGAACCGACAAGTTCGACAGCGTCGAGGGTGGCGTCGATCGCGAGATGGGGTTCGGCGGGCGGGACGAGAGCGATATCCTCGGGGCGGATGCCGATGGTGCCGCAACCGGACCCGACGCGATCGGGAAGACCACCGGCCAGCGTGCGCAAGGCATCGGTGGCAATCAGGTTCATGCCCGGCGACCCCATGAAGCCGGCGACGAACAGCGAGGCGGGATCGGAATAGATGTCGAGGGGCTTGCCGATCTGCTCGATCACCCCGCCATTCATGACCACGAGCTTGTCGGCCAGCGTCATGGCCTCGAGCTGATCGTGGGTGACATAGACCGATGTGGTGCCCAGCGCACGCTGCAGGCGGCGGATTTCTACCCGCATCTGGCCGCGCAGCTTGGCGTCGAGGTTGGAAAGCGGTTCGTCGAACAGGAACGCCTTGGGCTGGCGCACGATGGCGCGCCCCATGGCGACGCGCTGGCGCTGGCCACCCGAAAGCTGGCGCGGCTTGCGCTCGAGGAATTGCTCGATCTCAAGAATGCGCGCCGCTTCGGCGACGCGGCGATCGATCTCTTCCTTGGGCGTCTTGCGGTTCTTGAGCCCGTATTCGAGGTTCTGGCGCACGCTCATGTGCGGATAGAGCGCATAGTTCTGGAACACCATGGCGATGTCGCGCTCGGCCGGTTCGAGCTTGTTGACGATGGTCTCCCCGATGCGAATTTCCCCGCCGGTGATGGTTTCCAGCCCCGCGATCATGCGCAAAAGCGTGGACTTGCCGCAGCCCGAGGGGCCGACGAGAACGACGAGTTCGCCGTCCTCGATCGAAAGGTCGAGCCCGTGGATGGCCGTCACATTGCCCTGATAGGTCTTCTTGACGGAATTGAGCGTTATCGATGCCATTATTATTTCTCCGTTTCGACCAGGCCTTTGACGAACAGGCGCTGCATGGCGATGACGATGAGGACGGGGGGCAGCATGGCGAGCACCACCGCCGTCATGATAAGGTTCCACTGCGGATCGACTTCCTGAGCGCCGGCCATCTGGCGGACCCCCATCATCAGCGTGAAGTGCTCTTCGCGCGTTGTGACCAGAAGCGGCCAGAGGTACTGAACCCAGCCATAGATGAACAAGATGATGCACAGTGCCGCGATATTGGTGCGCGAAAGCGGCAGGAGGATATCGCGGAAGAATTTGAGCGGACCGGCGCCATCGACCCGGGCGGCTTCCATCATCTCGTCGGGGATGGTCATGAAGAACTGCCGGAAGAGGAAGGTCGCCGTGGCCGAGGCGATGAGCGGAATGGTCAGGCCAGCATAGGAGTTGAGCATGCCCAGATTGGCGACCACCTCATAGGTGGGGATGATGCGCACTTCGACCGGAAGCATCAGCGTGATGAAGATGATCCAGAAGGCCAGCACCCGGAAGGGGAAGCGGAAATAGACGATGGCGTAGGCCGAGATGATCGAGATGGCGATCTTGCCGACCATGATGATGAACGCCATCACCGTGGAATTCCACACCATCAGCCAGAAGGGTGGGGCGCCCGGCGGATCGAAGGTCCAAACGGCAATGAGATTGGATATCAGCTCGGCACCCGGCAGCAGCGGCGCGCCGCTGTTCAGCGTCACGTCGGTGTGGGTCATGGCGATGACGGCGACATAGACTGGAAAGGCCACGATGATGACGCCGACGACCAGCACCAGGTGGGTGAGAATGTTGAGAAAAGGCCTGTTTTCAACCATAGAACCGTTCCCCCTCAGTAGTTTACGCGGCGTTCCACATAACGGAACTGGATGAAGGTGAGGGCGATGACGAACAGCATCAGGACGACCGACTGCGCCGAGGACGAACCGATGTTGAGCCCGATGAAACCGTCCGAATAAACCTTGTAAACAAGGATATTGGTCGCCTGGTTGGGGCCGCCATTGGTGGTGGCTGCGATGATGCCGAAGGTGTCGAACATCACGTAATTGATGTTGACGATGAACAGAAAGAAGGTCGTCGGCGAAAGCAGCGGGAAGACGATGGTCCAGAACCGCTTGAACGGACCCGCGCCGTCGATGGCGGCGGCCTCGGTCAGCGAGTGGGGAACCGATTGCATTCCGGCCAGAAAGAACAGGAAATTATAGGAAATCTGCTTCCAGGCGGCGGCGATGATGATGAGGATCATCGCGTGGTCGCCATTGAGGTTGGCATTCCAGACCACGCCGAAATAACGCAGCATATAGGGCAGGATGCCGGTGGAGGTGTTGAACAGAAACCACCACAGGATGCCCGCGACGACCGGGGCGACCGCATAGGGCCAGACCAGGAGTGTCGTATAGGCGTGCGAGGAACGGATCAGCCGGGAAACGGCGGCCGCGAACAGCAGCGCCAGCCCCATGGAAATCGCCGTGACCGCGATGGCGAAAATCACCGTGCGGCCGATGGAATTGATATAGAGGGGGTCCTGGAACAGGCGGATATAATGGGTCAGCCCGACGAACTGGGTCGAGAGCCCGAAGGGATCGGCGCGCTCGAAGGAGGATTTGACCGCCTGGCTGGCCGGCCAGATGAAGAACACCAGCGTGATGATCAGCTGGGGCGCCACAAACAGATAGGGCAGCGCCTTGTTGGGAAATACTGTGCGTTTGGTTTCCATCGCCTGCCCGTCGCGAAAAATGTCGAAAGGCCGGCGCTATGGGCCGGCCTTTCTATCCTCATGGATACCGCTTACTGATAGGCGGCTTCGAACTCGCGCAGGATCTGGTTGCCGCGCTCGACAGCCGAATCCAGGGCTTCCTGGGCGGTCTTGCTGCCCGAGAGAACAGCCTGAAGCTCTTCGTCGATAACGGTACGGATCTGGGGCATGTTGCCAAAGCGCACGCCCTTGGAGTTTTCGGTGGGTTCGTTGAGGTTGATCTGACGGATGGCGATATCAGAACCCGGGTTTTCTTCGTAATAGCCCTGTTCCTGGCTCAGCTCGTAAGCGGCGAGGGTGACCGGGAGATAGCCGGTGGCCTGGTGCCAGGCAGCCTGGACTTCGGCCGAAGAAAGATAGGTGAGGAATTCGGCGACGCCTTCATATTCGGCGTCTTCGTGACCGGCCAGCGTCCAGAGCGTCGCGCCACCGATGATCGAGTTCTGCGGAGCGCCATCGACGTCAGCAAACACCGGGAGCATGCCGAAGCCGACTTCGAAACCGTCGGCATTGGCCATAACACCGGCGCGCGAAGCCGAGGAGTTCATGTAGATGGCGCATTCGCCGGAATAGAATTTGGGCGCGTTGTCGGCACCGCCGGCGGGGCCGCCGTACGAATAGATGCCCGCATCCTGCCATTCGGCAAGCTTTTCCCAGAGACGAACAGAGAGCTCGTGGTTGAAGGCCAATTCGCTCGACAGACCGCCGAACCCGTTTTCCAGCGTGCCATAAGGAACGTTGTGCAGGGCCGAGAGGTTTTCAGTGCCCAGCCAGGTGCCGGTGTAAGCCATCACGAAACCGCATTCGGCAGCGCCCGAATCGATGATCTGCTGGGAGAAGGATTCGATTTCTTCCCAGGTCGCGGGAGCGACTTCGGGGTCGAGGCCGGCGGCTTCGAACACGTCCTTGTTGTAATAGAGGATCGGGGTCGAGGAGTTGAACGGCATCGAAAGCATGTTGCCTTCGGTGTCGGTGTAATAGCCGGTGACGACCGGGAGGAAGGCGGAGGGATCGAAATTCGAACCGTGGTCGGCCATCAGCTGGTAAACCGGATAGACGGCGCCCGGGGCAGCCATCATCGTGCCGGTGCCCACTTCGTAGATCTGTACGATATGGGGCTGTTCATTGGCGCGGAAGGCGGCGATGGTGTTGACCATCGATTCCTCGTATTCGCCGCGATAGGACGGAACCACGACGTATTCGTCCTGGCTGGCGTTGAAATCGTCGGCAATGCCCACGAGGCGTTCGCCGAGCTCGCCGCCCATCGAATGCCACCAGTTGATTTCGGTCTGGGCAAAAGCCGAAGAGGCGCCCAGAGCGAGAGCCATGGCGGCGGTGCCGCTGGCCAGAAGTGTCTTTTTCATGATGTTCTCCCGATCAAATTCTGTCTCGGCCGCATCCGGCCGGTGGCGCGAACCACGGGGCAGATGCCTAGACCGGACGTGCAAAGCTCAGGTGACGATGACATGACGATTGCATGACGGTGGAAAAGCCCGCGCTTCCCGCGCGTGCGGCGCCATGCGATGGCCGTTCTCCTCCCTTGAACTCCTCCCGACGTCACGATCGCCGTCTTAGCCGGCAGCGCATATTTGCGTCTGCCGACGGAACTATTGTGACAGGATTGTCATGATTGGCAACCGAGGCCGCACGCAGAAATCAGACTCTGTTGAAAACCGCGAAGACTTCGGTGTGCGAGGAAAAGGCGAACTGATCGACCGGAGTGACGGGGCCGATCGCGAATCCCGCCTGCACCAGCACGGCAGCATCGCGGGCAAAACTCTGTGGGTCGCAGCTCACATAAGCGATGGTTTTGACCTTCGATCCGGCCAGTTGGCCGATTTGGGCCTGCGCTCCGGCCCGGGGTGGATCGAGCACCACGGCATCGAACCGGTTGAGCTCAAACGGGCCTAGCGGCTCGCGGAACAGATCGCGCCGCTCGGCTGTGATGGGCTTGAGACCCTTTGTGTTGCGTTTCGCCGCGTCGAGGGCGGCGACGGCCGGGCCATCGGCATCGGCGGCAAAGACCGGCGCGCGCTCGGCAAGGCGCAGGGCGAAGGGGCCGACGCCACAGAAAAGATCGGCGATGTGCCGAGCGCCGGAAACCGCGCCGGTCACCAGCGCGGCGAGCGTGTTTTCGGCTTGTTCGGTCGCCTGCAGGAAACTGCCGACGGGAAGCGGCACCTCGGCCTTGCCCATGGCGATACTGGGCTGGCGATGGATGATCAGGGGTTCGCTGTTGAGCGAAAGGCGCGCCAGATCGAAGGCGCGGGCGAGGGTCGTGAGTTTTGGGTTCGGCCGGGCGCCTTTGGCGCGGATCGCGACGTCCAGCCCCATGTCGGAGGCGGTGAAGGCGACATCGCACGGACCGATGGCTGCGGCGATATCGCGGGCGATTTTTGGCGCGCGGGCCAGCGCCGGAACCAGAATCGGGCAAAAATCGAGATCGTGAATGGCGTGGCTGCGCAGCGCCATGAAGCCGGCAGCGCTGGGCGTGGCGTGGAACGTGGCCCGGCGACGCCCCGTGCCGTGCGCTATGATCGGGTCCTTAACCTCGGCAGAAACACCGGCGCGATCAAGGGCTTGGGCGACCAGCGAGCGCTTGAACGCGAGATAAAGTTCGGGCGAAAGATGCTGGAGCTGGCAGCCGCCGCAGGCGCCGTAATGCGGGCATGGTGTCTCCCGCCGTTCCGGTGCAGGGGCGAGAATATCGATGAGTTGCGCGCGATTGCCCTCGATTTGGGCGGTGATGGTTTCGCCGGCCAGCGTCAGCGGCACGAAGACCGGCTTGCCATCAAGGGTTGCGACGCCCTCGCCCCGATGGCCAAGCCGTTCGATGATGAGGGTTTCTAGGGTCATTTCGGGGCGGCGATCCGGGCCGTGACCGCGTCGACATCGGGGATGGAGGGCTGGGCACCATTGACGAGGCAGGCCAGACCCGCCGCGACCCCCGCCCGCTCCATGGACTTCGCGAGGTCGAGCCCTTCGGCAAGCCCGGCTGCGAGATAGCCAACGAAAGTGTCGCCGGCCCCCACGGTATCGAGCGGGGTGATCGGCAGGGCGGGGGCGGAGACGGTCTGCCCATCCGTTGCCGCAAGCGCGCCGCGCGCGCCCAGGGTGGCGACGACGGTCGTGTCGATCCGTTCTGCCAGCCAGGCAACCGAGGCTTCTTCATCGAGTTCGGGCGCGCCGAGCATCGAAAGCACGCCGGCCAGCTCGGTTTCGTTGACGACCAGCACGTCGATGTAATCGAGGAATTTGAGATCGAAATCGGTGTAGGGGGCAAGATTGAGCACGACTTTGGCGCCGTTTTTCCGCGCTAGCGCGGCGGCGGCGATCGAGGCGTCGATGGGGGTTTCGAGCTGGAGGAGGAGCCAGTCGCCCTCGGCAATGCCGGCCTGTTCGAGGGCCGTGGCGGTTAGCCGCGAATTGGCGCCGGGGAGGACGGTGATCATGTTCTCGCCCTCGGCATTGACGATGATCAGCGCGGTGCCGGTGTGTCGGTCCATGCGGCGGACGGACGAGAGATCGGCCCCCGATTCGCTGAGCAGCGCCAGCGCCTGGGTGGCGAAATCGTCATTGCCCACGCAACCCACCATTTTCACCTCGGCGCCGGCCCGGCGCGCGGCGAGCGCCTGATTGGCGCCCTTGCCGCCCGGGGAGAGTTCGAGTGAGGAGCCGAGCACGGTTTCCCCGGGCCGCATCAGCGTGGGCGCGTGACCGATCAGGTCGATATTGATGGAGCCGAACACGACGATCACAGCGCCTGGTCCTTTTTCGTTGAATCGCCCCCTTGTGCCAAGGGAACCAGGCCAACTCAATGGGAAAGTCAGATCGCCGCAGAAATGCGCAGGCCGATGCGGGTTTCGTCATAAGCCGGCGCAAGGCCTTCGACCCGGCGATAGCGGGCCAGCGCTTCGAGTCGGAGCCCGCCCAGCGGCATCCAGCGAGCGATGAGTTCGGCGCCGCGCTCGGTTTCGATCGTGACGTCGAGGGCCGGGCTGCGGCGCTGGCCGGCGAACAACGCGGCTTCGAGCGCCCATTGGGGGACGGGGGTGATCAGAATGCTGCCGCGTGCCTTGAGGCGCCAGTCGGCAAGGCCGTCGGCGGGGTCCCCGGTTTCGGCGCCGGCATCGAAGGTGGCGGCCAGAGTGAGGGTGTCGCTCAGTTGCAGTTGGGTGGCGAGTGCGGTGTGAGGCGTGGCGAGGGCGTCGATGGATTGGTCGTGGGGGAGGATGGCGTCGATGCCACCGCGCAGGGAGAGCGAGGCAGCCGCGTCCTCGAGCTCGAAACCGGCGGCGAGGCGGGCGACCGAGACCGGGAGGCGGGCGAAAATCGCCTGTTCGTCAGAGGAAACGAGGGTGGCCAGATATTGAGCGCGGACCGTAAGGGCGACGGCCGGGGCTATGGAATGAGCGATGTCGAGGCCGGCGATGATCGTGTCTGTGATGGCTTCGGTGCGGGTATCGGGCAAAAACCCGCCCTCGAACCGCGTTTCGCCGGGTCGGGTAGCGCCATAGGCCAGATCGGTACCAAGGATCGCTCTGCCCAGCGCGGTTTCGGCGCGCAGCCGGGCGAGGGCCGAGAGTGTGGGGAGGGTGACGCCGACGAGGCCGAGCGCCTGGCCTTCCTCCTCGTAGGAGAGGATCAGGCTGCCACGCAGGGCGGTTTCGGGGAGCGGGCGGGCGTCGGCGTCGAGCGTCAGGGAGGTGGACCAGTCGTTTTCACGCCAGAGCACGCCATAGCGGGTGTCTTCGAAAAAGATTGCGCCGCGCAGGGCGAAGTCCTCGCCGGGCATGGCGAGCCCGATCGTGTGTGTCGTTGTGAGGTAGCTGTCCGATGTGCCGCCGGCGATGGCCTGGGCGTTGGATGTCCAGCCCGCTTCGACGCTCGAGGAGAGCGTAGGGGCCGGTTGGGCGAGGGCGGGGCCGCTCATGCCGAGGCCTGCCGTGAGGATGGCCACTCTAAGGATGTTCACCTACCGTCCCCCACAAAGAATGTTCACGCGCCCGATGGTCAGATCGAAGGCGATCATGGGGCGGCGTGGTGAAGGTTTTGGCGCCACGCGGGCCCGTATTTTTACGCGGGTGGGGGAATGGACCGAAGCATCGAGATCGGGATGGCGCTGCGCAGGTTCCGTATCAGCACGCGCATCAATCAGGACGCCATTGCGAAAACGCTTGGGGTGAGCCAGAGCCAGGTTTCGCGCTGGGAGAGCGGGCGGGACCGGCCCAGGGCCTATAATCTCGATGCCATCCAGGCGCTGATCTGGGGACGCAGCGATCCGGCGCTGGCGGGGCTGATCCACTATGTGCGCGGGGCGCAGGCGCCGCTGGTGCTGTTCGACGAAGGGCTGGAAATCGTGGCGGCGAGCCCGTTCCTGCGCGAAAGGGGCGGTCCGCTCAAACTGTTCGGCTGGCTGTTCGACAAAGAAATCAATCCCACGCTTGCCGGGATGGCGAAACGGTTCGCAGTGCTGGCGAAAGCCGATCCGGTGATGACGCTGGAAATCCCGTTTTCCCACGAGGCGCGGCCCTGGGCCTGCCATGGACGGCTGACGGTCAACAGGATCGGGCCCGAGCTCTACGCCATCGGAGAGATGAGTTTCATGCGCGACGAAAAACACAAGGTGACGCGCATCGGGCTCAAACCCGCGACCCGGCCCGGCGCAACCACTGCGACGGACCGGGCTTAGGCTTGGGCTTGGGCTTGGGCTTACCAGCCGAAGCGGGAGAACGAGCGGTAGGAATAGTTCGAGCCCCATTGGTTGCCGACCATGTTGCCGGCGCCCACCACGTTGCCCGAACCGGGAACGACTGTGTTGCCGCGTCCCGAAACCACGGTGCCGCCATGAGGCGCCGTGGCATTGCCCGAACCGGTGACATTGGTCGAGGCGTTGGACGCCCGCGAGCTGCCCAACAGGCCCGAAAGCACGTTCGAGCCGTTGAGGATGCCCCCGTTGAGGACCGAGATATGGCCGGTCTGCAGACCGAGCAGATTATTGCCAAGGCCAAGCAGGCCCGAATTGCCCGACCCGAGGATCTGGGCCTGAGCCGGAGCGGCCAGGGCCAGGGTGGAAACGATGGTCAATGCAGCGAAAAGTTTCATGTTTGCCTCCTGTTGGAAGGGATAACCCCTTCGACGCAAAAGAGAAAATCGCCGCTGGACATCTTCAGCAATACTTAACCATATTATTATGCGTTTCATGCGCGTTATGCGCCGATTGGCGCGCTTTTAACCAGCGCGATTAGCCAAGCCGGGCCGTTCAGACCCGGTTCAGCGCCGGCGCGGCAAGGAGAATGCAGGGTTTGCCAAGATGAAAGGACCCTTCCATGCGTATCAAATCCACTGCGTTTTCGATTGTAGCGCTCTCGGCCTTGCTGATGAGCGGCGCGGCCATGGCCGATGACATGACGATTACCGGCGATATTTCCTATCGCGAGCGCATCGCCTTGCCCGACAATGCGGTTGCCACGATATCGCTGATCGACGTTTCGCTGGCCGACGCGCCGGCGCAAACCCTTGCTCAGCAAGTGATCGATCCGGCCGGGCAGGTGCCGATCGGCTTTGTTCTCGATGTCGCTTCCGGCGACGTGGTTTCCGGACACAGCTATGCCATTTCGGCGCGCATCGATGTGGGGGGCGAGCTGTGGTTCATCAACGATACGCGCATCAGCGTCGACCCGGCCAATCACGATGCGCCGATTTCGGTGCCGCTGGTGAGCGCGCGTGGCGTGAGCGACACGCCCGTGGCAAATGAGGCCGGAGACGAGTCGGCCTCCCTGCCCGGCACGCGCTGGGTGCTCGTGGCGCTCGACGGCGAGGCCATTCCCGATAGCGTGGATGCCTCGCTGTCCTTTGGCGCCGATGATGGCTCCGTCGGTGGCAATGGCGGCTGCAACGTCTTCGGCGGTTCGATCGCCTACCAAGAGGACGGTACCATCGATATTTCGCAGATAATGTCCACCATGATGGCCTGCGAGGACGCCAAGATGAACACCGAGCGCGGGCTGTTCAACGCACTTGAAGCCGCGACCGGTTACACGATCGAAGGCGAGACGCTGACGCTCAGCGACGAGAGCGGAACAGTTCTGGCCGAGTTGACCGCCCAGGCCTCGGAGTCAGAATAAGCCCTCTTCACGCGTTGCCGGGTCCATCAAGGCATGGACCCGGTCGGCGCCCAGCCGCGCGAGCTTGAGCAGCATCGCCTTGCGCCGCGCGCCGGGCAGCGGTTCGTGGGGGGCGTTACGCAGGATATCGCCCCAATGGCCGTCGGCGACCATCAGCCCTTCTTCGGCGGGAAAGATTTCCGGGTCGAGTTCGGGGGGCTTGCAGAAGAAGAACCGGTCGCAGAAATCCTTGTAATTGGGCCATTTGGCATCGACCCGATAGTCGATGAGGCTGGATTTGATCTCGACGATCCAGATTTCCCCTTTTCCCCCCAGCGCGATGACATCGGCCCGTCGCCCATTGGTCAGCGGCACCTCGGCAAAGCAGGTCATGTCGTGGACCGAGCGTAAAAAGCGCATGACGCCGCGCTGCACGCGCAGCGCGGTCGGCGACTGGCGGCCATCGACGAGAAAAGGTTGCAGGGCGGATTCAGCATCACTCATGTTCTCATTTTATTCCCATCGGCGCGCGATGAACAGCCCCCGCCAAGCGTTTCGGAAATGAAACGAGCATTGCAAAACCGCCCGTAGCGCCCCGGTGCGATCCGGGCGCATGATTGTGCCTGCGAGGGGGCGTTCAGCCCCATTGATCATCGAAATTTCATCAACGGGTTTGGGTGGCGCGTCCGGCGCCGCCGGAGGTTTGCCATGCCGTTTTTCATGCCCCGTGTGCTGGCCGATTGGCTGGCGTTTCAGTCCACCTATGCAGCGTTACGCCGCCTCGATCCCTATCTCAGGGCCGATCTGGGGCTGACCGACGCCGATCTGCGACGCATCTGCCGCCGGGCGGTGCACCATAAGGGGCCGATATCGATCTATCTTCTGGTCGAGGAGGATTCCGCCCGCGATCAGGGCGTGTCCACGACGCTGTGGCACGAGATCGGTTCGGCTTCCGAATCTTCCTCCTCGCCCACGTCCATGGCGTCGGTGAAGAAGGCTTCATTGCCCCGGCTCCACCATTCGTACTGGCCCGAGACATAGCGTGCGCCCGATGCCGAGACGACGTTGACGAAGATCAGGTTTTCGCCCTCGATGGGGACGATGGCCAGAAAGATCGGATGGGCGTTGATGTATTCGACGACCATCGGATTTTCGATGCCTTCGCACTGATAGGTCATAACGTCCCGCTGGGCGTTGCCTTCGAGTTCGAGCACGAGCTGCATTGAGGTTTCGACGGCGCCGGCGGGAAGCGCGGCGAGGCTGAGGGCTGCGGCGAGCAGAAGGGGTTTCACGGACGACCTCCTCGAATCCGGTTGATTCTGATGCGAATCGTAACACCGGTGACGTGGCAGGACCATGACCGCCTCGATCACACGAGGGCGAAGACGATTCCATAGACGATTGCACCGCCCACCGTGGCTATCGAGATATCGCGGCGCCAGAGATAGAACAGAACGACCGCGGCCGACCCCAGGAGCAGCGGCGCGATAGCCCGCAGGTCGGGCGAGAGCATGGGCAGCACGGCCCCCACATAGAGCGCGGCGATGGCCGCCGGGCCGGTGGCCGCAAGGAAGCGGCTGAGGGGCGCGCGCGGATTGCCCGTGCCGCGCATGAAGCACGTCGGCAGGTAGCGCAGCATCCATGTGCCCAGGCCCACGAGCACGGTGATGATGATAAATTCGGTGTTCACGCCGGTTTCCTTCCGCCGAACGCAAGGCTCGAGCACGCCCCCACCACCATGCCGCCCAGGATGCCGACGGTGGGCGAGGTTAAGAGGATGAGCACCAGGGTGACGCAGACGGTGACGATCACCACCGGGACGTGCACGCGGTTGATCAGCGAGAGCACCATCGAGAGAAACAGCGCGGGCATCAGAAAGCCCATAGCGGCATCGATGGCCGGATAGGCGCTGAGCGCGCCGCCCGCCACGGCCCCGATCGCCGTGCCGATCAGCCACGCGAAATAGGGACCTGCGCCGATGCCGAACATGAAGCGCGGCGAAAAATAATCCTTGGAGCGGTTGAGCGCGACAATGGCCGAGCCAAACGCGCCGTCAGAGAGAAAGAAGCTCCAGGCCCAGGCGTGGCGCTTGGTGGCGTTGCCCCGTGCCGCCTCGATGATGGCGGGGCCGTAAAAGACGTGCCTGAGATTGGTAGCGATGATCGAAAGCGCTGTGACCAGGATCGGCGCGCCCGACCCCACCAGCGCCAGGACGAGGAACTGGCTGGCTCCGGCATAGACGACGGCGGAAAGCAGCGTGGCTTCGAGCGCGGTGAATCCCGCCTTGATGGCCGCCACCCCGAACGCGATGCCGACCGGAACATAACCTATGGCAATGGGCATCGAGGCGCGGGCGCCGGAGCGGAAGGTCGGGAGGGCGGGCATGGGAAGGACGGGCGGCTATGGGGCGGGGCGGGAAGCTTAGAATGGATTGGAAACCTTGGCCAGTGGCCTTTGGGAGCGCCTCGCCCCCCGGCGTGCAACTGGATGGGAGCTGGCCCGTTGCTAACCCTCAGAGGGGCGGTAAATCACGAAACTTCAATGGAGAAGTGAAATGAACAAGCTCTCTGCTCTTGCCCTCGGTACGGCCTTGACCCTGTCGATGCCGCTTGCCGCTCTCGCCCAGGATGCCGATGCGGGCGTGACGCTCGACGGTGGCGTGACCACCGAACTCGGCGGCGAGGATGCTGGTGTTGAAGCGGGTGTTGGCGCCGGAGTTGATGCCGATGTCGACGCGGGCGTTTCCGACCTCACCTATGGCGACCTCGATACCGCCCTCCAGGGTGCAGGCACCGCCGATCTTTCCGGAGTGACCGCCGACACCCAAATCGAGATCGTCGATATTTCGACGCTCGGCGAGGATGGCGAGTTCACCGCCAGCGCCTATGCGGAAACCCAGGCCGATTATCAGGCCGATATCGACGTGCTGCAGGGCAATGTGGAAGGCAATGCCGATGTGGTCGCCGCCGTCGAAGCGGCGGGCTATACCCCCGCAGACGTGATTGCGGTGTGGATGGATGGGGATGCGGCGCTGACCGTCTTCGTCGAGAGCCAGCAATCGCCCGAGGCCGAAGCGGCCGAGGACGCGACGACCGACGAGGCGGCAGACCCCAACACCGACGCGGGGCTCGAGCCCCCGACCCAGGGTGAAACCACCACCCAATAAGCCAACCCGGACGGCGGGGTGCTTTGGCGCCCCGCCGTTTTTCATGCGCGCCTGCTCGCGCCAGTTGACCTGAGGCGCCCGGCACGGCCACCGTTCGGCAGATGTGATTCGGCGCCAAAGGATAGCCATGACCGCTCTTGCCGAGTTTGCCATGCTCGCCCATGGGTGGCGGCGCCTTTTGCTTCTGGCGGTGGCCGGCGCGGTGGCCGGCCTCTCCGCTCCGCCGCTGTTCTTCCTCATCGCCCTGTTTTTCGGCATGCCGGTGCTGGTGTGGGCGCTCGACGGCGCTGAGCGGCGGCGCACGGTGCGGGGCGTGCTGCTGGGCCCCGCGTTCCGGATCGGGGTTGCCTTCGGGTTCGGCTATTTCGCGACGACGCTCCATTGGGTGGGCGCGGCGTTTTTCGTCGATGGCGGCTGGCTTCTGGTGCTGATGCCGTTCGCGGTGGCGGGGCTGGCGTTGCTGCTTGCCCTGTTTTGGGGGCTGGGCACCGCTTTTGCGCATTTCTTCTGGTCGGCGGGCGCCGGGCGCATTTTCGCGCTGGCGGTGGGGCTGACGCTGGCCGAGCTGGCGCGCGGATATCTTTTCACCGGCTTCCCGTTCAATTTGCTGGGCTACGCGCTGACCGCCAATGAGCAGATGATGCAGGCGGCCTCGCTGGTCGGCGTCTATGGGCTGGGCTTTGTCGCCATCCTCGTTTCGGCGGTCCCGGCGCTGGTCTGGCCGGCCGCCGAGCGCTCGATCATCGCCCGCGTCCTGCCCCTGTTCGCCGCCTTCGGGCTGATCGCACTGCAGCTCGGGTGGGGCAATTATCGGCTGGCCGAGACCCGAACCGAGCCGTTCGACGATATCAATTTAAGGATCGTCCAGCCGGTCATCTCCCAGGACATCAAATGGCAGACCTTCGCGCGCCAAGAGACGATCACAAGGCTGCTCGATCTGTCGACCATGCGGGCCGGGCCGCAGGATCAGGGGCTGGACGACGTCACCCATCTGATCTGGCCGGAGGCGGCGATCCCGTTCTTTTTATCCGAGGAGCCGCAATATCTGGCGCAGATCGCCCGCGCGCTGCCCGATGATATCTGGCTTTTAACCGGCGCGCCGCGCGAGCCCTATGGCACCAATGGCCAGATCGTGCCGGGAGCAAAACCGTTCAATTCCATCCTCGCCTTCAATGGCGCGGGCGAGGTGGTGACCTCCTACGACAAGACCCATCTGGTGCCGTTCGGGGAATATCTGCCGTTCGGCGATACGCTGCGCCAATTCGGCATCAACCAGTTCGTGACCGGCTCGGAAGGCTGGGCGGCGGGGACCGAGCGGCGGCTGATCGAATTGCCGGGTTCGCCCGCCATCATGCCGCTGATCTGCTACGAGATCGTCTTTCCCGGCGCGCTGGGGGACGCGGTGGCCGAGGCGGGGTTTATCCTGGTTGTGACAAACGATGCCTGGTTCGACGGGTCGATCGGACCGGCCCAGCATTTCCATCACGCGCGGGTGCGGGCGGTGGAAGAGGGCATCTCGATGGTGCGCGCCGCCAATTCGGGGATTTCGGCCATCGTCGATCCGCTCGGGCGGATCGACGCGATGATGGCCGAGGGCATGGTGGGCGCGATCAAGGGCGTGCCCGACCAACCGCTGGGCGGGACGGTTTATGGGCAGTACCGGCATTGGCCGTTGGTGGCGATGCTGGTGTTGGGCGCCGTGGCCGCGCTGCCGGGGTGGGAGAGGCGGCGCAGGCGGATGGTGGATTGACAGGTTCGGCTCGCTGCGAGGCCGCTGCTGGATTCCGGGAATAAATCCCGGAATGACATTGGTTTGTGTAGGGCACCTCATTGTTCCCACCCGATCCTGTCATTCTCAGAAATGACAAGGGGTTGTATGGGGCCGCCTCGTTGCCACTATCCCGGAATCCAACGGCAGCGCCCGCCAAGCCGCCAATTTGGCAATATAAAGCTTTCTTTATATCGCTCTTGATTTCCACTCCTCAAACTGCGAAAAGCAGGACTGAAAGTGTCAGGAATAATCTCCCGACACGCGCACTTCCGCGTGCGCCCTCGCCGCTAGACAAGAGGTTTAACGTGGCCAGTTCTTCCTATCTGTTCACCTCGGAATCCGTTTCCGAGGGCCATCCCGACAAGATCTGCGATCAGGTGTCCGACGCCATCGTCGACGCGTTTTTTGCCGAGGACCCCTATTCCCGCGTCGCCGTTGAAACGCTGGCGACCACCAACCGTATCGTCCTGGCCGGCGAAGTGCGCGGCCCGGCATCCATCGATCATGATCGCATGGAAGAGCTGGCGCGCGGGGTGGTCAAGCGCATCGGCTATGAGCAGGACGGCTTCCACTGGAAGACGCTCGATTTTTCCTGCCACGTCCACGAACAGTCTGCCCATATCGCCCAGGGCGTCGACGCTTCGGGCAACAAGGACGAGGGGGCTGGCGACCAGGGCATCATGTTCGGCTTCGCCGTCAACGAAACCCCCGAGCTGATGCCGGCGCCGCTGCTTTACGCGCACAAGATTTTAAAGACCATGGCCGAGGCGCGCCATTCGGGCGCGGCGTCCGAATTCGGGCCCGACGCCAAGAGCCAGGTGACGCTCAAATACGAGAACGGCAAGCCGGTGGGCGTTTCCGCCGTTGTCGTTTCCACCCAGCACGACGAGGATGTGTCCCAGGAGCGCGTGCGCGAACTGGTGCGGCCCTTCGTTGAAAACGTATTGCCGGAAGGCTGGATGCCGCCCGAGGACGAATTTTACGTCAACCCTACCGGCGCCTTCGTCATCGGTGGGCCGGACGGGGACGCCGGGCTGACCGGGCGGAAAATCATCGTCGACACCTATGGCGGCGCTGCGCCCCATGGCGGGGGCGCGTTTTCGGGCAAGGACCCCACCAAGGTGGACCGCTCGGCGGCCTATGCGGCGCGCTATCTGGCCAAGAACGTCGTGGCGGCGGGACTGGCGGAAAAATGCGTCATCCAGCTTTCCTACGCCATCGGGGTGAGCAAGCCGCTCTCGATCTTCGTCGATACCTATGGCACCGGCACGGTGGATGAGGATCGGCTGGGGCTGGTGCTGCAAAAGGTCATGGACCTGTCCCCGCGCGGCATCCGCACCCATCTGGGATTGAACAAGCCGATCTATGAGCGCACGGCGGCCTATGGCCATTTCGGGCGCGAACCGGAGGCCGATGGCGGGTTCTCCTGGGAGCGGACCGATCTGGCCGAGGTGATCAAGGCCGAATTGAGCTGATCCTTGCCATCGGCAAGCCAATGACGCTAAAGCGCAGCGCAACAGAAGCTGCGCTTTATTGCGTTTAAGAGTGTCATGACCATCAAACCCATTCCGCAGGACCCCAAGGGGCCGCGCGCCTTTTTCGGTCGCCGGGCCGGCAAGAAGCTCCATAGCGGCCAGAAGGCGCTGTTCGAAACGCTGCTGCCGCAATTGAGCGTGGATATTTCCGCGCCCGTCGACCCGCGTGCGCTGTTTCCCGAAGCCAAACGCATTCACCTCGAAATCGGCTATGGTGGGGGCGAGCATCTGGCGCGTATCGCGAGGGAAAACCCCGAAGACGGGTTCATCGGCTGCGAGGTGTTTACCGGCGGCATCGGCAAGCTGCTCGAAGCGATCGACGAGGACGGGATCGGCAATATCGCGCTGTTTCCCGACGACGTGATCAAGCTGCTCGCCGTGATGCCCGACGCCTCGGTCAATTGCCTCTACGTGCTCTATCCCGACCCCTGGCCCAAGCCGCGCCACCACAAGCGGCGGCTGATCCAGTTTCCGGTGCTGACCGAATTCGCGCGGGTGGTCAAACCCGGCGGGACGTTCCGGTTCGCGACCGATATCGAGGATTACGCCAATTGGACGCTGGGCCATATCCTGCGCTCGGAGGGGTTTGTCTGGCCCATCGCCGAGCCGGGCGCCTGGCACGAGCCGTATCCGGGGTGGCAGGCGACGCGCTATGAGCAGAAGGCGCGGAGGCAGGGGCGAATGAAGAGTTTTTACTTCGAGTTCGTGCGGGTCTCTTGAAGGCTGGTATATAGTACCAATATATGGTACCAAGCGCCATGAAGCGCAAACATGAGACGACGCTGCGGCAGATTTATTCGCGTCCCGTCAGCGGGTCGGTCCGCTGGAGCGACATCGAAGCGCTGTTCGTCGCTCTGGGAGCCGAAGTCTCCGAACGCGAGGGGTCGCGGATCGCGGTGGTACTGTTCGGCGAGGTGCGGATATTCCATCGCCCGCATCCCTCGCCCGACACAGACAAGGGCGCGGTGGCCAGCGTGAGGAAATGGCTCGAAAGCCGCGGAGTGAAACCATGAAGAACGTCATCGAAATCGGCGGTCACAAGGCGGTGGTGAGCTACGATCCGGAAATCGGCATGTTTCGGGGCGATTTCATCGACCTCGCCGGTGGGGCTGATTTTTATGCCACGAGCGTGGAGGCTCTCCATAGCGAGGGGCAGGCTTCGCTTAAGGTCTATCTCGAAGTCTGCGCGGAACGGGGAATCGAGCCATTCAGATCCTTTTCGGGCCGTTTCAACGTGCGGCTCAACCCCCAGGTCCATGAAGCGGCGGTGACCGCGGCGGCGGCCGAGAACAAGAGCCTCAACGAATGGGTGGCCCAGGTGCTGGCCGATGCGGCGAAGGCTTCTTAAGCCCGCCTTGCGTTTTCGCGTTTCGAGCGCTATATAGACGCAACAATCTCAGATCAAATGAGAGTGGGTGCCCAACGGCCCCCGCTCTTTTTTATTGCCCTCGTCAGGGGAAAGATGACAACGAACACGAAACGCTACATCCGTGAAACCGCGCTCGAGGGGCGCATTGCGGCAATCGTCGAGCCGGTGGCCCAGTCGCTGGGCTATGATCTGGTCCGCATCCGCGTGACCCAGGACAATGGCTGCACGCTGCAGATCATGTGCGAGGACGACAGCGGGCACTTCACCATCGAAGATTGCGAAAAGCTCCACAACGACCTCAATCCGATCCTCGACCTCGAAGACCCCATCGATCGCGAATATCATCTCGAGATTTCCTCGCCCGGCGTCGACCGGCCGCTGGTGCGGGCCCGCGATTTTACGGCCTGGGCCGGTTACGAGGCCAAGGTCGAGCTTTCCGACATGGTCGATGGCCGCAAGCGCTTCAGGGGCGATATCGTTGGGGCCGATGACGACACCTTTTCGATCCGCCTGCCCGATGCGCCCATCGGCACCGATCCCGTCCACACCCTGCCGCTGTCGCTTCTGGCCGACGCCAAGCTGGTGATGACCGACAAGCTGCTCGACGAAGCCAAGCGCCGTCAGGACGAAGACCCCGACTACGACACGTCCGACGAGGACATCGAAACCATCTACACCGACGAAACCGACGGCGAAGCCGCCGACGAGCGAAATCAGGAGAATTGATCGAAATGGCCGTTTCAGCGAACAGGTTGGAACTTTTGCAGATCGCCGATGCTGTGGCGCGCGAAAAGTCGATCGACCGTATGATCGTCATCGAGGCGATGGAAGAGGCCATCCAGCGCGCCGCCAAGGCCCGCTACGGCGCCGAGACCGAGGTCAAGGCCGAGATCAATCCGCGCACCGGCGAACTCCGCCTGTGGCGCCTGCTCGAAGTCGTCGAGCGCGTCGAGGAATACGGCCGGCAGATTTCATTGAAGGAAGCGGTGGAGAAAAATTCGGCCGCCAAGCTGGGCGATTATGTCACCGAACCGCTGCCGCCCATCGAATTCGGGCGCATCGCGGCGCAATCGGCCAAGCAGGTCATCGTCCAGAAGGTGCGCGACGCCGAGCGCGACCGGATGTATGAGGAATATTCCGACCGCGTGGGTGAGATCATCAACGGTTCGGTCAAGCGCGTCGAATATGGCAATGTGATCGTCGATCTGGGGCGGGGCGAGGCCATCATCCGCCGTGACGAACTGATCCCGCGCGAGCAGTTCAGATACGGCGACCGCGTGCGCGCCTATATCTACGACGTGCGCCGCGAGCAGCGGGGGCCGCAGATTTTCCTCTCGCGCACCCATCCCCAGTTCATGGCAAAGCTGTTCGCCCAGGAAGTGCCCGAAATCTACGACGGCATCATCACCATCCGCTCGATCGCCCGCGATCCGGGCAGCCGTGCCAAGATCGCGGTGACGAGCTCGGACTCCTCGATCGATCCCGTCGGGGCATGCGTTGGTATGCGCGGCAGCCGCGTTCAGGCGGTCGTGGGAGAATTGCAGGGCGAAAAGATTGATATTATCCCCTGGACGAACAATATAGCAGATCTGGTCGTCTCGGCGCTCCAGCCCGCCGATGTCGCCAAGGTGGTGCTCGACGAGCAGGCCGAACGCATCGAAGTGGTGGTGCCCGACGAGCAGCTTTCGCTCGCCATCGGCCGTCGCGGCCAGAACGTGCGTCTGGCCAGCCAGCTCATCGGCTGGGACATCGACATCCTGACCGAGCAGGAAGAGAGCGAACGCCGGCAGAAGGAATTCACCGAGCGTTCGACGCTGTTCATGGACGCGCTGGACGTCGACGAAATGGTCGCCCAGCTCCTGGCGTCCGAAGGCTTCTCCTCGATCGAGGAACTGGCCTATGTCGATATCAGCGAAATCGCCTCTATCGGCGGGTTCGATGAGGAGACGGCGGGCGAGATCCAGAACCGGGCCACCGAATATCTCGACGCCCGGGAACGCGAGCTCGACGATGAACGCAAGGCGCTCGGGGTCGAGGACGCGCTCTACGACATCGACGGCCTTTCGGCCGCCATGCTCGTGGCGCTGGGCAAGGACGACATCAAGTCCGTCGACGATTTCGCCGGCTGCGTGGCCGACGATCTGATCGGCTGGACCGAGCGCAAGGACGGCGAAACCAAGCGCTATGAAGGCACGTTCTCGGCCTTCCCGCTCTCCAAGGAAGAGGCCGAGGACATGATCATGGCGGCACGGCTGAAGGCCGGCTGGATCACCGAGGACGACCTGCCCCAGGCGGTGGAAATCGCCGAGGGTGAAAGCGAGGTCGCTGCCGAGGACGGGGCCGCCCAGTAGGCGGACAGGGCGAGAAGGACGCCGCAATTGGGCCGCGAAAAACAGGTATTGAGGATGTGCGCGCTGACGCGGGAGGAAAAACCCGGCTCCGCGCTCATCCGTTTCGCGGTTTCCCCCGACGGGGTCCTGGCGCCCGACGTTGACGCCAAGGCGCCGGGCAGGGGCGTGTGGATCACGCTTTCGTCCGACGCCGTCGCCGAGGCGGTGCGCAAGAAGGTCTTCGCGCGCAGCCTCAAGGAGAACGTTGCCGTGCCGCCCGACCTTGCGGAACTGGTGCGGACGCGGTTAGAACAGCGCCTCGCGGGTGCTCTTGGCCTGGCGCGCAAGGCGGGCGCGCTGGTGACGGGCGCAGCCAAGGTCGCGAGCCTTCTCGAAGGCGCGCGCGCGGCGGCGCTGATCACGGCCAGCGACGCGGCCCCCGATGGGCGCCGCAAGATGATGCAATCGGTCCGGCGAGGGGAAAACCCCCAGACGCTGGTCCATATCGAATCTCTTTCGTCGGCCCAATTGGGTTTGGCATTGGGGCTCGAAAATGTGATACACGCTGCGCTGACTCCCGGCCCGGCGGCAAATTCGGCGATCGAGCGGGCAAACCGGCTCGCTCTCTACATCGCCACAGACAGAGAAGAAGACGGCACCATATGACCGATAAGGACAAGACCAGCGACGATTCGGGTTCGGGCAAGAAGACCCTGACCCTAAAGGGCGCGCCCAATCTGGGTGCCCGCCCCGGCATGTCGCGGTCCTCACGCACGGTGGTTGTTGAAAAGCGCACGCGGCGCGTCGGCGCGCCCGGCGCGGGTGCGCCCCAGCAGAGCCAGGGTGGCGGACAGGGCGGCGGTGGCCGGCCCCAGTCCGGCAGCGGCCGTCCGGGTGGACGCCCGGTCAGCCCGCGCCAGAACCCGACAAATTCGGCGAGCCTGACCCAGAACGAGAACCAGGCCCGCGAGCGTGCCCTGCGCGAGGCTGCCGCCCGTGCCGAGGAAGACCGCCTCAAGGCCGAAGAGGACGCAAGGCGCTACGCCGAGATCGACGCCCGCCGCAAGGCCGAGCGCGAGGAAGCCGAACGCCGCGCCGCCGAGGAGCAGGCCGCGCGCGAAGCCGAAAAGATCAAGGACGAGCTCGACGAGATCGTTCCGGTCAAGGCCGGCCAGGCCCGGCCCAAGCCGGTGGCCAAGCCCAGCCCGCGTGCCGCCCAGCCCGACATGCCGCCCCCGCCCCCTCCGGGTGAAGGCGAGGACGATCGCGTGCGCCGTCGCGCGGCCCCGGCCCCCAAGGCCCTGGTCGACCGCGACGAGCTCGAACGTGCCAAGCGCAACGCCGCGCCGCGCCCCGGCGCGACCCCGGTGCGCCGGGGCAATGACGGCAGCTCGCGCGGCCGGCTCAACGTCAATTCGGCGCTCGACGACAGCGATCGGCGCGGTCCTTCGCTGGCCGCCATGCGCCGCCGGCAGAACAAGAAGATGGGCCGCAACGTCAAGGCCGCCCAGCCCAAGCTCAGCCGCGAAGTGATCATCCCCGAAGCCATCACGGTTGCCGAACTGGCCAACCGCATGGCCGAGCGGGCCGTCGACGTGATCAAGCTGCTGATGGCCCAGGGCCAGATGCTCAAGATCAACGACGTGATCGACGCCGATACGGCCGAACTGATCGCCACCGAGCTGGGCCACACCGTCAAGCGCGTGGCCGAGAGCGACGTGGAAGAGGGCCTGTTCGACGACGTCAAGAACGACGAGGCCGGCGATCTGGTCTCCCGTCCCCCCGTCGTCACCATCATGGGCCACGTCGACCACGGCAAGACCAGCCTGCTCGACGCGCTGCGCGAGGCCAATGTGGTCTCGACCGAAGCGGGTGGCATCACCCAGCACATCGGCGCCTATCAGGTGGAAAAGAACGGCCAGAAAATCACGTTCCTCGATACCCCGGGCCACGAGGCGTTCACCGCCATGCGTGCCCGCGGCGCCCAGGCGACCGACATCGCCATCCTGGTGGTGGCGGCCGACGACAGCGTGATGCCTCAGACCATCGAATCGATCAAGCACGCCAAGGCGGCGGGCGTCCCGATCATCGTGGCGATCAACAAGATCGACAAGCCCGCTGCCGACCCCACCAAGGTGCGCACCGAACTGCTCCAGCACGAAGTGTTCGTGGAATCGATGGGCGGCGACGTGCTCGACGTGGAAGTCTCGGCGCTGAAAAAGACCAATCTCGACGGATTGCTCGAAGCGGTGCTGCTGCAGGCCGAAGTGCTCGAGCTCAAGGCCCCCGAAAAGGGCCGCGCCGAGGGTCTGGTGATCGAATCCAAGCTCGACAAGGGCCGTGGCGCAGTGGCGACGATGCTCGTCCAGCGCGGCACGCTTTCGGTCGGCGACATCGTGGTGGCCGGCACCGAATGGGCCAAGGTTCGCGCGCTGATCGACGACAAGGGTGCCCAGACGAAGGCCGCCGGTCCCTCGACCCCGGTCGAAGTGCTCGGCTTCTCGGGCGTGCCCGACGCCGGCGACCGCTTCGCGGTGGTCGAGAACGAAGGGCGAGCCCGCGAGATCACCGAATACCGCCAGCGTTCGATCCGCGAGAAGACGGCGGGCGGCGGCGCGACCAGCCTCGAGCAGATGATGAACCAGCTCAAGGCCTCGGGCATCGCCAAGTTCCCGCTGTTGATCAAGGGCGACGTGCAGGGTTCGGTCGAAGCGATCGTTACCGCGCTCAACAAGCTCTCGACCGACGAAGTTTCGGCGCAAATCCTGTATTCGGGCGTGGGCGGGATCACCGAATCCGACGTGACGCTGGCCACGGCCTCGAACGCTGTGATCATCGGGTTCAACGTGCGTGCCAACAAGCAGGCCGCCGAACTGGCCCAGCGCGAGGGGATCGAGGTCCGCTACTACAACATCATCTACGACCTTATCGACGACGTTAAGGGCGTGATGAGCGGCATGCTGGCCCCCGAGGTGCGCGAAACCTTCATCGGCAACGCCGAAATCCTGGAGGTGTTCAACATCTCCAAGGTCGGCAAGGTCGCAGGCTGCCGGGTCACCGACGGCATGGTGGAACGCGGCGCCGGCGTGCGCCTGATCCGCGACAACGTCGTGATCCACGAAGGCAAGCTCTCGACGCTCAAGCGCTTCAAGGACGAAGTCAAGGAAGTGCAGGCTGGCCAGGAATGCGGCATGGCGTTCGAGAAGTACGAGGACATGCGTCCCGGCGACGTCATCGAATGCTACCGCGTCGAGAAGGTGCAGCGCTCGCTGTAGGCATTTCGGGCGGCGTCTCTGCCCTGACCATTCCCTGGACCCCGGGATTTATTCCCGGGGTCCAGCGGCAGCTTTTCCGCGACCGGCAGCGCACGGGTGGTATTGCGCCGCTACATCTTCTGCACGCGTGGCGGCGTTGCGGATTGTCGGGTCAAGCCCGACAATGACGAAAGGAGAGGGTGGAGCGGTTTGAGGCGAGAACGCCCGGAGCGTAAGCGAAGGGCCGCAGGCTGAGCCACACGTTTCTTAACGCTCACCTCGTGGTCTTCGGGCTTGACCCGGAGACCCGCAAGGCTTCCGTGCAGCTCAACGGAGGTTTGTTCCCTCAACCCTGCAGTGGGCTCTCGGGTCAAGCCTTAGGGAGGATTTGCTCCCTTATGCCTCCGAAAACGCGGCGCGCACTTCCGCCAGATAGCTGCGGGACACCGGGAGGATTTCGCCCGATTTGAGTTCGATCACCGGGCGGCCGTCGATGCGTTTGAGGGTGGCGACGGCATCGGTGGCGACCCAGTGGCTGCGGTGAATCTGCAGGCCCGGAACGCCGCGCGTTTCGGCGATGGCGTCGGCCAGGCGCATCAGCACCATGGCCTTGCCCTTTTCGGTGAACACTTCAACGTAATGATCGGCCATCGACATATGGCTCAGCGAACCCCGGATCGGCTTGGGCAGGCGGTCGAGGATGGGCGGGGCCTCGGGCAGCTTCTCGGCGTCCTGGTGCCGGCGGCGGGGCAGCACTATGGCTTCGAGCAGGGCGATGAGGCCCAGGCTGATGGCAAGGTTGTAGATATAGAGTTCGTGCAGCGCGATCCCCGTAACGCCGAGGTCGGGGAAAAATCCAAGGGTGATCAGCACCACGACGATGGTGACGGGAACCGAGGCGGCAAGGCCCAGAAGCGCGATGCGCAGGGCCATGGTGCCGCGTCCCTGGAGCCACAGGGCATCGGCCAGCACCGAGCCGAAAAGACCCGCGCCATAGGTGCCCAGCGCGATCAACAGCCAATAGAGGAGGCGCGGGGCGAGGGGGAGGTTTTCGAAAGTGCCGAACGGACCCGTCAGCCCGGCGGCCGCGCCGATGCCGACCATGACGGCAAGCGGCAGCGGGTCGGTATAGGCGCGGCGCAATTCACGAAGCGCCAAGTGCACGGGCGTGTCTTTCACGAAGCCAATCCTGCCGCTGGCGTAATCGATATTGCCCGATTGGGCGAATTCATCGGTTCTGGACGTCGCTGCCTTTCATGCCGGAGAGAAAAAATGGATGCAACAGCCCTCGCCCAATCGAGCCTTTTCATTCAGATCCACGTCGCCTGCGCGATCCTGGCGCTGGTGGTGGGTACGCTGATGCTGTTCTGGAAAAAGGGCACCCGACTGCACAAGGGATTGGGGCGGTTGTGGATCGGGTTGATGCTGGGGGTGTCGCTCACCTCGTTCTTCATCACCGAAATCAGGCTTTTGGGACCCTATAGTCCCATCCATGTGCTCTCGCTCTTCACCTTGGTCGGGCTTTGGAGCGGCTGGCGCGCCATCAGGGCCGGGGACGTGCGCACGCACCGGATCACCATGATCTCGGTCTATGCCGGGGGGCTGATTGGGGCGGGCATCTTTACCCTTATCCCCGGACGGATCATGCATCGGGTGATCTTCGCCGATGGCGGGGCGGCGGCATTGCTCGTTACGGTGATCGCCGCCGGGGCGCTGGTGGCGCTTCACTACCAGCGCCGGCAGCGGCTGGCCTCATGAGGTTTCGCCGGCGAAAAGGGCGCGATTGTCCTTCATGAGCCTGCCGATCCGCTCGGCCAGCGTGCGCACGGGCGGGCTGTGGCGCTCCTCGTGGTGGAGCACCAGCCATTGGTCGGCGGCGAGATCGGCGATAGGGCCCCTTATGCGCGACAGGCGCGGATCGGCATCGCCGATGAAACAGGGCAGAACCGTCAGCCCCGCGCCCCCGGCCACCAGTTCGCGCACCGAATGGGCGTCATTGCCGCTGATGACGATCCGGTCGCCGTGATGGGCCATCAGCCAGCGGGCCGAGGCGGTGTTGCCCGCCCGGCCCGTGACGCCGACGAAGAGCCCATCGCGCACGCCTGGTACCAGGCGCGGCGCGCAATAGAGCGCATAGGCGACCGGGGTCATGCGGCGGGTCGCCAGATTGGCTTCGAGCGGGCGTTCGGACCTGATGCCGATATCGGCGGCGCGGCGGCCGATATCGATCTTTTCGTAAGCGGTGACCAGTTCGACGCGGAACCCGTCGCCGGGCGACCAGAGCGCATCCATGTGACGGGCGAGGAAATCGCTGGTCCATGTGCCGGCCGAAACCCGCACCACCCGCGCCCCGACGGCCCCCTCGCGCCAATGGGTCAGCGCCCGCATGGCCGCCTCCACATCCTGGGCGCGCTCGAGCAGGGCTTCGCCGGCCCTTGTGAGGGTGAAGCCGGTCTGCGTGCGGATGAAAAGCGGCTCGCCGATCTGGCGTTCGAGCGCGGTCACGCGCCGACCGAGGGTCGCCGCGCTCAGCCCCGTCGTGGCGCGCGCCGCCGAAAGCCCGCCCAGCCGGGCGACATCGAGGAACAGCCGGAGATCGTCCCAGGAAAAATCCATGTTTCAATTATGAAATGCCGGGGAGGATGGGGCAATGCTTTCGTCTTCCCTCCCTCGTCATTGTCGTCCTCGGGTGCGGAGGGATTGGGGGCGCGACCTCTGCCGGGAGTGTGGAGGCTTTGCGGGTCTTCGGGTCAAGCCGAAGACGACGAAGGAGAGGATGAGGTGCGCGTGTGGCTGCGCGCTTTCGGGAAAAGGCTAGGCGCTGCCGATGATGATGCCGGCGGCAAAGACCAGGGAGCCGCCGAGGACGATTTGGGTGACCGCCCGCCAGAAGGGCGTATCCATGAACCGCTTTTGAATCCAGGCGATGGTCCAGAGCTCGATAACGACCACGGCGATGGCGATCCAGGTGGCGGTCCAGAAATGGGGGATGAGATAGGGCAGCGCGTGGCCCAGGCCCCCCAGGGCGGTCATGATGCCCGAGGCAATGCCGCGCTTGATCGGCGAGCCGCGCCCGGTGAGCTTGCCATCGTCGCTGGCCGCTTCGGTCAGCCCCATGGAAATGCCCGCGCCCACCGATGCGGCAAGTCCCACGAGAAAGGTCGACCAGGTGTCGCCCGTCGCAAAGGCGGCGGCAAAGATCGGGGCCAGTGTCGAGACCGAACCGTCCATGAGACCGGCAAGGCCGGGCTGGACGTAGGTGAGGAGGAAATTGCGGTGCGCTGTGTCCTTTTCGGTCTCGCGGGTGTCGGCATCCAGATGCGCATCTTCCAGGCGCTCGGCGGCACGTTCGTGCCCGCGCTCGGCCCGTTCGAGATCGCCCAAAAGTTTTCGCGTGGCCGCATCCAGCGTGCGGCTGGCGGCCTGGACGTAGAAACGGGCGGCGTCCTGTTCCATCTCGCGGGCCTGGGCGCGGACGGTATCGAGATCGAGTTCGGCCATCAGCCAGACGGGCTTGCGGGTGAGAAAGCCGCGCACATGCTCGCGCCTGATCGGCACGATGGTGGGGCCGAACCGCTCGGCATAGCGCTCGATCAGTCGCCGGCGGTGATTGTCCTCCTCTTGCGCCATGCCATCGAAAATGGCGGCGGAGGCGGGGTAAGTTTTGCGCAGCCGGTCGGCATAGGCGGCGTAGATGCGGCCATCCTCCTCTTCGGCGGAAATGGCCAGCGCCAGGATTTCCTGTTCGGACAGCGATGAGAAATCGCGTTTGGCGGCGAGGAAGCGGGAGAACATCGGCGATGACTTTCATAGTTTAGAATTATTCTAAACTATGATGCGCGCTTGGCAACCGCCTTTCGTGTCGCATCCTCGCAGGCGTTCATCTGGTCGAGCAGCCAGCCGCGGAATTTTCGCGTGCGCGCCGGCAATTGCCGCCCCTTGGCCCAAGCGAACCAATAGCCGAAGCGCGAGCGGGTGATGGTTTCGAACGGGGCGACGACCTGCCCGCGTTCGAGCGCGTATTCGGCCATGATGCCCAGCGCCAGAAGCACGCCCTGGCCGGCGATGGCCGCATCGAACGCCAGGGCGGGATCGGAAATGGCGGGGCCCGACAGCTTGAGGCCGGGCGCCCCGGCCGCATCGAGCCAATCGGGCCAGGAGAGCATGGATGCCTGATCCATGATGACGGGCACATGGGCGAGATCGGCGGGGGATTTGAGCCGGGCGGCAAGCGCGGGGGCGCAGACGGGGAAGACGGCGTGCGTGCCGATCGGTTCGGCCTCGACCCCCGGCCAATCTCCCGCGCCGAACCGTATGCCGCAATCGACGTCGGGGCGTCCCAGATCGACCAGCGTGCCGGTGGTGAGGAGCCTCAATTCGATTTCCGGATGGGTGGCGCCCAGATCGCCCAGTCGCCAGATCAGCCAGCGCGAGGCAAAGACGTTGCCCACGGTAACGGTCAGGAGATTGCGGCCCTGGTCCGGCGCCATCAGTCCCGCTTGCGCCCGGGCGAGGGCGGCGAACCCGGTATCGAGATCGCCGAGCACCGCCAGCAGCGCGCGGGTGGGCACCAGCCCCTTGGGCGTGCGCTCGAACAGGGCCAGCCCTGAGCGTTCCTCGGCGCGGCGGATATGCTGGCTCACAGCGCCCGACGTTACCCCCAGTGCCTCGGCGGCGGGCCGCAGCGCGCCGTGCCCGGCGACCAGAGCCAGGGCGTGCAGCGCGTTGAGGGGGATGAAGGGGGCCTCGCTCATATAGATTTTCTAAACGAGCGGCGAGAAAGAGTCGATTGGTTTTGTTGCTCGATCGCGGGATGCTGGGGCCGTCGCTTTTCGCGGAGAAGAGAAATGCTAAAGCTGATCCTGCGTCTTCTCACCCGGCCGGTCTTTGCCCATTCGGGCAATCAGAAGCCCTCCGAGCCGCCCTGCTATCTGTCGCTCAGGGAGATGGCCGACATGCCCGCCTTCCACCCGCGCGGGCGGGAGTGATCATTCGCAGATCTGGGCGGTGCAGGTCTGGCCATGACAGCCCAGATCGAAATGGAAATGATCCTCATGGTCGGCATTGGCCTCCGGCCCGAGCACCGTGGTGAACCGCCCGCAGGCGGCCGAATGGGCAAAGCCGAGCAATTTGGCCGCAGGGAGCTCCGGCCGGGTGTTCCAATCCTCGAGCACCGAGAGCGTGCTGCCATCGGCCAGCGTGATCGCCGTGATGTCGACGGCATTGCCCAGGGCGTGCTCGGAGACGAACCCCGTATCGGCGCCGTTGCGCAGCCGGCACTGATAGCCCGGACCGGTCGAGAGGCTTTCGATCCGGGTATAGAGCACCGCGCCGGCATAGGCATCGACCTCCTCGGCCCAATCGGCCAGCGTTGTGGCCATGGCGCAATTGGTGACCGGATTGCCCGAAAGGGGAATCTGCCGCCCGTTGACCACCAGCGCCGAAACCGTCAGCGGGCTTTGAAGCCCGCAGGCGCCCTCCGACAGCGGTGGCACCATTTCGCCCACGATCCGTCCGGTCAACAGCGCCGGGCAGGCGGCCTGATAGATGCGCTCGGGCTCGTCTTCCTCGTTTTCGGGCTGGTCGTCGGAGGCAGGCTCGGGCTCGGATGCGTTTTCTTCAGTGTCCGTCTCCGCCGGCTCGTCGGACTGGCCCAGCCCATTGGGGCGCGGCAAGGGAAGGGGCGGTTCATCCTGGGCGAAGGACGGCATGGCAAGGGCCGCGAACAAGGCGATGAGCGCGATCGGGCGGAGCGGGATCATGGAGATTTTATCCTCGGAAACGGTCAGGCGGGCCCCCGATAACGGTTCGACGCGCCCAAGCGTTGCCTTTCGCGATTAACCGCTCACAAACCATCTTCCCGAAACGGCGGATTTGCTGCTATCAGCGGCCCCATGAAAACACCGCAGAAGACCCCGCTCTCCCGCATCCGCAATTTTTCGATCGTGGCCCATATCGACCACGGCAAATCCACGCTTGCCGACCGGCTGATCCAGATGACCGGCGGGCTCGATACGCGCGAGATGAAAGAGCAGGTGCTCGATTCGATGGATATCGAGCGCGAGCGCGGGATCACCATCAAGGCGCAGACCGTTCGGCTCGAATATACCCACACCGATGGCGAGCATTACGTGCTCAATCTGATCGACACGCCGGGCCACGTCGACTTCGCCTATGAGGTCAACCGCTCGCTCGCCGCCTGCGAGGGCTCGCTTCTGGTGGTCGACGCCGCGCAGGGCGTGGAAGCCCAGACGCTGGCCAATGTGTATCACGCGATCGAGGTGAACCACGAGATCGTCCCCGTTCTCAACAAGATCGACCTGCCGGCCGCCGAACCCGAGCGCGTGAAACAGCAGATCGAGGACGTGATCGGCATCGACGCTTCCGACGCGGTCGAGATTTCCGCCAAGACCGGGTTGGGCATCGACAAGGTGCTGGCCGCCATCGTCGAGCGCCTGCCCGCCCCCAAGGGCGACGAGAACGCGCCGCTCAAGGCGATGCTGGTCGATAGCTGGTACGATCTTTATCTGGGCGTCGTGGTGCTGATCCGGGTGATCGATGGCCGGATCAAAAAGGGCCAGAAGATCCGCATGATGCAAGCCGGCGCCACCTATGAGCTCGACCGGGTGGGTGTGTTCACGCCCAAGCTCGTGGATGTCGGCGAGCTCGGACCGGGCGAAATCGGGTTCTTTACCGCTTCGATCAAGGAAGTGGCCGACACCAATGTCGGCGACACCATCACCGATGACAGAAAGCCCACGGCCGAACCGCTGGCCGGCTTCCGGCCAGCCCAGCCGGTGGTGTTCTGCGGGTTGTTCCCGGTCGATGCGTCCGATTTCGACGATCTGCGCGCCGCCATGGGCAAGCTGCGATTGAACGATGCGAGCTTTTCGTTCGAAATGGAAACCTCGGCCGCGCTGGGGTTCGGCTTCCGCTGCGGGTTCTTGGGGCTGCTGCACCTGGAAATCATCCAGGAGCGGCTGAGCCGCGAATTCAATCTCGATCTGATCACCACGGCGCCCTCGGTGGTCTATGAAGTGGTTTTGACCGACGGGAGCGAACTCCAGCTCCACAACCCCGCCGACCTGCCCGATCCGGTCAAGATCGAGGAAATCCGCGAGCCCTGGATCAAGGCGACCATCCTGACGCCCGACGAATATCTTGGCGCGATCTTGAAACTCTGCCAGGAGCGGCGCGGCATCCAGACCAATCTTTCCTATGTCGGCAATCGCGCCATGGTGGAATACGATCTGCCGCTCAACGAGGTTGTGTTCGATTTCTACGACCGGCTGAAATCGATCTCGAAAGGCTATGCGAGTTTCGACTATCAGCTCGACGATTATCGCGTCGGTGATCTGGTCAAGATGAGCATCCTGGTCAACGCCGAACCTGTCGACGCGCTTTCGATGCTGGTGCACAGGAGCCAGGCCGAGCATCGCGGGCGGCAGATGTGCGAGAAACTCAAGGAACTGATCCCGCCCCATCTTTTCGTCATCCCCATCCAGGCCGCCATCGGCGGGCGCATCATCGCCCGCGAAACGGTGCGCGCCATGCGCAAGGACGTGACCGCCAAATGCTATGGCGGCGACGCGACGCGTAAGCGGAAACTGCTCGAAAAGCAGAAGGAGGGCAAAAAGAAGATGCGCCAGTTCGGCAAGGTGGAAATCCCCCAGGAGGCCTTCATCAAGGCCCTCAAGATGGACGATTAGGCCGGCGCCGGACGATCGGGAGCTGCACAAATCCCTGTTGCGCGTGCCCGCCGCTTACAGTAGGTTCGCGCCGAACCGATCTAGGGCCTTGCTTCGCTGGCCCCGGGCACCCGTAGCTCAGCTGGATAGAGCGCTGCCCTCCGAAGGCAGAGGTCACACGTTCGAATCGTGTCGGGTGCGCCATTCCGGTACACATTTCTGAACGTTTTCACCCGAATTTGCCGATGCCGCCACGGCGGCGTTGAGCACGTCCTTGCTGCCGACGATTCGGATGTAGTCGGCATCGACCTCGACCTTGGAGATGAGAGATCGCAGCCATGCCTTGCGCGCGGGGTTTTCTGCCGAATCGAGAATGCCGGTCATGAGGTCGGAGAACGCCGTGATTTTGGCCGGATCGATCACGGTGTCATCGCCCGAATGGACCCGGGTACGTTCAAGCGAGGCTTTCGCACGCTCATGGTCAGCCCGAAGCTTGGCGATGCGATCGCGCAGCACATCATCGAGTTCGGCGCCATCCTCGACAAGCTTGTAGAGCCGGTCGAGCTTGTCCCGGGCAGAGTCTGCCTCTTGCTGCAGGCCAATGAGTCGTTCGTTGATCGCTGCGGCTCTTTGGGTCCGGCGCTCTGCAAAGGCGGCCAACATGGCCGCGAGGCGGTCGGGTGCCAGCAGTTTTTCGCGCAGGGCATCCACAACGTTGGTGTCGAGGGCATCCATGCGGATTGAATTGCCCTTGCAGGCAGTCGGGCCACGCTGGGCCCGGCCGGCGCAGGTGTAGTAGGAATAGACTCTTCCCGAACTGGACGTTCCGGTACGTTGGGTCATTCCGGAACCGCAATGGGCGCAGGTGGCAAGACCGGTAAGAAGGATGGGGCCGCTCACGGCGCGTGCGGGATTGATCCTGGGATTGTTGGCGGCAAGCTTGGACTGCACCGTATCGAATGTCCTGTCGTCGATGATACGCGGCACGGGAACATCCACGACATCGGCGGGTTCGCTTTTCTTGCCTGTGGCCTTGTTGCGAACATTATAGCGCCATTGGCCGACATAGGCGGTGTTGGTCAGGATGTGATGGACCGGACCAACACCGAAGGCGCCGCCCTTGCGCGTGGTGTATCCGTGAGCGTTAAGCCACTTGGCCAGTTCCTTGATCCCGAGCGGTGGCGTGCCCGACTTGCGGTCACCGTCGATATAGAGCCGGTAGATCTGCCTGACCGTTTCAGCCTCTACGGAATCGATATCGAGCTTCTTCTTGATCTTATGGCCGCGGCGTTCCGCTTTGATGATTTTGTAGCCCAGCGGCGGCGTGGCCCCGTTCCAGAAGCCCTGCCTAGCGTTTTCCTTCATGGCACGGGTGACCTGCCGCCCATTCTCCTTGGACGTGTATTCGTCAAAGATGCCGATCACCTGGCGCAGCATCTGCGCGGCGGGGTCGTCCTCGCGGGTTGGCTGCGAAATCGATTCGACCGTTACGCCGTGCTTACGCAGGCGGCGAATGAGCAATTCCATCTCCGCGCCGTCGCGGTAGAATCTCGAAAAGGCATGGACGATGATGACGTCGAAGGGATGATCGGGATCGCAGGCCCGGTCGATCATTTCGAGGAAAGCGGGGCGACGATCGTCGGTGGCCGAGCGGCCGGGCTCGATAAACTCTGCTGCCACCGAAAGTCCCTCGCGCTCGCAATAGGCAAGCGCCTGGTCGCGCTGGGAGGGGATACTGACCTCGCCTTCGGCCTGTCTGGTCGTCGAGACACGAAGATAGAGCGCAGCCTTTCGCACGGGGCTGATGTCTCCAGACTGGTGCTGCCGTCTCTGTGCCATGGTTGCAGTGCTCACTTGGTCATTCGGATCAGTCCCGAGGCGACCCCGACAGGAGTCAGGTGCCGCCTCGGGTGTCGAGGATGCGGTCGATCTGCGTGCCCAGATACCGCTCGAGAGCCTCCAGTTCGGCCCGGGCCAGACCCGGGACTTCGGGAAAAACAAGCACGACATCTCGGCTGCATCGTCCCGTCGCGTTCTTCTGTTTTCGTCCACCCTCTCTATTGGTTCGGGGCGGTTTGGGTGCACCGGCTACCGTGCGCTTCTCATGTGCCGGCTTTGATGCGCGAGCCGCGCGTGGCGCCGACGGACCCGATCGTTTCGACGCCATGCGCAACCATGATGTCCCACGCCAGCCGACGGCCTACGCGCAGAGGGATGGCCGCCGACTGACGTGGGAAATTTTCCTCACCTACCCTCGCGGGTGGCCGACAAATGAGGGAGGAGGTCGTTTTCATTTGCCAGCCACGCAACAAGGGTCAGATGGATTCTTTTCGAAGGCAAACATAATTTTGTAGAAGAAATCAAAAATTTGCCTCCAGCTGCGATCCCCTCCGGGAATCCGTGCGGCGCAGCTTACGTCTCCGCGGCCGGTTTCAGCCATGGGCGGCGCGATCGGTGCTTGATTTCACGCGAACGGGTTGACCCCATCTCCATCAATGCGCCGGGTCCAGAATTGGAGCCGCCCGCTGAAGCCGAAGCTTCCGGAGCAGGCGCATGCGGACTTTGCGGGTCACGTACTGCAGTCTGGGCCTCATATGCACATGCCAGACCGCAATACGGCGAACGGCGTCGGCATCGATAGGTTGCTGCGTACCGATAATCGCCTTGAGTTTCACAGCAAACTGTTCGGCTGACTGCCCCAGCGGTGGGACAGCGGCAAAGATGAGGTCGGCGCTTCCCGTCTGGGCGGAAATCTCCCGCCGCCGCAGGTCGGGCGCGCGCGTGGCTTCGATGTGGAGCGTCCCGGTGGCGTCCACTATGATCGTCAGCAATTTCATGATCGCCCCCTATGCCGACGGTTTCGGCATCGCGACGCGCACGACGATGCACAGGCGCCAGAGATAGCCGTGGGGGAGGGGCGAATAGACGGGATTGACGGCGCGCGGGCGCACGTCCAGAAGATGGATAGCCATGTTGAACTCCTGTGTCAGCAGTGAGCGATCATGGTCAGGGTGTCTGCGGAGGTTGCAGCCTCCGTGGCACCCGCCTTATGCGGGCGCCAACCATGACGACCGGCTCCTGGCGAGAACCGGCACCATGCCCTCTATCACCTTTCATGGGAAAGTCGAGCGAAGTCCGCCGTCAAGGTTAAGAGCCTCCGCCGGTACTCGATGGCTTTTTATCGATCTCGGCAGCAGCGATGACAGGCCTATCTGCTGTTGCAGATCGGAGCCCGTGTCACCCGCGACCGCGTGGTCAGAGCGAGCGTCATTGTGCTGGTCATTGTGATCGATGCACGTGGTTCGATCTTTCCGCTCTGGATACTTTCATCGTCTCAAACCATCCTTGTACTAACGTCGAGTAACAATGGGAGACGATGGACATGGCAAGGGATTGTACGGGCAGGATCGTCAGCCGGACAAATCAAACGAAAACGGCATATCAGGAACGGTTCCAGAGGCTCCGCATGATGGCGGAACGGGAGGAACGCGCCGGCGGAGATGTTGTGGACGTCATCGACTGGTTCTGCCGGCAGGACGATCGCTGGTCACCGAGCACCGTGCGACAGTACCGGGCCGCGATCCTCCATGAACTGGAAACCACCCGGCTCTTCCCCACCGTGCGTGCTCAACTCGAGATGTGGCTGCACAAGGGGCCGGCACCGAGAGAAAAGGGACCGAAGCGGACCTCGGCCAGAAAGCGCAAGAGCCTGCCGATCGCGCAGTTCACGAGGCTGGACCGGTTTCTGAAATCTTCCGGTCGGGACGACGACTGGCTCATCAGGTGCTTCATGGGTTTTGGTGTGGCGCTGTTTCCGCGGCCGAGCGAATATCTCGGGGCATGGATTGAGGGAACGTCACTGTTTATTCGCAACGCCAAGGCGACAAATGGGCGTGCCAACGGTGAACATCGGGAGCGCGACATTGCGGACATGGGTCCTCGGGCCATATCCGCCTTGCGAAAATTCCTGCACAAGCTCAAAGAGGCCGTCGCGGCCGCCGGGAGTTGGAAAAAGCTTCATGACCGGCTTGCATCCCGGCTGGCCCGCGTCTGCAAGACTCTGGGTATTCCCAGGGTCAGCCTCTACACCTTGCGTCATGTTGGCATGGCGACAGCCAAGACCTGGATGACCCCTGCGCAGGTTGCCGCCGCTTCCGGACATGCTTCGATCCGCACCGCCACAAGCCACTACGCCAAGCGCCGGACCGGGTGGGTAGGGCTTAAGATGGCGGGCAGGCCCTCACCCGAGAGTGTCGCTCAGGTGAGAGGTACCCTGAAGCTGTTCGAGCCAAAAACGTCAGCACCTCGATTGGAGCCAATGCAGCTTCATTGAAGCCAGAACTGCCTATATCGACAGCCTGGGCTCCTGATGGTGATTGAAGCATTCCGAAGCCAATTGAAGCGTATCAAAGCAGAATGAGGAAACCGCCCAGATCGATAGCAGCTATATCAAAGCCCATCGCTGTGCAGGCGGGGGAAAGGGGGGGCGCGAGCCAATGCCATTGGTTTTTCACCGATCAGAGCGCATGAGCATTCCGGGAAGAAAGACAATTGGCGGTTGCGGAGGTCAGTGACCCAATGTCATAGCCGCGCTGACGATCGGGCTAACAATATGATCCAGGGTGTGCCGGTCCACTTCATCTTGAGCAAAGAACCGGGTAACTAACGCTAGTAAATCAAGCATTTGCAGCCGGTTTGGCGACACTTGGCCTGAAAAGCTCTTGGCCAACGGAGCCAGCAGGGCCAATTCGATCTGTTCGCTCCGCAACTCACTCGATTTGACAATTTCGCGCAGGCGTTCGGCGGCCTCGCCCATATCCGCCATTTTGAGATAGCGGCGGACCTCGCGCAGCGGATGGACAACGGCGTGGCGCCATTGGACAATGGCGGCATCCATGCGTTCGATGTCGTCCGCGCCGGGCGCCTTGCCCAAAGCGACCGCGCCGTAGAGGGCGGCCATCAGCACAATGACATCGACGCCGAACCGGTCCTGCAGGGCAAGGCAGGCCTGGGAAACGCCGTCCCGCGCGTAGAGATCGACGGCAAAGCGCCAATGGGGGGCCTCGAGCGCGGCGGGTTCGGTCACGCCTCCGCCTCCTTCCAGCGTTTGACGAGGCTGGTGTCGATGTCGAACAAATCGAGGGCGCGGCCCACGCTCTGGGTGACGATGTCGTCGATGGTTTGCGGGAGGCTGTAAAAGCCGGGAACGGGCGGCATGACGATGGCGCCGTTGAGGGTGGCGCATTCCATGAGCGCGATGTGGCCGGCGTGGAGCGGGGTTTCGCGGAACATCAGCACCACGCGCCGGCGCTCCTTGAGGCACACATCGGCGGCCCGAACGATCAACTCGTCGTTGTAGCAATTGGCGATGCCGCTCAGCGTCTTTACTGAGCAAGGCGCAACGAGCATTCCCAGCGTCCTGAACGAACCCGACGAGATGGCCGCCCCGATATCGCGGGGGCTGTGGACGTGGTCGGCCAGCGCCTTGACGTCGTCGGCGCTGAGTTCTGTTTCCTCGCCCAGCGTGCGGATGGCCGCGGGGGTCATCACCAGATGGGTTTCCATGTCGGGGACGGTGCGCAGGATTTCGAGGGCGCGCACCCCATAGATGACCCCGGAGGCCCCGGAAATCCCCACGATCAGCCGGCGTACCCCACTCATGCGTAGCTTTCCTCGAGAAGGCGGAGATCGGCAGCATCTCCTCGGCTGCGGGCGAGGATGCCCGCCGCCTCGTCAGGCGTCGGCGAATTGCCGGTCCAGCATACGAACTGATCGGGCCGCACCAGGATGCAAGGGGAGCCGTAATCGTCCCGACCCTCATTTTCATCGTCGGAGACGATCGTCAGCGGGACGCCCAGCGCCCGTGCGGCGGCGGCGAAACTGGCCGTGCTCCTGTCGTCGGTGCCGAACGAGAGCAGCGTATAGCCCGGCCCCAGCGCCTCATAGACATTGCGTCCGTCCGAGAGCATGCGCGGCGTTAAATGGTGTCCGGGACGCGCTTTCGCGCTGTGCGATCCCTTGGCGTTGCAGAGTGCGCCGTCGGGCCCGAAGACCAGCGAGGAGCCCGCGTAGTTGGGCTCATAGGCGTTGACTTCGCCGCGCGCGCCCGAGCCGCGGGAGGTCCATTCGGCTTCGAAAGCGCCGCGGTCGGCTTGGGGATCGAATTCGGCGAGGAAGGCCTTGTCGGTTTCGATGGCCTTTTCGATGAAATCCTTTGCCGTCGAGGCAAAGACCGGACGGCGCTCCTCGTCATAGGTCGCGAGCAGCATCGCGCCGCCCCAACCCTCATGCGTTGCGGCGAGCTTCCAGCCGAGATTGCGTGCGTCCTCGAGGCCGGTGTTGATGCCGTAGCCGCCATAGGGGGGATGGCTGTGGGCTGCGTCGCCGGCCACGAAAATCCGGCCCTTTGAATAGGTTTGCGCGATGGCGACGCGCAAATCCCAGAAGCCGATATGGTCGAAGGAAACGTCGAACTGTTCGCCGACGGCCCTGTGGAGATATCCGGCGAAGTCGAAATTATGGCGCGTGGTTCCGAGCGGGACGGGGGCGTGGAAGAACCAGGTATCGCCCAGGTCGACTCGGCCGAAGAACAGCCAATAGCCTTCGAGATCGGGGTGCAACACGTTGTAGAATGACTTGCCGGGGAAGCGGGTGAGCAGTTGGTGCAGTTCTTTGGACTTGAAGACCAGCAGCACCATCAGCCGGTCGTGGTCGGACCGTTCCTGGTCGATTCCGGCGCTTTCACGCACCGCGGATTTACTGCCGTCGCACCCCACGAGCCAGGGTGCGCTCACCGCTTTCTTTTCGCCGGTGTCGCGGTTCACCAGGCGGGCTGTGGCGCGCTCGGCTGTCTGGTCGACCGAAACGCAGGTCCAGCCGAACATGGTCTTAACGGTAGGCAATTGGGTGACACGTTCGCGCAGCACCGCTTCGGTGGCATATTGGGGGAGCCGCTCGTTGTCGGTGAAATAGAACGGGCGGACCAGTTCGCGCTGCAGCCAGTCATAGTGGTAGTCGCCGAGCAGCGTTCCATAAGCGGTCAGCCCGCCGATGCCGTAATCCTTCGGGATGGTCCGGGCGGCGCGCAGTTCGTCTTCGATGCCCCAGAAATGGAAGTGCTCCATAGTGCGCTGGGTGAGGTTCTGGCCCTTGGGGACCTGCTGAGGCTCGTGGTATTTTTCGACGACGAGGACGTCGATCCCCCGCTGCCCCAATTCAATGGCAAGCCCCATTCCAACCGGGCCGCCGCCCACGATCAGGACGCTCGCGTCCATGCCCGTATGAGCACTCATCATTCAACCTCCTCCCGGCCCCAACATTACGTGGGACCGCTTTCATAAGGACCAAAGGCCCGGTTACACTTGGCCAAGCACCAGCAATCCCGGACCTTAAAGGAGGTCAGGACGATTGCGCGGTGGTGCTTGCGGCGTCCGGCTGACGCCAATGATAATCACCGAGCGCGATGTGCTCGGCGATAAGGGGTTTGACCATCTCGAACAGCCGTCCTACCGAAATGGCAGGTATCTTGCGGCTCAAGGCCAAGCACATTGTGCGCGAGACGGTCGGATTAACGATGGGCCGGCAGGCTATCTGCCCGTTCTGGATGTCGCTGAGAAACAGGCCGAACGGGGCGACCGTGCAATAGTCGTAGTGGATCAGGAATTCGCGCTTGAGCCCGATCAATTCGAGTTCGACGACCGGGGAGATCGTCGCGCCATGCTCGCGGGCCCGGGCCTCGATCATCTCGCGCAGATGGTTGGGGCGGGGGCTGAGCACAAGCGGCAGTTCGGTGAGTTCGGAAAACTGCACCGGCCCTTGCGTCCCGATCACCTGGGCGGGGCCGACCAGGCACAAATCCTCAGTATAGAGCGGCGTGATCGAGAGCATTTGCTCGGGCGCAGGGTCGTAACAAAAGGCGCAGTCGAGTTCGCCGGTGCGCACCATGTTGATGAGCTTGTCGGAAACCCCTTCCTCGCACTCGACGCGCATCGCGATATCGGGTTGGGCGGCGCGGTGCATCATATGGGCGAGAATTGTGCGCCCGATGGTGGGTGTGATGCCCAGCCGCAGCGAAATGGGCTGGCTGCCGCGAAAGCTGGCCATGGCCAGCTCGGCCTCCTCGAGCTCGCGCAGCATGACTTCGGCATGCCTGAGATAGGTCTGCCCGGCGCGGGTGATCTCCACCCCACGTGAATGGCGCTCGAAGAGGGGAACGCCGAGACGGTCTTCGAGGAATTTCACCTGCAGTCCGACCGCAGGCTGGGACACGTGCAGTTCTTCCGCCGCGGCCGTGAAACTGCCCGTGTGGGCCACGGCCACGAAATAGCGGATCTGTCGAAGCGAACTAGCTGTCATGGCACTTTGTGAGGTTGGCGCCCACGCATCGTTGTCGTGCGCGTAGCGGCGTGGATCGGCGCAGGTTGGCTCCCAGGCTCACCTGCATGGCTTATCACTGAATAGGTGCTGCCACAGGCAACAAATCCCACACTAAGACATAAGGAAAACTCATAGCAAGTCACAGCAGACGGTATTTGCTGCCTGCGATGGTCGAGGGCTAAGCCTTGGTTCATTGAGGAAAATCGTCGCTGCCGCCACCGTCTGGTTGGATCGTGCGCGAGGAACGAACGGTGGAGAGAAATCGATGGGCCATCACGCGATCTGCGATGTCGACGAGGTCACGCCGGGCGAGCCGCTCAAGGTGGATTTTGAGGACCGCGAACTGGCCGTCTTCAACGTCGAGGGGACGGTCTACGTCATCGACGACCAATGCACGCACGGGCCCGGCTCGCTCTCGGAAGGCGAGCTCGATGGCTATGTCATCGAATGCGACTTCCACCAGGGTGGCTTTGATATCCGCACCGGCGAGGCGGTCATTCCGCCCTGTATGATCCCGGTCCGGACCTACGCCGTCGAGATCAGGAACGGCAAGGTGATGATCGATCTCGATCAGGCCGCAATCGCCTGCGCGAACAAAATCGCGGCGAACTCTTAAGACTGAAATTTGGCATCAGGGAGGTTTGCCATGGCGAGCCAGGAACAGAACGAACTCTTGACCCGGACCGGGCCCGGCACGCCGATGGGCGAATTGATGCGCCGCTACTGGATACCGGTAATGCTCTCGGAAGAGCTACCCGAGCCTGATTGCCCCCCGGTGCGCGTCAAGGTTCTGTCCGAGCGCCTGATCGCCTTTCGCGATACCAATGGCGAACTCGGCATGATCGACGAATTCTGCGCCCATCGTGGCGTTTCGTTGTGGTTCGGCCGCAATGAGGAAGGGGGCATTCGCTGCCCCTATCACGGCTGGAAATACAATACCAAGGGCGAGTGCCTGGAGGTGCCGTCCGAGCCTGTCGAGAGTGGGTTCTGCCAGCGCATCAAGCTCACCTCCTATTCCCTCAAGGAAAAAGGCGGAGTGATCTGGGCATATATGGGCGATCCGGCCGAGCAGCCCGAACTGCCGGGGTTTGAGTGGATGGACCTGCCGGCAGAGCATGTCTATATCTCCAAGCGCTGGCAGGAGAGCAACTATCTCCAGGCCATGGAGGGGGGCATCGACTCCGCTCACGTATCCTTCCTCCATTCGGGCGAGCTTCACACAGACAAGCTGCACCAGGGCACCAAGGGCGCGCAGTATCAGCGCGACCGCATGCCGAAATTCGAGGTGGTCGACTCATCGGGCGGGCTGTTCATCGGCGCGCGACGCAATGGCGAAGACAACCATTACTACTGGCGCATCACGCAGTGGATCATGCCCTGGTACACGATGGTGCCGCCCTATGGCGACAACGCGCTCAACGGCCATGCCTGGGTGCCGATCGATGACGAGAACAATTTCGCCTGGACCTTCACCTACCACCCGACCCGGCCGCTGACCGAGGAAGAGGTGGAAACCATGAGGGCGGGTGGGGGCATCCACACCAATCTTATTCCGGGCACGTTTCAGCCGGTGCTCAACATGCGCAACGACTACGGCATGGACCGGCAAGCGCAGAAGGAAGGGCGTTATTATAGCGGCATTCCCGGCATCGCCATGCAGGATGCTTCGCTGCAGGAGAGCATGGGCCCGATCCAGGATCGGACCAAGGAAAACCTGACCTCGACCGACAACGCCATCATCATGGCGCGCCAGCGGCTGCGCAAGGCGGCCAAGGCGCTGGAGAAGGGCGATCTGCCGCCGGGGCGCGACCCCAATTGCCACCGTGTGCGGTCGGCATCCTTCGTGCTTCCGGTCGGCGAGGCCTTCCAGGACAAGAAGCTGGACGACCTCACCGCCCGCCCGGGTATTCACCACACCTCGATCTAAGCGGCCCGTGCCCAAGGGTGCGTTGCTTGTTGAACGGAGTAGATCATGGTTCCTAAGACACTGCCAGGAACAACCACGGAGGCTGCCGCGCTTGATCCGAAAGCCGCCGGCGCGCGCCGATTGCAAGACAAGGTTTGTATCGTGACCGGCGCGGGGCAGGGGATCGGCCGCGCGACCGCGCGACGCTTCGGCGCCGAGGGTGGCAAGGTTGTTGTGGCCGAGCGGATCGAAGAAACCGCTCGGGAAACGCTTGAGCAGTTGCAGTCCGCCGGAGTGGAGGCGATGCTCTGCTTGTCGGATGTCAGTAGTTTCGCCGGTGCAACCGAACTTGTCTCAAAGACGGTCGAGCGTTTCGGACGCGTCGACGTGATGGCCAATGTGGTGGGCGGCACCATCTGGTGGCAGCCTCTGCATCTTTATAGCGAAGAGCAAATTCTCCAGGAAGTGGAGCGCTCGCTTCACACCACCTTGTGGTGCTGCCGCGCGGTCCTTGCGGTCATGGTGGAGCAGAACGGCGGATCGATCGTGAACGTTAGCTCAAGCGTGACCAAGGGGGGGTTCTTTCGTGCGCCCTACGCGGCATGTAAGGGCGGTGTCGAGGCGCTGACACGAGTTCTGGGTGCTGAATATGGTCAATACGGCATCCGCGTGAACGCGGTCGCCCCCGGCAGCACCGAAATCCCGGACAGGCGCACTTCGCGACTGACATTGCGCCCCGGAATCGAGGCCGAGCCGGCCAAGGATACGGAGAAATACTACAAGCAGATGCTCGACATGCGCATGGATGGCTCTCCGGGGCTGGGACGCAGAAGCCAGCCAGAGGAGCAGGCTGCGGCGATAGCATTTCTTGCAAGCGACGATGCCTCTTACATTACCGGGCATGTGATCGATGCAAGCGGGGGATGCTGATGAAGGATGCAACAGCGCACGGGGCGCTCAAGACGGTCGACGGAGAAGGCCGTCCGGCAGCCACTCACTGCACGGTGAAGCCATGGAAATCCTGAATTCGCTCGCCAACGCCAATCCGGCCCACCGGATACAGAAACCCAACTCCGTGCCGCGGCACATCGCGATGTTCGGGCTGGGACAGGGCGGTTCGGCGTTGGCCAAACGGGCGGTGGCCGAAGGCGTGGCGGTGACCGAACTGGGGCTGGATGTACTGACAGGCGGCCGTCCGGGCGAGGCGCCGGACCTCAATGCCATCGTCGTGGTCGGGCGGCCGGACGAGCCGACGGGCGAGGACGCTTCGCGCATCTATGCCTGGGCCAGGCAGATCGGCGTTCTGGTGACCGCGGTCGTCGTCTCGCGCGATACGAGCGGGCTGGCGGTCGGCGCCAATGTCAACGCGATGCGGCTCAATGCCGATCTCATCACCATGACCACCGACGAGGACTACCTGCCCACCATGCTCCAGTGGATCGGCAGCAGCAGTTGAGCCGATGAGCGGACCGGTCCAGCCCATACCGGTTCTCGTGAGATTTGACGAGGCGGCCACGCGGGCCGCCTTCGGCGATATTACCCCGATCAGTAGAATTCGTCGTAGTGGACCTGGTCCTGCGGCACGCCGCGCTCAAAAAGCATCCGCTTGATCGCTTCGGCCATGGGCGGAGGGCCGGCGAAATAGATCTCGAATTCGGCGAGCCGGTCGCCATAGTGCTCGGCCACCGCTTCATGGACGAAGCCCTGCGCGCCGCTCCAGGCTTCGGCGCTGTCGATGGGGTGATGAGAGAGCACCGGCACGTAGTGGATGCGCTTGCCATAGCCGGGCAGGGCTTCGAGCATCGATTCACCGCAGATATCCCGCACCATGCGCCCGCCATAAACGAAGTGGATTTCCCGATCGGCGAGAGCCGAGTCAGAGGCTGCGGCGCGGGCGATGGAGATCATGGGTGAAAGACCCGACCCACCGGCGAGACACAGGATGTCGCGCGGAGCGTCGGGGCGCAGATGCGCGGTGCCATAGGGACCATCGATGGTGATTTCGTCGCCGGTCTTCAGCGCCTGCAGCGCGCTTGAGCCGGCACCGCCCGGGACGAGCTTGATCTGGAACGACCATTGCGATCCGGCCCCGGCAATCTCGCACATCGAATAGGCGCGTGGGGCGTCCATGCCCGGCAGATAGATCAGCGCGTATTGTCCCGGCAGGGCCTGGGCAGGTTCGAAAAGCGTAAAGGTGAACTCTCGGATGTCATGCGTGATGGGCGTGGAGGCCGTAAGCGTCGCTCCCATGCGCCGGGGGCGGTGAGTGGGAACGCAGGCGGGATCGAGGCGTACTTTGATTGTGCAGTCGGAAGAGGGGCGGGCCTGGCAGCCCATCCAGCGGCTCTTCTTGAGGTCGCGTTCGGACCAGGCCGGTGGCTCGGAAATGTGGGTGACTTCTCCCTCGACGAGCGTGAAACGGCAATTGCCGCATGAGCCGGTATTGCAGGCGTAGGGAAAGCCCAACCCGGCTCGAAGGGCGGCGCGCAGGATCGTGTCATCCCCGCAGACGAATGTCGTTTCGGTGCCTTCGATGGAAATATTCATGCTCTGCCTCCGGACTTTTGCGCACGCTAGGGCGTGGACAAATCGGGGAGAAGAACCGTCATCTGGTCAGAGCTATTAGAAAGACTTAGATCGCTTCGGGCGTGTGCTGAAGGAAGACGTGCTTGGTTTCGAGGAAGTCGGCCAAGCCTTCGACCCCATGCAAGCGACCCAGCCCGCTCTCGCCGAACCCGCCAACTTCCGCTTCGGCGAACTGACGGCGGTGGCAATTGAGCCAGACCGTGCCGAAGCGCAGCCTGCGGGCCATGCGGTGCGCGCGTTCGAGGTCTCGTGTATGCACACTCGCTGCGAGGCCGTAGACGGTGGCGTGGGCCTTGGCCAGCGCTTCGTCTTCATCGCCGAACGTTTCGAACGTGATGATGGGGCCAAAAAGCTCGGTCTGGACGTAGCGTGATTGCGGATCGTCGATGCCGACGAGGGTGGGGGTGAGGAAATTACCGGTCCCGCCGCGCGCTTCTCCAGCGACAATGACATTGCCGGCCTCGTTTGCGCCTTCGATCAGACCGACAAGCCGCTGGCGATTGGTCTCGTCGATCACAGGGCCCATCTGGCTTTCGGGCGAGGAGGCGGGGCCGACCCGGATGGCGCGAAAGCGTTCGGCGAGGCGCCCGCGCAGGGTCTTTTCGAGATCGCTGTGGACGAGAAAGCGGCTGGCGCACATGCAGAATTGACCTGCGACGGACAACGCGCCGAAGGTCAGTTCCTGCACTGCGCGGTCGAGGTCAGTGTCGGGGAAGACAATGGCCGGCGACTTGCCGCCGAGCTCGAGCGATAGGCGCTTCATGGTCGGCGCGGCGGCGGCCATGATGGCCATGCCGGTGCTTGATGACCCCGTGAAGCTGATGACGTGGATGTTGCGCGAGGCGACGAGGGCGCGGCCCACTTCGGTGCCGTTTTCGTTGACGATGTTGGCCACGCCGGGTGGCAGGTCAGGGTCGGCGAGAAGGGCATCGAGAATGGCCCGATTGATGAGCGCGGTCTGAGGGGCAGGCTTGACCACCACGGTGCAGCCGGCGGCGAGAGCCGGTGCGAGGGAGCGCACCAAAAGGGTCACGGGTGCGTTCCAGGGCACGATGACTGCGGCAACGCCGGCGGCCTCTCGCGAAAGAATCGAGAGCCCACCGGGCACGACTTCGCCGCTTCGGCCCTGCGGCAGGCGGGTAAGTCCCGCGTAGAACCGCGCTTCGGAGATTGCGGATGCCAGTTCGCCTTGGGCCTCGTGCTTGAGCTTGCCATTCTCGAGCGAGAGCAGGGCAACGAGCTCGTCCCTGCGCTTTTCGAGCCGGTCGGCGAATTTGCGCAATATGGCTTCGCGGAGCCGGGCATTGGCCGGCCAATCGGTCTCGAAAAAGATCCTCGCCGCCGTGGCTGCGGCTTGCTCGGCTATCTCGGCCGATCCTGCCGCATAGCGGCCGATCACAGCTCCGGTTGCCGGATCCAGGCTGTCGATCCATCGTTCCCCGGCGCGATCCTGCCCGCCGATATGGTTGAGCGCGTCCATCCCTGTTCCTCCCGCAGACCAATGCGGGCCATGTTATCGGGCGGTATAAGCTACGCGCATACCGAAACATATTAGCTGGTGAAATGAATTCTTTCTTGTGGTTTAGGCCCCTCGCCTTAGCCTGACAAAAGCATCGCTGACATGCGAGATGGCTTTGGCCCCGTAGCCGCCGGACGAGGATGGTCGGCTTTGGGGCGCCCCGGGAGGAGATATGACGGATACAGCGCCCACTTGGCGGCATAATGATTTGCGCGATCTCATCGGCAAGTTCGAAGAGCTCGGTGAAATCGCCCATATCGACAATGCCGATTGGGATCTCGAAATCGGCGCGGTGGCCGAGATGGTGGCCCAGCATACGCCGGGCCGTTCCCCTGCGGTCCTGTTCGACAACATAAAGGGCTACCCCAAGGGCTTCCGCATTCTATCGGGCGCCGCCAATTCGTTCCGCCGGCTGGCAACGGTCCTGGGGCTGCCGATGCCTAAGGACGAGACCGATCTCGTCCAGTCTTACCGCGGCCGGCTCAATTCCGATTTCAAGCTCATTCCGCCCGTCGAGGTCGAGGACGGTCCGATTCTCGAAAACGTCATCGAGGGCGACGATATCGACCTGTTCAAGTTCCCCGTGCCCAAGGTGCACGAGCTGGACGGCAACCGCTACATCGGCACTGACGACATGATCGTCATGCGCGACCCCGAAAGCGGCTACATCAACCTGGGCACCTACCGCATCGCCGTTCACGATCGCAATACGGTCGGGATCTGGATCAGTCCGGGCAAGCACGGCCGGTTCATCCGCGACAAGTATTTCGCCAAGGGCGAGCCTTGCCCCGTTTTGATCTCGTGCGGGCAGGACCCACTGCTGTTCCTGGCCAGCCATCAAGAGATTCAGGGTGGCATTTCCGAACTCGACTATGCCGGCGGCCAGCGCGGTCGGCCCTTCGAGGTGGTCAGGTCCAAGACGCACGGGCTCCCGATCCCGGCCAATGCCGAGATCGTGCTGGAGGGCTGGATTCATCCGGGCGACGAAAAGCTCGAAGGCCCGTTCGGCGAGTTCATGGGCTATTACGCTTCGGAAGCTTCGATGCAGCCTGTGGTGCGCATTGAGCGCATCTATCACCGGAATGACCCTATCCTGACGCTCGCCGTCCCGTCGCGGCCGCCGGAGAATTTCACCTTTGCACGATCCGCCATCAAATCGGCCATGATCTGGGACGAGGTGGAAAAGGCCGGCCTGGCGGGCGTGACCGGCGTCTGGTGTCACGAGGCTGGGGCAGGGCGGTTGTTCAACGTCATATCGATCAAGCAGAACTACCCGGGCCACGCCATCCAGGCGGGGATGCTCGCCGCCAATTGCCGGGCCGGTAATTATGCCGGGCGCTGGACGATCGTCGTCGACGACGACATCAACCCGGTCGAGATCAATGACGTGATCTGGGCCATTTCGACGCGCTGCGATCCGGTAGAGGACATCGATTTCATCCGCAAAGCCTGGTCGACCCCACTCGATCCCATGCTGCCCAAGGCACCTTGGGAATCCAATCGCGCCGTGGTCAATGCCTGCAAGCCCTATGGGCGGATCGCGACGTTCCCCATCACAGCCGAAGCGGGCCCCGCCCTGCGGCGCTCGATAAATGAGAAATGGCCGGACCTTTTCCGGTAAATGCCTCACTACGATCGACATAACGGGAGGAACAGATGACGATCACATTGAACCGCCGCCAGATGCTTGTGGCCTTGGGAGCAACGACAGCCGCCGCAGGCATGCCATTCTCGGCCTTTGGCCAGACTCAGGCAGTGCGGATCGGGACGTCCAGCGTAGGCTCGGTCTTTTATACGCTTGCCATCGGGGCAGGCGAGATCATTAGCGAATATGCGGGCATCAACACCACGGTCGAGCCGGTCGGTGGGTCGGCCGCGAACATCAACGGTCTGGTCCTGAACAATATCGATCTTTCGATCAACAACTCTTTCTCGGCCTATTCCGGCTTTACCGGCCAGTTCGGCTTTCCCGAACCCTTCAACATCCGCCTCCTGATCCAGGGGCAGCCCAGCTACCGCTGGATCTTCGTGCGCGAAGGATCGGGGATCGAAACGCCCGCCGACCTCAACGGCAAGACGATTATCGGCGAGCGGCGCGCGCTGCCTGAATTGCGGTTGCTGCTCGATGCGTTCATCGAACATTTCGGGCTGGACGAAGGCTCGATGAACGTCGTCGAGACCAATGAGACTACCGGCGCGATCGAAGCCATGCGCATCGGCAGCGTCGATGCCGTTATCCTGCCGTTCAGCCCGCGCGCGGGGCAGATCGAGGAGCCGATGCTGGCAGGGGCCATGAAGTTCCTGCGGGTCTCGCCCGAAGATCGCGATGCGCTGCTCGAACTGCTGCCCGCCGCGTTCTTCGGCGTCGACCAGCCGGCCAACGATTTCTCCAACCAGCCTGAAGTCGTGCCGCTGACGTCGCTCAACACCTACTTGATCTCCGATGCGAGCCTCGATGAGGAAGTTGCCTATCAGGTGGTTAAGGCGTTGTTTGATAACCACGAGGAATTCGTTTCCTACCACGGGACCGCAAAGGACTGGACGGTGGAAAATACCCTCCGATCCCCCGCCGTTCCGTTCCATCCCGGCGCCGTCCGCTATTTCGAGGAAACTGGCGTGTGGACCGAAGAGCTGGCCGCAAAGCAAGAAGAGCTGCTCAACACCTGATCAGCACCAATTGAAGGCCACCCGCTTTGCCGGGCGGCTTGGTTCCCTTTGGCGAGGAGCGTATCCATGAAGCTCTTGGATCGAATAAACATTTCTTCGGGCTTCCTGTTGGCCCTCACGACCATTACGGCGATATGGCACCTGGTCATGATCGCGCAGCTTCCGACCTGGTTCGGAATTTTCATCCCCCAGGAATCGGTTCGCGCCATCAGCCTGACCCTGGCCGTTCTCCTCATATTCCTTACGCTCAATAACAAGCACAGCGACACCGACGAGGTGCATGTCACTAATGTGAGACTCAAATGGTATGATGGGCTGCTCTGGCTGGCGTTGGCGATAAGCTGCGGCTTCGTCGTCTTTTTCAACGACCGCCTTCTCGACTACGGCTTTTACGGCACGCTCGACACGTTCGGTGTGGTGATGGCGCTTTGCCTCGTTGTGCCGGTGCTCGAAGCGGTTCGGCGCAAGACCGGCATCGTGCTGCCCATCATCATCCTGACCTTTGTCGCCATTGCGATGCTGCAGCGCTACCTGCCCGGCGTCCTCTACGGCCAAGGCTATTCGCTCGAACGCCTGCTTTACAGCGCATATGTTTCCAATGCGGGCGTTTTCGGCATGCCTTTGGGCATTGCGGTCAATATCGTCATCGTGTTCCTGGTGTTCGGAGCGCTGATGGAGCGGGCCGGCGCGAGCCGCTGGTTCATGGATCTGGCGCTGTGTCTCACCGGTTGGTCGCGCGGCGGACCGGCCAAGGCGGCGGTTCTCTCTTCGGCCATGTTCGGGTCGATCTCGGGCTCGCCTTCGGCCAATGCGGCGACCACCGGCGTTTTCACCATCCCGATGATGAAGAAGGTCGGCTACAAGCCTGAATTCGCCGCTGGCGTGGAAGCCGTCGCCTCGACGGGCGGCATGATCCTACCGCCGGTGATGGGCGCCATCGCGTTCCTGATGGCTGAATGGATTGGGCGGTCCTATGTCGAAGTGGTCACTGCCGCGGCGCTGCCGGCGATCCTCTATTTTCTGATCGTCTTCTTCTCGGTGCACTTCGAGGCTCGCCGCAACGGTATCAAGGCCATTCCCAAGGTCGACCTGCCCAATCTCTGGCACACGCTCAAGACCGGCTGGTACAATGCTGTTCCGATCCTGGCGCTCATCTGGTTCCTTATCCTGATGGCAATGCCTCCGGGCATGGCTGGCATCTATGCCTCGCTCGTCGTCCTCGCTTGCAGCTTCTTTTCGCGTGACCGCAACTTCTGGCTGCTGCCCATGAACATCGTGCTCGCCTTGCGCGATGCGGTGATGCGGTGGCTGGTGATCGTCGCGATCACCGCGTCGGTGGGCATCATGATCGGTGCGCTCGAACTCTCGGGCGTCGGCATCAACGTCTCCCGCTTCATCGTCGATTTGGGTGGCGGCAATCTGCTGGTGACGCTGATCCTCGTGGGTATAGTGAGCCTGATCGTCGGCATGGGGCTCGACGCGACGCCGGCCTATGTGACGCTCGCAACGCTGATGGCGCCGGCACTCATCCGCATGGGCGTGCCCGACATCGCGGCCCATCTTTACGTGATCTACTGGGGGCTGGCCTCGTTCTTCACTCCGCCCACCTGTATCGCGATCTTCGTGACCGCTCCGATTGCCGGTGCGTCGATATGGGGCAGCGGGTGGCAGGCGGTGCGGCTGGGGATTGCTGCGTTCCTTGTGCCGATCGCGTTTGCGCTCAATCCGGCGATGCTGATGGATGGCGACCTGTTCTCCATCGTGCATGTGGCGCTAACCGCGCTGGTCGGGGCCGTTCTGGTAGCAGCAGGGCTGCGCGGGTTCGCGTTCTCTATGCTTAACATGCCCTCACGGGTGCTGATAACGATCGGTGGCGCGTTGCTGATCATGCCCTCACTTTATGCCGAACTGGCCGGAGCTGCCCTTGCGATCGTGGGGATCGCGCTTTCCAGCTTCCCCATTCCCGGGCTTGCTCCGGCATCGCAGAAGCAGGACGTCTAGAATGGCCTTGATCCTAAAAGGCATGACAGTCGCGGAGGCCTATCTGCGACTGCTCAAACTGCGCGGCATCGACTATCTGTTCGCCAATGCCGGCACCGACTTTGCGCCGATTATCGAAGCCTTCGCCAAGGCCGGTTCGGATATTGGCCTTATGCCCGAGCCCGTTCTGGTTCCGCATGAAAACGTCGCCGTCTCGATGGCCATGGGCCATGCGCTGATGAGCGGCAAGCCGCAGGCAGTGATGGTGCATGTCAATGTGGGCACGGCCAATGCGCTGTGCGGGCTGATGAATGCCAACCGCATGCAGGTGCCGATGCTGTTCACCGCCGGGCGGACACCGATCCTCGAATCCGGTGCCCCCGGTGCGCGGTCGGGCTTCATCCACTGGCCGCAGGAAATGTACGATCAAGGTGGGATCGTGCGTGAGATGGTGCGCTGGGACTACGAGTTGCGCGACCCGCGCCAACTCGAAGCGGTCGTCGACCGCGCACTGGCGATGGCGGGTTCGAGCCCCGCCGGACCGGTCTATCTTACGTTGCCGCGCGAGATCCTCGCCATGGAAGTGGATACGATCAGCTTGGCCGACACCAGCGCGATCGTGCCAGCCCGTGCCGGCCTGCCTCCGGCTGCCGCGCTCGATGAGGTGGCCGGATGGCTGAGGGAAGCGCAAAACCCGGTGCTGGTCACCTCGGCGACCGGGCGGACGCAGGAGGCGCTGGATGCATTGGAGGCCTTTGCCGAAACGTTTGCCGTTCCCGTCATTCCCTTCAACCCCCGCTTCATGGAAATCTCCCACGACCACTCCATGAACATGGGGCCGGATCTGGCGCGGTTTCTTCCCGAAGCCGATCTCGTCATCGTCTCGGAAACCATCGCGCCGTGGATGCCGGATCAGGTCCGCCCGCCCGAGGGGTGCAAGGTCGTACAACTCGGCGAAGATCCGCTGTTCCGCGATCTGCCCATGCGCAGCTTCCGCGCCGATGCTACGCTGGCTGGCTCACCTGCCCAGATATTCCGCGCGCTTCTTGATCGCGTCGAAGCGGGCGACAAGGCGGCGGCGCGGCGCGAGCGGCTGCTCGACCGGACGCCCTCGGCCATCACGGCGGCGGAACGCGACGGGGCCGCAATGCCTGCACCCAAGGACGTCACCCGGGCCATCGCCGAAATCTGCGCCGGTGTGCCGGTCTTCAAGGAATCTCCGGCACTTCTCGACGATTTCGGGCTCGATAGCGCTGGAACCTTCTTTTTTTCTGGCGCTTCGGGTGGGCTGGGTTGGAGCATGGGGGCGGCGCTGGGTGCGTCGCTGGCCAAGGACCGCCAGCCGGTCGTCGTCACGGTCGGGGACGGGTCCTACATGTTCAACACCCCTCTCGCCGCCCATCACGTGGCGGCATCGCAATCGATCCCGTTGCTGACGGTCATCTACAATAATTGCGCTTGGAACGCTGTCCGCCGCTCGACGCATGGCATGTATCCGTCCGGCTACGCCAAGGCGGCCGCCAAGGAACCGCTAACCGATTTCGCCATCGATTTCGATTATGCGCGAATGATGGACGTGGCGGGCGGCCATGGGGAACGCGTCGACAGGCTCGACCAGCTCGTCCCGGCGCTCGAGCGCGCCATGGCGGCCATACGGTCGGGGCGGCAAGCCCTTGTCGATGCACGCATCACGGCCGGCCGCAAGTCCTGATCCCCAACCGTTATTCAACCCTTGCGCCGGCCCGGCCGGCGCATGTCCATTGCAATGAAAGCGAGTTTCCGCATGCAATATATCGACGCGTTCAACCACTTCTTCCCCAAGCCGCTTTGGGAGAAGATCCAGAGCTTCGAGGGCGCGGGCAAGAACATCGGCAAGCGCATGCAGGGCATCCCCTGCATCTACGACCTCGAGGAGCGCTTCAAGGTCATCAAGCCGTTCGAGAACTACCGCCAGATCCTCTCGCTTGGCATGCCGCCCATCGAGCAGATGGGCACGCCCCAGGAAACGCCCGAACTGGCGCGCCTGGGCAATGAGGGCTTTGCCGAACTGGTCGCCAAACATCCCGAGCATTTCCCCGGCTACCTCGCCGCCGTGCCGATGAACAACCCCGATGCGGCGGTCAAGGAACTCGAGCGGGTGTTTTCGGCCAATGACGGGGCGGTGGGCGTGCAGCTCCACACCAATGTCAACGGCGCCCCGCTCGACGACGAGCGGTTCTTCCCCATCTTCGAGACGGCGCAGAAATTCGACCGGCCGGTGTTCCTGCATCCCTCGCGCGGCGAGGAGATGCCCGATTACCTCACCGAGGACAAGTCGCGCTACGAGATCTGGTGGACGTTCGGCTGGCCCTACGAGACCAGCGCGGCGATGGCGCGCATCGTGCTCTCGGGCATGATGGACAAGCTGCCGAATCTGAAACTGCTTGCCCATCACCTTGGCGCCATGGTGCCCTATTTCGAGGGCCGGGTCGGCCCGGGCCAGGATCAGCTGGGCAAGCGGACCTCGACAGAGGATCTGAGCCATGTGCTCAAGGACCTCAAGAAGCGGCCCTTCGACTATTTTAAGGATTTCTACGCCGACACCGCCGTGTTCGGCTCCCGCGCCGCAACGGTGTGCGGGCTGGAATTCTACGGCGCTGACAAGGTTCTGTTTGCCTCCGACAGCCCGTTCGATCCGGAAAAGGGTCCCGGCTACATCCGCGACACCATCGCGGTGCTGAACTCCCTCGACCTGCCGGCCCAAGACATGGAAAAGATCTGCTTCAAAAACGCCCAGAAGCTGTTCCGCATCGAATGAACGATATGTTGCCACACCCTAGCACTACTTTGGCATGTTTAGTTGCGGGCGCGTTTTGAGGATTCCCGCGAGGCGTTTTCGATGATTCATGGGCGGTCGGCTTTTGGAGGGGCCGGCCATGGATGGGAACTAGCACGTTGATCTGGAGCGCTGGCTGACGCCGTTTGTTGCAGTGCTGCGGCACAAGACGCGGGCCCGGATGTGCCCGGCATATATCACGGGCTTGATTGACCTCTCGCGGGTGCCGCGTCCAGCCGCGAAGGTCTTCGCAGGATGCGAGGAGCTTCCCATCGCCCACCTAGACGCGGGCCGAGACCTCGACTTCATCTGCCTTAGCGGCCGAATGAGCTCGGCCATTCGAGCCATTCATGCTGATCCGGGGCATGACTGGCGGCTCGGCGAGCTTGCCGCTATCAGTCACCTGTCGCGCTCGCAGTTTTCCGCTCGTTTTCGGGAGTCCGTCGGGCGATCGCCGATGGACTATCTGCTGCATTGGCGAATGACAGTGGCGAGAAGAGCTCTTGCGACGCGCGGGGCTTCCGTGGGCGCGGTGGCTGCGAATTTGGGCTACACGTCGGAAAGCGCCTTTGGCGTGGCATTCCGTCGCGTGACGGGCATCACGCCTCGTCGTGCGTTGGTGAATCTGAAAAACAAACCTACATCGTGAATTCTCATGATGTCATCACTTCGATTCACGAAGAGGCTTAATACCACTGGTGGCCAGACGGGGACTAGTCACGGCAACCACTCGACATGCGCGGGAATGCCCGTGCCTACGAGAGAAAGATCACCTGGTGGCGAGCAGAGCTTGCACCCTATTGCCAGTGGCAGCTTCCGGGACTATGCGATTCAGCGGCAACGTCTAATAGGGGGTCGGATGCCGAACGTCGGCTTTCTTCGTTTCTTTGCCAATACCGGATCGACAGCAAACGGCCCCTTCCCGGCCATACCATATACGGCGACAATGGGCACGAAGCTCTCATTCATGACGCCAAGTTATCGAGCAATTTCAACTATATAGATGTTCGCTGATCTGTTCTGACCGGCGCGCCATTTAACTACTTGAAATTACTGCGCTATTTCTACTTCTTCGGGCGTGGTGCTTCCAAGGCTTTCCATTTTGGAAGCGATATGGAAGCGCGGCGGTGGGAGTTGCCCTGCGCCCGGCATGCCTTTAGAGCGACTACCTGATAACCGCCTCATCTCTTATCAATCCGTCAGCCCGCCACCTAACCGATTAATGGTGCGATGAGGAAAGGCTTGCGTTCTCATTCTCTTAGTTGAGACCGACAGATAATCCCATCAGCCCTCATTTTGCGGACGTTGGCCATCGGCTTGGGGCGATATCCAGCCGATTCGCCGGGCCATACCCCCACCCCTATCTGGCTGGGGCCCCACCGCCCACCCTGGGGTTGGTCATTCCTCGCGCGGGAAAACCACTATGCCGCAGATAACGGTTCATTTCGGTTATGATATGATATATCATTACTATTATGGCCAGGCCCTGCACCACATGCCAGCATATCCATCGATCCGCCATCGACAGACGGTTGGCCGCTGGCGAACCTATCAAGCGGGTGGCGATGGACTATGGCCTTTCCCCTGTGAGCCTTGGTCGTCACAAAGCCAATTGTGCCGGGATCGCCCCCGGCCCGACAATCACCAAGACTGCAAGTCGAGCCGAAGTCGCCCTTGCATCGCTGCCAACCCGTGATGAGCTTGGCGAGGCCCATCGCGACCTCCGTAAGCGAATAGATGAGATTGTCAGCCAAGCACAGAATGCTGGGTCCCTCGCCGTGGCCCTGCAAGGGTTGAACGCGCTGCGACAATCGCTCGACAGCCTTGCCCGGATCGCCGGTCACGATAAACCGGCTACCTCGCAGGTAACGGTGGATGTTTCGATCAACATCAACACAGCTGTCGAGCAGATCATCGCCGTGATTGGCCCTTCACCATCGCGCCATCAGATCATGCAACTGGAAAGGCTGGTCGATGATGAGTGAGGCTTTTGTCTGGGATCGGCGGTGCAAAATTCGTCCACGGTAGCGGCGGGATAGTCCCGCTTCGGGCGGCGTAAAAGTCGTCCACCTATTGTCCTTCTGCAATGAGCGCAGGAGGGTTCGGGGATCTACACCGTGGAATTGTATCTGAAGGTCCGTCTGGCCTGCTCGGAAGGGATGACGCAGCGCCAGGCCGCGAAGCATTTCAACATATCGCGCGACAGTGTTCGCAAGATGCTGTCGTATTCGACCCACCGGGCTATCGACGCCAGTCACCAATCCGGCGGCCGAAGCTCGATGCATTTGTTTCGACCATCGATCGATGGCTGGAAGAGGATGTAAAGGTCCCGCGCAAGCAGCGCCATACGGCCAAGCGGGTGTTCGACCGGCTTCGCGACGAATGCGGGTTCACCGGCGGGTATACGATCATCAAGGATTACATGCGCGAACGTGATCAGCGTCGCCGGGAGGTGTTCGTGCCGCTGGCGCATCCGCCCGGCCACGCGCAGGCCGATTTTGGCGAGGCGATGGTGGTGATCGGTGGTGTCGAGCAAAAGGCGCACTTCTTCGTGCTCGACCTGCCGCACAGTGACGGCTGCTATGTGCGGGCCTATCCGGCGGCGGTGTCGGAGGCCTGGGTCGACGGTCACGTCCATGCGTTCGCCTTTTTCGGAGCCGTGCCGCAATCGATCGTCTACGACAATGACCGCTGCCTGATGGCCAGGATCCTGGCCGACGGCACCCGCAAGCGGGCGACGCTGTTCAGCGGTTTCCTGTCCCATTACCTGATCCGGGACCGCTATGGCCGTCCCGGCAAGGGCAATGATAAAGGAAGCGTCGAAGGTCTCGTCGGTTATGCGCGGCGCAACTTCATGGTTCCGATCCCGCAGTTTGCGACATGGGCTGCGTTCAACACCTGGTTGGAAGAACAATGCCGCAAACGCCAGCTCGACAGGCTGCGCGGTGAGAGCGAGACGATCGGGGAACGGCTGCAGCGCGATCTTGCCGCCATGCGCCCGTTGCCTGCCTCGCCTTTCGATGCGTGTGATCAGGCCAGCGCCAAGGTGACGGGGCAGTCTCTGGTGCGCTACAAGACCAACGACTATTCCGTCCCGGTCGCCTATGGCCGTCAGGACGTCTGGGTCCGGGGCTATGTCGACGAAGTGGTGATCGGCTGCCGCGGCGAGATCATCGCCCGCCACCCTCGAAGCTGGGATAGAGAAGACGTCGTCTTCGATCCGCTGCATTACCTGCCGCTGATCGAACAGAAGATCAATTCGCTGGATCAGGCCGCGCCTCTCCAGGGCTGGGACCTACCCGAGGAATTCGCCACGCTGCGCCGCCTCATAGAAGCGCGGATGAACAAGCATGGCCGGCGGGAATACGTGCAAATCCTGCGTCTGCTGGAAAGCTTCGAGCTTGCCGACCTGCATGCGGCAGTGAAGCAGGCCCTACAGCTCGGCGCCATCGGCTTCGACGCCGTCAAGCATCTGATCCTGTGCCGGGTGGAGCGTCGGCCGCCGAGGCTAGACCTGTCCATCTATCCCTACCTGCCGAGAGCGACCGTCGAGATGACTTCGGCGAAGGCCTATATGCACCTGCTCGGCGGTGCTGAAGCGGAGGACGCGGCATGAACACCGAAGCTCCCGAGATCCTGCTTTCCCACACTCTCAA